>CAWBKT010000049.1:0-23445 GCA_963789385.1 uncultured delta proteobacterium | reverse complement strand
CCAAAAGAAAAATCTAATTCGGCCAAATTCAGGCAAAGAAATTACTCTTCAGTTAAAAAATTTTACCGGTTCGGGGCTTCATGGTATGATAGTTTTAAAAAGTTGATTGCAGCCGAGAGGAATTGACCCATGAACGAGACCCTGGTCCTCCGGGACAGCTTTAAACAATACTCGTATGATCTGGATAAAGTGTGTAATCCGGAGGAAACCGTGGACCGGGTGCGGCGCCGCTTCCAGCAGCTTAACCTGGATCTGCTGAAAAATACCCTGCGCATCGACAGCGGCCGCCTGGATATCCCCGTCTATGTCAGCCTATGCGGCGTGGATGCGGTGCGCACCATCGGCACGCAAAAACAGATGGGGAAAGGTTCCAATCCGGCCCAGGCCGAGGCCAGCGCCCTCATGGAACTGGTGGAACGATTCAGCTTCTTTTCCTTTATGCAGCGGGCGGCCTTTTTGTATGCCACCCCCGGCGAGCCTGGTGGAAAAATCGCTGCCGTTTAAAACTCTGGCCCGCTCTTTGTTCGACACCGGTGACGCGATGAAGCAGGCAGCAGAGATCTACCAGGACTGGCCCCTGCATTTCACCGGCGCCACCAGCTTGACCTACAATCATTCGCTGTTGCTGCCCATCCACTGGTTTTACCTGATTAACGAATACAACGGCCCGGCGGCCGGCAACAACCTGGAGGAGGCGGTCTTGCAGGGATTGTGCGAAGTCGTGGAGCGCCACGTGGGTTCGGTCATCAGTCATGGCAGACTTTTTACGCCGATCATTGATCCCGCTTCGGTGCAGGACCCGGCTGCCGTGGCGCTGCTGGAAAAATTCCGGCAGCAGGGCATAGTGTTGCACATCCGGGATTTTTCCCTGGATACCGGTATTCCCACCGTCGGCGTGCTGGCGTATGATCCCAGTACCTTTCCCGAAGCCAGCGAAATCATTTTCACTGCCGGGACCACGCCGAACCCGGAGAAATCGTTGATCCGGGCTTTGACCGAGGTGGCGCAACTGGCGGGGGATTTTAATAAACGCACGTCCTACAAGCCGACTCTCCCTAAATATGAAAATCTTCAGGATGCTTCTTACTTAATGGCCCCCGGCCCTCAGCGTCCCATCACCTCGCTCCCCGATGTCTCTGACGCCAATCTCAGGGTGGAGATTGAGCGCTGTGTCCAGGCCCTGGCCGGACTGGGCCTGGAAGTGCTGGTGGTGGACGTCACCCATCCGGAAATCCGGATTCCGGTGGTCTATGTGGTTGTGCCCGGGGCCCATTTCCTGGAACGCACCCGCAAGACTAACGTCATCTTTCACATGGCTAAACTGGCCAGCCAATTTGCCGGTCCCGATGATGCCCTGGAGGCTTTGCAGACGCTAAATGCAGAATTTCCCGGCCGCTTTGACGTGCTCTTTTTCCTGGGCCTGACCCTGGACACGTTGGGCCGGTCTGCCGAGGCCCTGGAATATTTTGAAGCTTCCCTGCAGGCTCAGCCTCCGGCCCATGAGATCGCCAGCGTCCATGTCCACATCGGCTCCTGCCGCAAAGATCTGGGAGATTACCAGGCGGCCATTGCTGCCCTGCTTCAGGCCAAGGCCGCCAACGATCAGCTCAAAGAGGTATATCATCTCCTGGGGTTCTGCTATTTTAAATTAAAGGAACATCAACAGGCGGTGGAATGTTTCGAAAAGGCCATTGAACTTGACCCGGGTTCCGGCATCGATTACGCCAACCTGGGGATTAATCTGCGGGAACTGGGCTTCCGGAAGGAGGCGGCCCATCTGCTGAAGATTGCCCTGGACCTGGACCCCTCCCTGGATTTCGCCCGGCTGGCGCTCGAGGCGCTGGAGGTTAAAGAGTGATTAAGTGGAAAGTGGAAAGTGATAAGGAAGAAAGGAACGGTTCACATCAGTAATTTCCTGCCATGCCTGAATACTTGATTTGGATTCTCATAGTTTTTGCTGTCCTCCTCTGGCTCACCTCCCTGCTGGTGGTCCGCCATTGGACCCGAAAAAAAATTCTGGCCGGCTTTGATCCGGTGACGCTGGAAGGCGAAGATATCTGCCTGCCGTTCAACGACCCCCGCCCCGAGGACAAAGCGGCCATGGACGTGGTCCGGGCCTTCCGACGGCGCTATTTACTGAAAATGTGGCCGGACACCGAGTTTTCCCTGAAAATTATTATGAATCTGGCCCTGGAGTTGATTCAGCAGATTGCCGCAGTCTACCATCCGGAAGATGAGCGGCCGGAACTGCATGCCTCGTTATCCGAACTCATCAGCCTGCAGACCCGCATCAGCGTCCGCCTCCAGGCGGTGCTGGAGACGCTGCCCCTGAGGACGGTGAAAGACGTCGAACTAGAGACCATCCTGTTCTATCACGATATCTATCAAAAATTATCCTCGCACCCGACCTACTTGTTCATGAAACGGCATCACCTGGATAAGGTCGCCCGTTATGCCTGGATGCTGAAAAATATCGCCAGTCCCTGGTATTGGGGCTATCGGGCGGCTTATTATGGCGGCAAGGAAATGTTGTCCCGGTTCTTTCTCGGCCGCATGTCCACCATTGTGGGGGTGGAAGCTATCCGGCTGTACAGCGGCCGCGCCCCGGGGGCCGAACAATACCGCAAATATGACCTGGCCATTCAGGAGATGCTGTATCTGGCCGCCAACAACGGCGCTTCCGAAACTGCGACCCAAAAATTCCTCCTGCGCCTGATCCTGAAAAGCCGGGAACTGCCGGAACCGGCGAAATTGGCCTTGATTGACCGACTCACCAGGACTGCAAGCAGATGCGCCCGCCCCACTGGACTCCTTAACCCCGGCCGAACGGGCTCAGGTGGGGCGCTGGCTCAAGCATTTTATTGTCAAGATCATGCCGCCTGCCGCGCAGAAGCTTCGATTGCAGGAATTGCGGGAACGCTTAACCGAGGCGGCAGAGAATTCCGGTTAAATTCTAATGTATCGGCAGTTCCTCTCCGGTAAAATCCAGGCGCATTTTTCCCAGCCGGCAGAACTTCACCCGGCCCAGGAGGCGGGAGGGCAGGGGGGTATGCATGATGATCTGCCGCCGTTCCCAGGCCGACGGCAGCAGCAGGCCCAGGCCCAGGGCCAGGAGGTTGTGATCCAGCAAACCCACCAGGCGAAGTTCCAGATTGCCCCAGCTTACCCAAGATATTCCTGCATTTCCCAGTTCCTGGCAGGCCGAGTTGATCTCTGAGGCTGTCAGGCTGCGGCTGCCGATTATCATCACCTGCCGTCAGTCGTCACTTCGGCATGCAGAACCTCAGTCCCCAGGAGTTGGCTGAGCCGCTGCTTCTGATCTCAGGCAGCTGGGCGGTCCCTGGCCGAAGGGAAACCCCAGCCAGACCACCTTGTCCAGATCAAGGTGCCGGGGGGAGGCCGAGGCAAAATAGGCGGCAAAGCGTTCCTGCCGATAGTGGCGCCTTTCGGTAAAGAGCCTGGACCGGGCCTGGTCGGAAACCGGCAGCGTCAGCACGTTCGGGCAGCAGTGCCGCAGGGGCGTCAGGATGGGCTCCAGTTCCCGGTGCCGTTGCAGCCCCAGGCAGAGATTGGGCGCCAGAGTTTCCGCCTTGGCCATTTTCAGGCGCAGGGCGGCAGGTCCGCCGATAAAACCGCTGGTGTTGACGATGATCCGGCGGCACCCGCGACGGCGGGATGATTCGAGCAACCGGCGCAAACCGACCACCAGTTCCAGCAGTCTGCCGGGAGGTGAGGTCTGCCCGATGAAGTAGAGGGTGTCGGGAAATAGATCCGGTATCATCCGGGTGGTGGGGCGGATAGAGGTTGAGCCCCAGGGTGGCCGGGGGGCCCAGATGGGATTGGCCCAGATCGCCGTCGATAAAAGCGATGGGCTTTTCGGCTTTCTGAGCCAGACCGAGCACGTATCGGCAAAAGGTGCTTTTACCGCAATCCGGCCCCCCCAAAATCAGAGTCACGCCATCGGCCGCCAAAGCGGCGGTGGCCGCGGCTTCCCATCCCGGTGGCAGATCAATGGCAGTGAATGGTAACATAGTAAAGGGGCAGGTCTTTTTTTAAGGGAGAACCAATTCGCTCAGTGTACGTTAACATTTCCCCTGCCCCCTTAGATAAAGGGGGAAGCAGTCTGATTCCTGTAAGTCCCACTTTCGGAAAGGGGATTTTTTACGGGAACTCAAAACTCCTATTCTACCCAGGTAAGAAATGCCGCTAAATCTTCACGTCCGGATTTGAAGGCGGTTATCGGCCGGGCGGGATCGGGAAAACCCACTGCCACGGTCATGACCGGGTTGACGCTTTCCGGCAACTGCAACTCCTCCAGGATAAGATTCCGATAACGCAGGACGATGCCGATGACACAGGCGCCCAAATTATGGGAAGCGGCCGACAGCAGGAGATTTTCGACCGCCGCGCCCAGGTCGAACAGGCGATCCTGGGGCAAGGTTTTATCCAAAGCCACGAGAATGACGGCCGGGGCGCCATAGAAGCTGAGACTTTCCCGCATGAGATCGAAATGCGGCTCCTGGTCGGCGAAGGGCTGCAAGGCCTCCATAAATTTTCGAACCCTGGTCATAAAAGGCTCCGCCAGTTCCATGGTCGGGGGCTGAAGTCCCTGGGCCAATTCTTCATTATACCGGCTGATAAGTCTTTGGACCAGCCGCTCCCGGGCTTTACCCGTAACCACGATAAACTGCCAGGGCTGCATATTCCGGGCCGAGGGAGCCTGGATTGCCGCGTCCAGGAGATGCAACAGTGATTTTTTGGGCACCGGCTCGGAAGTAAAGGCCCGAATACTGCGACGCTGGTAAATGGCTTGCCGTACATCCATAACACACCTCCTCTCGAATTTCATTGTATCCAATCCAATTAATCGGCGCATCTGAAATCCCTTATTTTAAGAAAAGCGGCAAGTAATGAAAATATATTGACATGGCCAAGGAATCATGGGATAAAACGGGCAATCAGGTTGTTACCGGAGGGATAGCATGATAGGTGAACATATGGTTAAAAAGGGTGATATTAATTGTCTTAGCGCTCACGCTTTTCACCGGTTGTCTGGGAGCCGCGTTAATCGGGGTTGGCGCCACTGGCGCCATGGCGGGTTATAAATGGCTGGAAGGCACTCTGATCAAGGATTATCCCAAATCTCTGCCGGAAATGGATCAGGCCGTGCAGCAGGTATGTAAGGAATATCGTATTAAAATAAAAGATAGAAAAATCAGCCCGCTGAAAGGCACCATTAATGGCGTGGATTCCAATGGGGACGACGTGGCCATTTTTCTGGAGGCCATGCCTAATAATATTACTTCGGTGGGAGTGCGCGTCGGCGGCTTTATGGGCAACAAGGATGCTTCGGAATTGTTTCATAAGCAATTAGCGAAAAATTTGGGTCTGTAAAATGGGAAAAATTAAGGCCGGAGTCATCGGCGTGGGGTATTTGGGCCGTTTCCACGCCCAAAAATATGCCGCCCTGGAGAATGCCGAGTTAGTGGGTGTAGTAGATATTGACGCCGATAAAGCGGCCCAGGTGGCCCGGGAGTGCCAGACTCGAGGCTACACGGATTTTCAGGAGTTACTGCCGCTTGTGCAGGCCGTGAGCGTGGCCGTGCCCACCAGCCGGCACTATGCCGTCGTCCAGGAATGCTTAAACCGGCAGATCGATGTCCTGGCTGAAAAACCTCTGGCCACTTCCGTGGCCGAAGCCGAGGAACTGGTATCCCTGGCCCGGCAAAAAAACCTGATTTTGCAGGTGGGCCATTTGGAGCGTTTTAACCCGGCCATGGAAGAACTGGCCCGCCGGGTGCGCGAGCCGCATTTCATCGAGATCCATCGCCTGGCTTTTTTTAAGGAACGGGGCATTGATGTGGATGTGGTTCGTGACCTGATGATCCATGATCTTGACCTGGTTCTGTCCCTGGTCCCGGGGAAGGTTGCCGAAATTCGGGCAGCCGGCGTCTCAGTGCTCACCGACTCCATCGACCTCGCCAACGCCCGGTTGGAATTTGACACCGGTTGTATTGCCAACCTCACGGCCAGCCGCATCTCCATCAAAAGCATGCGCAAGTTCAGGCTGTTTCAACCCAAAACCTATTTGTCGGTGGATTTTGAAGCCCGGGAATTGATGGTGGTGGAGCATACCGGTGAACCCGGCGGCATTCTGCCGGGCATTCACCTGGAAAACGTCAAATTTCCCCCGGCCGATCCCCTGATGAAGGAAATCGCGGCGTTTCTCGAGGCCGTGGCCACGCGCCGGGAACCGGTGGTCAGCGGCGAGGCCGGCAAAGATGCCCTGGCCCTGGCCCTGGCCATCAACGCGGCCATGCGCCAAGCCCAACAACGATGACATCCCCTAAAATTATGGTGGTGGCCGGGGAGGCCTCCGGGGACCAGCATGCCGCCCGTCTGGTGCAGGCCCTCCGGGACCGTCTGCCGCAGAGCCGAGTTCTACGGCATCGGCGGCGACGCCCTGGCCGGGCAGGGCATGCGCCTGGCCTGCCATGCCGAGGACCTGGCGGTTATCGGGCTGACGGAGGTATTTCACAAAATTCCCGTCATCTGGCGGGCCTTGCAGGCCCTGTGGCGCTACCTGCGGCAGGAGCGGCCGGATCTGGTCATTCTGGTGGATTTTCCGGATTTCAACTTTCTGGTGCTGCGTCTGGCCAGGCGGTTTCGGGTGCCGGTGATGTATTACATCAGCCCCCAGGTCTGGGCCTGGCGCCGGGGCCGGGTCAAAACCATCGCCCGGCTGGTAAACCGCATGGTAGTGATATTTCCTTTCGAAGCAGAGTTCTACCGGCAGCATGGCGTGGCAGTGACCTATGTCGGCCATCCGCTGCTGGAAACCTTGCCCGCCCTGCCGCGGCGCCGGCAGTTGCGTGATCAATTCGGCCTCCAGGCTCATGACCTGGCGGTGGCCCTGCTGCCGGGCAGCCGCGCCGGCGAAATTTCCCAAATGCTGCCGGAAATGTTGGCCAGTGCGGCGCAGATCAAAAACAAGCTGCCCCAGTGCCGGTTTTTTTTACCGTTGGCCGCCACCGCACCGGCAGACCTGGTGGCAAAATTTAGTATCGCAAGCTCACGTCCCGGTAAGCATCCACCAGGCCCAAACCTATGAAATATTGGCCGCTGCGGATATCGCCCTGGTCACCTCGGGGACGGCCACCCTGGAAACGGCGCTTCTGGGCACTCCCATGGTGATTGTCTACCGGGTGGCCTCATTGACCTTTTCTGTGGCCCGCATCCTGGTCCGGGTGCCCCACATCGGCATGGCCAATCTCCTGGCGGGAGAGGGTTTGTTTCCGGAATTGCTCCAGAACGAGGTGACGCCGGAACAGATAACCGCGGCGGTCTGCCGGATGATTCGGGACCCGGAACAATTAGCCCGGATCAGCGCCGGCATCAAAAGGATCAGGGACCGGCTGGGAGGGCCGGGAGCCTCACGACGGGCAGCCGCAGTAGCTTTGGATTTGTTGGGAATTTCAAATAGTAAGCCCAAAATAAATCTTCCCTGGTTTTATGAATCCAGCTTGTATCCGTCAAATTAATTCAATTGATTTCTAGTTGCCAATTGCAGCAGAAATACTTACATTAGTCTATCTTTTATAAATAAATTATTCTCAATAATTTCGTTCTCGAGTGGACTCAAGGTCTGGCGCGGCCCGCCCTATAATAGAATTCTCTATTTCGTTTCTAGGATACATACAGAATCCATCTTACAAGAAGCTTCATTAGAAAAACTTTAGAGAACCGCTGTAATTTACTGTTGATCAATTGCCGGCTGAAGTCATTTCGCCCCGGGTCAAGTGGCTCGGCCAAAGTATGTAGGAGGTCTTGATGATCAAAAAAATCCAAAGCTTAATCGGTCAGGAGGCGGAATCCCTCCTTAATTACCAATGCAGGGGGTTTGCCAAAGAATCCCTGCATCTGCCGGGCCCGGATTTCCTGGACCGGATCTTTATGCCCAGCGACCGGCCCATCAATGTGCTGCGTTCCCTGGCGGCCCTGTTCAACCACGGGCGGTTGGCCGGGACCGGCTATCTGTCCATCCTGCCGGTGGACCAGGGCATTGAGCATACTGCGGCGGCCTCTTTCGCCCCCAACCCCATCTATTTTGATCCGGAAAATATTGTCAAGCTGGCCATTGAAGGCGGCTGCAATGCCGTGGCCTCCACCCTGGGCGTCCTGGGTTCCGTAGCCCGGCGCTATGCCCACAAGATTCCGTTTATTCTGAAGATCAATCACAATGAGCTGCTCACCTACCCGACAATGCACGATCAGACTCTCTTTGCCCGGGTAGAGCAGGCCTGGGATATGGGGGCGGCGGCCATCGGCGCCACCATCTATTTTGGCTCACCGGACAGCCGGCGGCAGATTATGGAAGTCAGCGAGGCCTTTCAGCAGGCCCATGAACTGGGGATGGCCACCATCCTGTGGTGCTATCTCCGCAACCCGGCCTTTCAGACCAAGGAGAAGGATTATCACGTGGCCGCGGACCTTACCGGCCAGGCCAACCATCTGGGGGTGACCATTAAAGCCGACATTATCAAACAAAAAATGCCGGAGAACAACGGCGGCTTCACGGCCCTGAAGTTCGGCAAAACCGATCCGCGGGTTTACAGCGAACTGGCCCCGGATCACCCCATCGAGTGGTGCCGCTACCAGGTGGCGAACTGCTACATGGGCCGGATGGGCCTGATCAACTCCGGCGGCGCCAGCGGCAAGAACGATCTGGCCGAAGCCGCCAAGACCGCGGTTATTAACAAGCGGGCCGGGGGCATGGGCCTGATCTCGGGCCGCAAGGCCTTCCAGCGCCCCATGAAGGAAGGCGTGGAACTGCTGCACACCATCCAGGACGTTTACCTGAGCCCGGAGGTGACGGTGGCCTAGCCGGACATCAACCGAAGATCGATTATCTCGAAGGGCGGGCAGGGCAGCCGCCCTTTTTATTTGTGCGCCTGCAGGGGAGGTTTTAGGGGCGGCGCGACAAACATTTTTTATTCACAACATCTTATGGAAATTAATGAAAAATATCTATCAAGGAATTAATTTATCTCGCTTCTGTCGCGCTTGTATCGCGCTTGTTTGGCACCGGCGGGGCGCCAGGATTATAAGCCTGCCAGGGCATGGTTGCCGCCAGGGAGAAGAAAATTTTGCTGACAGGTCAGTATTAGGGCGGTTAGTTGCAAACATTTTTCCGTTTCGCTTTATCTTGATGAAATAATTATAAAATATGTGTCATGAAGACAATTTGTCCCGCTTCTATCCCGCTTCTATCCCGCTTGTATGCGCTTTTGAGCGCCGGTAGCGCGACTGCCTGCCGGTTTCCGGGAAAAGCCAGACATGTTCACAATGTCCATGATGAAGGACAGCACACCGAAGCAGGGGAAGGCCCCGTGAATTAGCTTTCCCGCCCGGTTCGAGACAATGAGCCTCCAGGCGGGTGCATTCGCAGGTAAACTTTCGAGAACCGCTTTGATTCGCATGGGTTTGTATATACTAGAAATTCAGCTAAAAGGACAGAACAGTTGGGAAGAATGTCACGGAATCGGCGGGATGGCGATCAGGGCGGCGGAAAGTTTTGGCCAGGCAGGAATGGCGAACGGATTTCAGGGCGGCGGGAAGGTGAAGGCGAAGGGGAGGAGTTGGTCCAGGGTCAGGACCTGATGGTCGCCGGTCAGGTTGGCCATGATCACCAGGCAGTCCGGGCTGAACTCGGCCAGGACCTGGCGGCAGAGGCCGCAGGGGGCGACGGGCTGGGGCGTGTCGGCGATGACGGCCAGGGCCTTGATCTGCCGCTGGCCGGCGGCGACAGCGGCAAAGATGGCCACCCGCTCGGCGCAGACGGCGGCGCCGAAGGAGGCGTTTTCGATGTTGCAGCCGGTGAAGATGCGGCCGTCGGCGGTGAGGACGGCGGCGCCTACGGGGAAGTGGGAATAGGGGGCGTAGGCGGCGAGGCGGGCCTGGCGGGCGGCGGTGAGAAGCTCTTGGATCACCTGTTTCTTATCCATCTGATGTTTACATTTATTCCCTTCATTGCTACCCATGCCATCACATTTTAGCTATTCTTAATTTACTATCATTGGTCTCTTCATTTTTTAAAAAATTTGTTGCAAGAATTTTAATATAAAGCTGCAAGGCGGATATTGTTAGGGAGCAAATCCATAAAGCCTGTCTTGTCTGGTCGTCTCAGCCAGCCTACTCCGGGATAGGGTAAGGGTCGCAACGTTAGTAGACGGTTTAAGATATACTTAATATGTCGTAATCTATCCATTACAACTTCGTTAGTACTGCAAATAAATAGGATATTCTCAGGATCCAATGACTTAATGGTTTTCAAAAGGCTCCCTGAGTAATTTATCATAATTTGCTTTTTATTTTTACTCGGCAACTGCTTTCCTGTTTCATCTACTAGAGGTAAGGGACAGGAATCTATAAGGAAATATCCTGCGTCTAAAAATGCTTCTAGTAAGTTAACTTCATTATACTTAGATATACCTACAGAAAGTAATCCTATTCCTTGCATAATACCACGAAAAAAACTTCTTGAAGAATTATGGGACCTATATTCGTCTGAAACATTATAAAAATAATTTTCTGTTTGTAATGGTGGAGCTTCGGCAACGATTAAAACTTGGATATTTTTTGGTGGGAATACATTCTTATAATGCTGCTCTATATTCATATAAAATTTTATCCTTAATTTGATGTCAGTGGAATATATTATCTATTGTGGTTCACAAAAATAGAGCAGTTGTTGCCTTAAGATCAATTTCTAATAATCCCACCTCATAAACCAAAGACAATCTTTAACCAATTTTCCACTGAACTTGCTACAAAAGCTGCGGGAGTATTCAAATTAGCACAGGTTGGGAAGACTGAATCAATGGATTTCCATCTTTATTTTGAAACACAATTAACAAAAAGTCTCTGGAAATCCGTTATCGCCTTCTGAATATCCGGTCTGGTCACCACGGCCGAAATGGCGCAGAAGCCGTCGGCGCCGGCGGCGATGACGTCGGGGGCGTTGTCCAGGGTGATGCCGCCGATGGCGATGAGGGGGAGGTTGACCAAGGCGCCGGATCTCCCGGAGGAGGTGCAGTCCGGCGGGTTCGCCGGCGTCGGGTTTGGTTTGGGTGGCAAAGATGGGGGAGACGCCCAGGTAGTCGGCCCCGAGACTTGCCGCTTCCAGGGCCTGCTCCACGGTATTGACCGTGATGCCGATGATTTTTGTCTCCCCCAGCAGGCGGCGGGCCTCGCGATAGTGCAGATCCTCCTGGCCCAGGTGGACGCCGTCGGCATCGACGGCCAGGGCCACTTCCACCCGGTCGTTGACCAGAAAGAGGGCTGACCGGCATAACCGGCGCAGGATGCGGGCTTCGGCGATCATGGCGTGCGTGTCGGCCTCTTTATCCCGGTGCTGCACCACCCGGACGCCGGCGGCCAGGGCCTGCTCCACGTCCCGGGCGTTGCCGGCCAGGCTGAGGCGGGTGTCGGTGATAAAATAGTAGCCTTTCATGTTATCTCGCAGTCAAAAGTTCTGATGATTCAAAAATAAAACGAAGCATGAGAATGGCGTCATGGTGGTAGGCAAAAGTATTTCCCAGGCACCCCTCGTCCTGGCCTTGTCCTTCTTTGTACAGTCCCCAAAGGGGGAAGGGAATAATCAAGGTAGCCAAGCTCAGCTTGGGAATTGTCGACCAGTGGGGTGAAAGTTTATTAAGGAACCGAAGCAGAGCTTCGGAGCCAATTGACGTTCCCAAGCAGGAGCTTGGGAACGAGTTTTTAGTTTTTGAAAGCAGGAGATTGGGAACATTTCTGAAAGTTGCCAAAATCCCCCCTAACCCCCTTTAGCTTTAAGAAAGGGGGGAATATTATTAAGGAATCATTGAAAAAAATACTTTTAAGGAATCAATGAAAATACCCATTTGCTCAAGGCGGAGGCAGGGGAATTTTGTTATACCGGTATTCTTTTGAAAACATTGCCGGTTTGAAGGCGCCTTGGCATCAGTCGGCTACCTTCATCCTTTCCCTTAAGGTGGCTTCGTCCAGGAGAAAGAGGGCGTCAAAGAGCTTCTCTTTAAAGCTCGCCGGTCCGGCGGCGTCTGGCGGCGGCAATTTCCGCGGCCACGCCGAAGCAGACCAGGGCCGACGCCGCGGCCGCAACCAGGTCGGGCTCCACCGCGGCGAAGGCGCCGATGACCGAGGTGGCCATGCAGCCGGTGCCCACCACGTGGCCCATGAGAGGATGGCCGTTGCGCACCAGGAAAATTTTCTCAGGGCCGGCGACAATATCCTCGGCTCCCGTCACGACCACCACCGACTGCCGCCGCCGGGCCAACGACTGGGCCATCTCCCGCAGATCCAGATTGACTTCGGTGGCGTCGACGCCTTTAGTCTGCACCTGGGCGCCGCTCACCCGGGCAATTTCCGAGGCATTGCCTTTGACAATATCGATAATGGCTTCGTTCAGCAGCCTGAAGCTGGCTTCATCGCGCAAATGGGTGGCGCCGGCGCCGCAGACATCCAGGATCACCGGAATGCCCCGGGCATTGGCGGCCCTCGCGGCCAGCAGCATGGCGTCCACGAAATCCACGGTTAAGGTGCCGATATTGAGCACCAGGGCAGAGGCGATGCCGGTCATCTGGGCCACTTCTTCTTTGGCATGGGCCATCACCGGGGAGCCCCCCAGGACCTTGACCACCTGGGCGCAGTCGTAGATGGTGACCCAGTTCGTCAGATGGTGCACCACCGGCTGCCGGTCCCGCACTCTAGCCAGGATTTCCCAAGGTTTTATAGTAGCTGCCGTCATTTTTACTTACCTTTTTTTCCTGACTGCTGCACTTTGGCCCAGGCGTCGCGCAGGGTTACCGTGCGGTTGAATACCGGCCGGCCGTCGGCGGAGTCCGGGTCCACGCAGAAATATCCCAGCCGCTCAAACTGGAAATGGCTGCCGGCCGCGGCTGTCGCCAGGGAAGGTTCCACCCAGCAGGGGTTGATGACCTCTAATGACTTCGTATTGATGTACTGTTTAAAATCCCCTTCCTCAGAGCTGGGATGAGGCACGGTGAACAGCCGGTCGTAGAGGCGCACTTGTGCGGGCAGGGCCTGGGCCGCGGACACCCAGTGCAGGGTGGCTTTGACCTGCCGGCCGTCCGGGGCATTGCCCCCCCGGGTTTCGGGGTCGTAGGTGCAACGGAGCTCGATGACTTCGTTCGTCACCGGGTCTTTGATCACCTGGTGACATTTCAGGAAAAAGGCGTAGCGCAGCCGCACTTCCCGCCCCGGGGACAACCGGAAGAATTTCTTGGGAGGGTCCTCCATAAAATCTTCCCGTTCAATATACAATTCCCGGGAAAAGGGGATGGTGCGGGTGCCGGCGCCGGGGTCCTCCGGATTGTTGATGGC
This sequence comes from uncultured delta proteobacterium, assembly GCA_963789385.1. Taxonomy (GTDB): domain Bacteria; phylum Desulfobacterota; class Desulfobaccia; order Desulfobaccales; family Desulfobaccaceae; genus Desulfobacca. The sequence continues at coordinate 10,044 of CAWBKT010000049.1, read as the reverse complement.
CGGGAGTTCCTCTACCTGGCCGGCCGGGTAATTTTCAATCACCACCTTGAGCGGGTGGAGCACGGCCATGACCCGGGGGGCCCAGCGGTTCAGGTCTTCCCGGACGCAGTACTCCAGGAGCGCCAGGTCCACCAGGTTTTCCCGTTTGCCCACGCCGATGCGATCGCAGAAGGTTCGAATGGCCGCCGGCGGATAGCCCCGGCGCCGCATCCCGGCCAGGGTGGGCATCCGGGGGTCATCCCAGCCGTTGACATGCCCCTCCTTGACCAACTGGATGAGCCGGCGTTTGCTCAGCACCGTGTGGCTCAGGTTTAAGCGGGCAAACTCGATCTGCTGGGGGTGATAGAGGCCCAACTGGTCCAGGTACCAGTCGTACAAAGCCCGGTGGTCCTCATACTCCATGGTGCAGATGGAGTGGGTGATGCCTTCGATGGAATCGCACTGGCCGTGGGCCCAGTCATACATGGGGTAGATGCACCAGGCGTCGCCGGTGCGGTGGTGCGGGTCGTGCTTGATGCGGTACATCACCGGGTCCCGGAGGTTGATATTGGGCGCGGCCATGTCGATCCTGGCCCGGAGAGTCAAGGAGCCGTCCGGAAACTCCCCGGCCCGCATGCGGCTGAAAAGATCGAGATTTTCCGCCGCCGGCCGGTTCCGGAAAGGGCTTTCTTTTCCCGGTGCCGTTAAGGTGCCCCGGTATTCCCGGATCTGGTCCGGGTTTAATTCGCAGACAAAGGCCTTGCCGTCGTTGATCAACTGCACGGCCCAGCCGTAAAGCTGTTCGAAATAATCGGAGGCATAGTATAAGCGGTCGTCCCAGTCAAATCCCAGCCAGCGCACGTCCGCCTGGATGGACTCCACATATTCCACTTCTTCTTTGCTGGGGTTGGTGTCGTCGAAACGAAAATTGCACTGACCGTTAAAATCCGCAGCCAGGCCGAAGTTCAGGCAGATGGACTTGGCGTGGCCGATATGCAGGTAGCCGTTAGGCTCCGGGGGAAAACGGGTGATCACCCGACCGCCGAACTTGCCGGTGCGATTGTCCTCTTCCACCATATAGCGGATGAAATTGGGCGGCGGGGTGGTTTCGGGTTTATCCATATATCTCGTCCTATATAGTTCTTTTTTGATGCCGTACTATTAAAGGTTATTTAAATGGCGAGTATAATCTTCCAGGCTCAATCCGAGGTCGCGCAGGATTTTCCTTAAAAGCGGCCTAATTATGACTTGGCTGCCATGATCGGGAATAACCACGATCTTGCCGCTCGAATGTCGAAAAATATTGTGACTTCCCTCGCAGCGGACCCATTCAAAGCCCATCGCCTCGAGCACCTTTTTTAGTTCTCGGTAAGGAATGAGCCGAAGTCGGGTCAAGCGGTAACCTCAATGCGCCAGGTTCCCACGAAGGAGGGCAGAGGTTCCTCCAAAATCGTTGATTTGAGATAACCAGTGATAGCTTCCCTGATATTTGCTTCTAATGTGGGAAGGTCCGGGGCTTGGGTATAACACCCTGGAAGTTCAACTACTTCCCCCACCAGCCAGCCGCTTTCAACATCTTTTTCCACAACTACGGTAAATGCTTTTGACATGACAATTTTTTCCTTGGGCATAAGTTTTATTAATATAAATAAGGAGTTTGTTGTCCGGGAATGCTCTCCTGCCTTAAAGCTGAGGAAATCTTTTGATATTATTGTTAAAATTGTATACTAAAATGAACGTTGAATTCAACTCAAATGCACTGACCAGCGCTCCTGAGCAATGATTGATCTGCTCCTTATACCAGACCGCAGGAAATCATATTATGAAGAACCGGGAAATAGCCAAAATCTTTAATGAGATCGCGGAATACCTGGAGATGGACGGGGTCCGCTTCAAACCCTATGCCTACCAGAAGGCCGCCATTACCCTGGAAAATCTCAAGGACAGCGTCGAGGATATTTATCAACAGGGCGGTTACAAGGCCTTGAAAGCCATCCCCGGCGTGGGCGAAAGCATTGCCCGGAAAATCGATGAATATTTAAATACCGGCCAAATTCAGTATTATGAAGAATTCCGGCAAAAGCTGCCCATCGACCTGAACGAGCTCATGGCTGTGGAAGGTATGGGGCCGAAAAAGGCCAAGGTGCTCTTCGAGAAGCTGGGGGTGACCAACCTGGCGGAGTTGGAAGCCGCGGCCAGGGCCCAGAAGATTGCCCCTTTAAAAGGGTTCGGCGAGAAGACCGAGGCCAATATCCTGGAGGGCATTGAATTCCTCAAAAAGAGCACGGGCCGCTTTCTGCTGGGCGAAGCTTTGCCCCTGGCCGACCAGATGCTGGCCACCCTCCGAGCCTTACCGGAAGTGGAGCGGGCCGATATGGCGGGGTCCCTGCGGCGCCGGAAAGAGACCATCGGCGACCTGGATTTTCTGGTGATTTCCACGCAACCGGAAAAAGTCATGGAGTTTTTTGTCTCCCAGCCCGAGGTAGTCAAGGTCTACGGCCACGGACCGACAAAATCCTCGGTGCACCTGCGGCAGGGTCTGGACATGGACCTGAGGGTGATCCCGCCGGGGAGTTACGGCGCGGCCCTGCAATATTTTTCCGGTTCCAAGGAACATAACATCGCCTTGCGGCAGATCGCCATCGACCAGGGCTACAAGCTTAACGAATACGGCCTCTTCGACGGCCAGGACCAGATGGTGGCCGGGGCCACGGAAGAGGGAATTTATGAAAAGCTGGGCCTGGCCTGGATGCCTCCGGAGCTGCGGGAGAACCGGGGCGAACTCCAGGCGGCCGGGGCAGGACGGTTGCCCCGACTCATCGGCTACGATGATATGAGAGGCGACCTGCACGTCCATTGCAACTGGAACGGCGGCGCCAATGCCATTGCCGAAATTGCCCAGGCAGCCATGAGGCTGGGGTATGAATATATCGGCATTGCCGACCACACCGTCTTCCTGCGCATCGAACATGGTTTGGATGAAGAACAACTTCTGGAGCGGAACCGGGAAATTGACGCCTTGAACCAGAAACTGCGGGAATCCGGAAAAATATTTGTTGTTCTTAAAGGCTGCGAGGCCAATATCATGAACGACGGCAGTATCGACATTAACGATGAGGTGCTGGCCCAATTGGATTATGTCATTGCCGGTATCCATTCAAATTTCCGGATGCCCAGATCCGAGATGATGGATAGGCTGAAGGTGGCCATGCGCAACCCCCACGTGGATATCATTTCCCACCCCACCGGCCGCATACTGAAGCGCCGGGAGGAGTATGAAGTCGCGGTGGGCGAACTTTTGCAGATCGCCCGGGACACCGGGACGATCCTGGAGATCAACTCGTACCCGGAACGTCTGGACCTGGGGGACAACAACATCCTGGCCGCCAAACAGGCGGGGGTAAAGATGGTGATTAATACCGACGCGCATCATATCGACCAGTTGCGTTTCATGCCCTACGGCATTTCCCAGGCGCGCCGAGGCTGGGCCGAACCGGACGATATCGTCAATGCCTGGCCGCTGCAGAAGTTTTTGAGCCTGATGAAACATTCCGGCTAACAGTGCTGCCATAAAGTTCCATATTTATGCAACACCCTTTACATGCTTCTCAAAATGCGTACGTACCTTAAACACAGCTCAGTATAACAGTTGCTAAGGAGTGGTAGATGAGAAACTTGATGATCGTTACTTTTTTGGCCGCATTAGTCCTGATGGCGGCCGCCTGTGGTCCCAGACGCCCGGTGGTTTATCCGGATGAAAAAGTTAAGGAAGTGGGGGAGGAACAAGTGCGCGCCGACGTGGAGGATTGCCTCCGGCAGGCCAAAGAAGCCGGGATAGGCAGGAGTAAAACCGGTGAGGTGGCCAAAACCACGGCCGTCGGGGCGGGAACCGGGGCGGCCATCGGCGCGGCGGTGGGCGCGTTTGGGCGCGGCGCGGCCACCGGTGCGGCCCAGGGTGCGGCCGGTGGCGCCGCCGCCGGTCTAATCAGTGGTCTATTGCGTAATCATGATCTTGACCCGGTGCAGAAACAATTTGTGGAGGAATGCCTCCGCCGCAAGGGCTACAACACCATCGGCTGGCGCTGAGGATGGGATACTTATGAGGCGCGATCATTTGCTAAAGGAGTGGTAGATGAGAAACTTGATATTCGTTACTTTCCTGGCGGCATTAGTCCTGATGGCGGCCGCCTGCGGTCCCAGACGCCCGGTGGTTTATCCGGATGAAAAAGTTAAGGAAGCGGGGGAGGAACAAGTGCGCGCCGACGTAGAAGATTGCCTCCGGCAGGCCAAAGAAGCCGGGATAGGCAAGAGTAAAACCGGTGAGGTGGCCAAAACCACAGCCGTCGGGGCGGGAACCGGGGCTGCCATCGGCGCGGCGGTAGGCGCTTTTGGGCGTGGCGCGGCCACCGGCGCGGCCCAGGGTGCGGCGGGCGGCGCCGCCGCTGGTCTAATCAGTGGTCTATTGCGTAATCAAGATCTTGACCCGGTGCAGAAACAATTTGTGGAGGAATGCCTCCGCCGTAAGGGCTACAACACCATCGGCTGGCGCTGAGGATGGGATACTCATTCCTCAAGCCCGACAACGCCGGGTCGTCATACCTGCACCATAGCGCCGTTATCAGAACCCTGGCGGCGTAATAGCGGCGGACTGGTTAATGTGGCCAATAATCCGGATTTTTAACTGTGATAAAGAAAAGGACCATTACCGGCAGCATCTTAGCCCTGATTGGTTATATCCTGTCGCCGTTGTCCTGGTGGAATGACGCCTTTGTCAACATTCCGCTGGCCTATATTTTTGCCTGGCTAATCGGTATTTTTTATCGGCCGTTATTCGGTCCTGCTTTTGTGGCCGGCTACTGGTTGACCAACATAACCGGCTTGGTCATGATGCACAAAAGGGTCTGCCAGATGGTCAGCGAAAAATACTGCGAACCGGGGGAATCGGAGAAAAAGGCTGCTCCATGATGTGCTCATCTCCGTCGGCTATACCGTCCTAATTTACCTCCTGCTCAAGTTGAATATCATTAAACCGGTAGAGAAATATATTAAATAAAATGGAAATTTAAAGTGTATAAAAGGTGTAGTAATAAAGATTTGATCTGACAAACATCAAATCGAGATCAGATAAGACCTGACACTTGCAGTTAAATTTTGCAGACTACATCCCGATTAGGAGATGGGTTTTTGTTGGACGGCAGAAGATTTTTATCAGGCATTGGTCCGGGGCAGGAATGCCTGACGATCAAATTACACATTTGAAATTGTTATGGAAATCATTTCTATAAATTACATTTTCCACATAGCAGTAACTAAAACTTCTCAGTGATTGTTTCCGGCATAGCTCCTTAGGTTTCATCCTTCCCCGGGCCAATTCGAAGCATTGTGCTAGGGATAGATTTGAGGTGCACGTCCTGTTGGGGATAGGGCATTTCTATGCCATGTTCCTGGAGCCGCTGCAAGATCCCCTCGAAGAGGTCGCTCTTCACTGTAGCGATGCCGTTTTGCGGGTCATTTATCCACACCCGGGCTTCCAGGTTGACGGCATTATCTCCTATGCCCGTAAAAGACAAACAGGTTTAGGGTCTTGGAGGATGCGCGGGATGTTGGCGGCGGCAGCCAGTATCAACTCCTTGGCTTTCTCCACATTCGAGCCGTAGGCTACGCCAACGGGGACCTTAACCGGACGAGGTTGTGACTGTAAGACCAGTTGATGACCTCGCCGGTTATCAGGTTTTCATTGGGGATGAGATGTTCGATACCATCATGGGTGACGACAGAGACATAGCGGCTTCCCAGGAAATTGATCCAACCATAGGTGTCTTTCAACTGAATCACATCGCCGGGCTTGATGGATTTGTCCGCCAGGAGGATGAACCCGCTCACCAGGTTGGCAAAGATTTTTTGCAGGCCGAAACCCAGCCCCAACCCCAAGGCGCCGCTGAACAGGGCGAAGACGGTGAGATCCAGCCCCAGGTAATGTAAGACTATAACAACACAGGCGGAATAGAGAAAAATGCTGCCGAGCCTATACAACAGGATTTGGGCGGCAGTATCCAAACCTGATGTTACGGTCAGCCAGAAATGGAGAAATACTCGCAGATTTTTTGACACCCAGTAAAGAGCCAACAACAGGCAAAAGGCCCGAAGAATCTATAAGAGAGAGAAGTGTAATTCCCCGAGTCGAAAATCAACACTTTGCAAAAAATCAAGCAAAAGGGGTATCTAAGACTTGAAAGAAAGACAAAGGCATAACCCCAAATAGCCATGGCAAGAATCCTGGCCCAGAAGCGATTTTCCATCCTGCTCGGTGAATAATCGCACCACGGCCAGGGCAAGCAAAATAACGCCAGCGACGCCCAATCCATTGGAGGCCAGTCGAAATGGCCAGCAATATTATAGGCAATCACCAATAGGATAAAGGCGATAAAAGAATCAACGACCTTGACGAAATCCCGGAGTATGGCCAGGTCGGCGCCGGCTTCTGGATGCGAGGCGTATTGCACCTGCTGGCGGAGCACCCAGGCTCGCATGCCCCCGCTTACTGCGTGCTAACAGGAGAGCGCCGCCGATAACTATGATCTGGACTGCCATGGACCAAGAGAGCACGTGCTGGAAGAAATATTCCTGAGTCTGAGACCCTAGTTGGATCGATCTGGGCAAGATCAAAAGGACTACTCATGATGCTTCTCCCTGGGAAAAACAACAGAAATTATCAAGTATGGTTTCTTAACTTTTTCCTGTAAGGAAGATTATCTCAGCCCCATGCTTGGAGGCGCTTAAACATCAGCCAACCCTCCCGGCGTCAGGCATTTCCTTCAATCATTTCGGAACAGCCCCGCCTTTACCATATTCCAAGAATTTCTGTGGGTCCAATGAGGCGAACATCTGGATATACTTGGCCACTAGGCCGGTCCAGCCGGTCCGGTGGCTGGCGCCTAACCCGGCGCCGTTGTCTCCGGGGAAGTACTTGTAAAACAGGATGTGGTCCCGCCAGTGGGGTCGCTCTGGAATTTTTCCGTGCCGCCCATAGACCTGTCTCCGGCCCCGCTCATCCCAGGTGAAGATCCGGCTGAGGCGGTTGCCGATCTCCCGAGCCACCTCGAAGAGGTTCATGAGGTTGCCCGAGCCCGTGGGGCATTCGATTTTGAAGTTGTCACCGTAGTAGAGGTAGAAATTGAAGCAGCCCCCGATGATCAACGTATTCACCGGCATCCAGATGGGACCCCGCCAGTTGGAGTTGCCCCCGAACATGCCGGTGTTGGATTCGGCCGGGAGATAGTCCACCCGGTACTCCTGGCCATGGACATGAAGGATAAAGGGGTTATCCTGGTGATATCGGGACAGGGACCGGATGCCGTAATGGACTCAAGAACTCATTCTCGTCCAGCATGCAGGTCAGAATGCGCCGCAGCCTGTTCTCGTTGAGCAGGGCTATGATGCTCCGGTCTGGCCACGCCAAAATGTCCCGGACCCGTGGGATGGATGTGCTCCAGGAGTTCTGGCATGCGCCGAAGCGGTCGCGATTTTCTGGCGTCGCCACTGGGTTCCGCTGGCGCTCCCATTCCTCGACCACGATGGTGGCGCACAGGGGGAGGAGTCCCACCATGGAGCGCACCTGCATTCCGGGAGCTACCGTCGGGGAAGCGGCAAGAGGTCATAGTAGAAGCCATCTTCCTCATCCCAGAGGCCTCCGGGCCTTTCCGGTTCATGGCCGTAGCAATCCAGAGGAACTGCTCGAGGAAATTGGCCAACATGTCCTCGTAGACCGGGTCAGGTTGGCGACCTGCAGCTCCAAAGCGATTTCACCCAGGTTCTGGCAATACAGCCATCCAGGCGGTGCCGTCGGCCTGCTCGAGATAGCCGCCGGTGGGCAGCGGGGCGCTGCGGTCGAAGACCCCGATATTGTCCAGGCCCAGGAAGCCGCCTTCGAAGACGTTCTTGCCGAACGCGGTCCTTGCGGTTCACCCACCAGGAGAATTCATGCATGAGCTTGCTGAAGGCGTGCCTGAGGAATTCCACGTCACCCTGGCCGCGCTGCTGGTTTTCCAACTCGTAAAGATAGCGGTGGCCCAGGGGTGCACCGGGGGGTTGACGTCGCTGAAGTTCCACTCATAGGCGGGAATCTGGCCGCTGGGGTGCAGGTACACCCCCCGGAGCATCAATTCCAACTGCTGTTTGGCGAAATCCACGTCAACCATGGCCAGGGAAATGGTTTGGAAAGCCAGGTCCCAGGCCGCGTAGCAGGGGTACTCCCACTTGTCCGGCATGGAAATGATGTCCTCGTTGACCATGTGGAACCATTCCCGGTTCCGGATATTACGGCCCCCCCTGGGACTAAGGGTGAGCCCCATGCCCTTCAAACCAGGTATCTACATCGAAGTTATAATATTGCTTACTCCAGAGCATCCCCGCCAGGGCCTGGCGCATCACCCGGGCGGCATCTTCGCTGAGGGACGGGGGAGTGATGGAGGCGTAAAACTCTTCGGCTTCCTGGCGGCGGGCTCCAGAGATTTATCGAAATCCGACCCGAAGGCAGGCCGCCGCCAGCTTGGTATCAGTCAGACGCAAACGGATTGCCCTGCTCCCCCCCGGCCGGGACGGTGAGCTTGATAATGAGCCGCGACCTTGGTGCCGGTATTTTCAGGATTTACCGCTTGGGTGGCCCCGAGTACCAGGTAGTCGTTGATGCCATCCTTGACGTACGGGGTGCGGTTGGGCGAGTCAAAGAGGCGTTCGTTATTCGTCTCGTTCTCGGTAAACAGGATCGTAGGCTCACCCTCGCAGGCCAGGAAGCGCTCGCCCAACTCCGGGTGGCTGGCGGCGATGACTTTCATACCCCCAGCGCCGATCGCCTGTTTCAGCCCCGGCCGGGGCGACCCCTCGGGCCAGGACCAGGTGTTGCGATACCAGAGGTGTGGGCAAGAGATGCAGGTTGGCATCTTCCGGGCCGCGGTTGGCCACGGTGATCTGGATCAGGATGTCTTCCGGGCCGGCCTTGGTGTATTCCACGGAGACGTCGAAGTAGCGGTCCTCGTCGAAGATGCCGGTGTCGAGGAGCTCGTATTCCATCTCGTTACGGCTACGGCTGCGGTTGGTATCCACCAGATCGGTATAGGGATAGGTCGCCTGAGGGTATTTATAGAGGTATTTCATGTAGGAGTGGGTCGGGGTGCTGTCCAGGTAGAAGTAGTACTCTTTGACATCCTCCCCGTGGTTGCCCTCGACGTTAGTGAGGCCGAAGAGGCGCTCCTTGATGATGGGGTCCCGGCCGTTCCAGAGGGCCAGAGCGAAACAAAGTCGCTGTTTGTCGTCGGAGATGCCGGCCTATCCCGTCCTCTCCCCATCGATAGGCCCGGAAGCGGGCCTGATCGTGCGGAAGTAGTCCCAGGCGTCGCCGTTGTCGCTATAATCTTCCCGCACCGTGCCCCATTGACGTTCACTGAGATAGGGGCCCCACTTCTTCCAGGGGCCTTTGCCGTCCCGGGACTCTTCCAAACGGATGGTTTCCTTCAGTTTTGGCCGACATGGTTCCTCCAGAAGTTTAGGGTCACTATCGTATTCAGTAGATAAATGATTATGACGGATGAAGATACTATTATCAACTGCTCCAGGTGGTGGGAGTAAAAAATTATCGTCTATAGTGGATTCCCCCAAGGTATGGCAGAAATACAACAACCGGCTTCCTCTACGCGGTCCACGATCGTCTTTTGCACTATGGAATGCCGGACATATTAAGCCTTCGGGGCGCAACCGATGGTGCACTTCTTGCCATAACAAAACTTCTTAAGATTTTTCATTAGTAGCGGATATGAATTTGAATATCTGAATTAGCTTTTTCTGAGAGGATTTACAAAATCATTATTTTGTCCGATGGCATTCTGCCGTGGAGGGTAGGTTATCTGGTCAAATAGTGGTTACATATGAGAGGAGAGAAGTTAACTGAACCGAGCCTCGCAGCATTCACAATTACAATCCATACTATGACCCTCCATAGGCATAGCCGTTGCCGCTCTTTTAAAAAACCTACTGTCGCTAACGAAAATCTCAAAAATTAAAATATTATAA
>CAWBKT010000048.1:0-29434 GCA_963789385.1 uncultured delta proteobacterium | reverse complement strand
ATTTCCGCAGTCCACTATTCTTTTGAAAACCTCTGTATAATCGCGCCGCATTCTGTTATTAATGGTAGCATCGAAATTAACGGCAATTCACCGTTTTTAGTGGGGAAGAAAATATGGTAAAAGGAAAAATTTTTCTTCTGGTGGCAATACTGTTGCTCTTCGCCGGAACCGTTTGGGCTGCCCAGCTCATTCCCGACCCCGACGTGCAGGGGAAAATCCGCGATGCCAGCCAGCCGATTACTCTGGAGGGCAGGATCATCCATCGCCAGGTGGGCGGCTACCTCCTGCAGGCCGATCGAGCCGGGGATAAGATCATTTTAAATCAAAATTATCAGGTTTTAAAAAAGCTCGCCAAAGAACGCCGGAAGGTCAAAGTTGAAGGCAAGATCAATCCCTTGGACATCAGTGCCCGCTATATTTTCCTGGAGGTCATCAATGGCAAATCGTATCATGGCGATAAGGCGCCCATGGTAAAACCGCCAACCAAGCTCACGCCTCTTTTTTAGGAAAAAGGTTCAGGGGCAAGGCATTGAACTGTTCGGGTAAACAGGAGCGGCCTGGGGCCCGTCCCTGCGTCGGCTGTTACCAGGTGCATGAAATAGATTACACCTGATTCCCCTCGCCCCGCTGGCGGGGAGAGGGTCAGGGTGAGGGGTAAGAGGCGCCATGTCTAAGCTATTACTTTTATTACTTATATTCGTGTCCGGGGTCATGGTGGCCGTCCAGCCTTCGGTCAATGCCAGGCTGGCCCAGAAAATCGGCCTGGTGGAAAGTTCTACCGTATCCTTTCTGGTGGGCACGGTTGCCCTCTTTCTCCTGGCCATGGTGTTCGGGCAAGGATCGTTCCGGGGCCTCCCCCAGGCTTCCTGGTGGGAGCTCACCGGCGGTTTAATGGGGGCCATTTTTGTCTCCGCGGTTATCCTGGTGGTTCCCCGCCTGGGCACCGGACCGGTCATGGCGGTGGCCATCGCCGGCCAACTGCTCACGGCTTTACTTTTGGACCAGTTTCAGCTTTTCGGCTTCCGGGAAATCCCCATAACCTTGCCCCGGATTTTCGGGGCCGTCCTCATGCTTCTGGGCACCTGGCTCATCACCCGGACGTAAAAGGCAGGATGATCCAATATGCCCTGGCAACAACTCGTCCGCCGGAAATCCTTCGATCCGCCCGCTGAAACCGGGGCCGGCCGGGTAGAACTGTCCCGCAGCCTCAGCCGCTTCGATCTGATCATTATCGGCGTGGCCCAGATCATCGGCGCCGGCATTTTTGTCATTGCCGGGGTGGGGGTGCAGGTCGCCGGTCCCGGCATCATCATCTCCTTTATCATCTCGGGCTTTGCGGCCCTGCTGGCGGCCCTGTGTTATGCCGAAATGGCCGCCATGCACCCGGTGGCCGGCGGCGCCTATTCTTACGCCTACGCCATTTTTGGGGAAATCTTCGCCTGGATCATCGGCTGGGACCTGATTCTGGAATATGGCATGGGTGCGGCCACGGCCGCGGTGGGCTGGTCTTTTTATTTTCAGGAATTATTAAAAGGTTTCCACCTGACCCTGCCGCCCTGGTCGGCCAGTGCCGCCCTCAGTCACCGCGGACGGCCTGATCAATCTTCCCGCGGCCGGTATTGTCCTGGGCCTGGCCCTGCTCCTGATGCTGCGCACCCGCACCAATGCCCTGGTGGCTCGCGGCCTGGTCTTTTTAAAGTTGGGGATCCTGCTGCTGGTGGTGGTGGTGGGAATGTTTTACGTGGAGCCGCAAAATTGGACGCCATTGGTGCCAATGGGCGCTTTCAGCCTGATTCAGGGGGCCTCCCTGGTCTTCTTCGCCTACCTGGGTTTCGATGTGGTGGCCATTACCGCGGAGGAGGCCCAGCGGCCGCAACGGGATGTCCCGGTGGGCATCATCGGCTCTCTCATTATCTGCACGGCCATCTATATCATTGTTACCCTGGTGCTGGTGGGTATGGCGCCGTATCGGGAAATCACCGCCGAGGCCCCTTTTGCCGCCGTCTTTCAAAGAATCGGCCTCAACTGGGTGGCCGGCCTGGTGGCCGTGGGCGCCCTGGGGGGCATCACCAGCGTTCTCTACATCCTGCTCCTGGCCCAGCCCCGGGTGCTCTTCGCCATGGGCCGGGACGGCCTGCTGCCGCCGTGGACCGCCCGGGTCCACCCCCGCTTTCGCACGCCCCACATGACGACGCTGGCCTGCGGGCTGGTAGTGGCTGTCTGCGCCGCCTTCACCCCCATTGAAAAACTTGCCTTCCTCTGCAACATCGGCACCCTCTTTGCTTTTTTCATCGTCTGCCTGGGGGTCTTCATCCTCCGCTGGACCCGCCCCGATATCCCCCGCCCCTTTCGCATCCCCGGCGGCAAAATAATTTCCCTGGCCGGGGCCCTGGCCTCCTTCAGCCTGATGCTGTCCATGCCCCTGGACTCGTGGCTCCGCCTCCTGCTCTGGCTGGCCCTGGGCCTGCTCCTGTATATTTTCTACGGCTTCCGGCGGAACCGGTCCGCCTAAAAAAAGCGGACTCCAGGTCCGCTTGCGGCTATCTCGACTTTCCTCTGATTATAGCAATTCTCAAAAATAATTTCGTATTCTTGTCATTCTGAGGGAGCGCCGCGACCGAAGAATCTTAGATCCTTCGCTACGCTCAGGATGACAGATGCGAAGAAACTTTTGAGAACAAGTATAATTCCCTTGATTAATTCCCTGGCCGGTCCGCCGGCGCTTTTTGCATCTTTAACTGAAAAGATTTAAACATCTCCGCCACTTCCGGCGGCAGGCCCGGTTTTTCCATGAGGGGTTTGGCGCCCTGCAGCAGATCGCGGCTCTTTTCCTTGAGCATCTGCGGGTCCTGCCCTTGGCCCGTGCCCTGCATGATGCCCCGCATTGCTTCAAACAAACCCGCAGCCTCGGGCGGCAGCTTATTGCCTTGGAGGAGTTTGTCAAAGGTCTGCAGAAATTCCTCCGGTTTGGGGGTTGTCGACCCCGGTTGCGTCATGTCCGCAAGAGATTTAAATATCTCGGCAATTTCCGGCGACTGGTTCGACTTTTCCAGGTATGACTGCATACCCTGCAGCAGACCGCGGCTCTTTTCCTTGAGTATCTGGGGGTCCTGCCCTTTGGCCGCTCCCTCCATAATTCCTTTCATATCTTGAAAAAGTCCGGCTGCTTCAGGCGGGAGTTTTTGCCCTTGCAGCAAGATATCGAACTGGCGGATTAAATCTTCCGATTTGACTCCGGACTTCCCCGGCGCCGCCGGCAGCATTTCCTGGATGGATGTGCCCTCTTCTGCCGGGCTCGCCGTCGAGGGCACACCTGCAACCACGAGAAGGCCAGTCAGCAGCAAGGAGCTGATTAGAATCAAGGATTTTAAGTTGTTAACCATCACTTGACACCCTCCGGAAAACCGCATCAAGATCGATTTCCAAACCCGGCAGGGTATGTCACTGCCGCCAGGCCCTTGGCCTCCTGAATTTTGGGGATGCCGTATCTGCCTTCGGAGTCCAGGAGCCTCACCGTGAGCAGTCGGTCGCCGGGGTGGACCAGCCAATATTCCTTGACGCCGTGTTTTTCATAAAGCGCCACCTTCTGAATCTGGTCTTTGCCCGCCGTGGCCGGGGAAAGTATTTCGATGATAAAATCCGGCGCGCCCCGGCAACCCCGATTATCTAATCGCTCAGGATTGCAGATTACTGAAATATCGGGCTGCACAACGGTTATAATCTCGTCATCGCCTTCGTCGCCCTCAGGCAGCCGGACATCAAAGGGGGCGGAAAATACCTCGCAATCTTTATCGAAAAGAAAATTACTGATTTGTCGAAAAAATTCTCCTGAAATTCTTTGATGTTCAATGGATGGCGCCGGGGTCATGTTATAAGGAATGCCTTCGATCAGCTCCCAGCGTTCCCCTTCTGGCCAGTTATAGTACTCGCCATACGTATAAATTTTTTTATCTTCGGCAGGCCGGCTCATACTGCTCCCTCCGATAGGTTTGTCTCAAGTTTACAATATTATGATACTTTGACAAGGTGCCGCTGTCAAGATTGCCATTTCCTGTCCAAAAATAAAGGCAGATAACTCGCGTCTCTGCCTCTTATTGTATATAAGCACTTATGGTGGGCGGTGCCCACCCTACAAACTTCGCCTTTAACGAAATGTTTTACCGGGAACGGGAAACCCTCTTTTACTCCATCTCCTCCAGCTCCACTCCAAATCTGGCGAACTGCTCATCCCGGGCCTGATGCGCCGCGTCGATCTCCGCCTCACTCCAGGGCTCGTAGATCAGACTGTCGGCAATCACCTCCCAGAGATATTTGGTGTCTTTATAGTTGCCCATGTCGCACTTCTTGCCCAGGAAGTTCTTGATCTGTTCCCGGCAGTTGTGGCAGGGTGAGATTACCAGTTCCGCCCCGCTGGCCTTGATCTGATCCGCCTTAAACTGCCCGTGTTCCAGACGTTCCGTCTCGTTCGGCATCACCTGCATACCGCCGCCGTTGCCGCAGCAGTAGTTGTTCAGGGGATCATTGACCATCTCCACCGTGTTGGGGCAGCATTGCGCCGTCAGCCAGCGGATCAAGGCACCATAATTGTCGCCAAAGGCCGCCTGGGACTTGCGGACATAGTTGCAGGGGTCATGGACGGTGGCCAACTGCGTATGAATAGATGGGTCGACCTTGATCCTCCCCTGGTCAAAATATTCCTTGAGCAGGTCAAACATGCTCAGCACCCGAAATTCCTCGAACACTTCCGGAAACCACTGCGTGAACCCGAACCGGGTTGCATAGTAGGCATGGCCTCATTCCGGGTACATGATGGTCTTTACCTTCAGGCGCCTGGCATTCTCGATGATGCGGGCCACGCCGATTTTCATGCTGGCGTCATCGCCCGTGTACAGAGCCCAGTTCACCCCGTCCCAGTTGACGGCCGGCAGGGTCCAGTCTTCTTTGGCCGCGTAAAAGATCCGCCACCACCATTTCAGGTTATCCGGCTCGGTATACGGCACCCGGGCGTTAATCATGACCATGAGGTTGGCGCCCTCTTTGTCCACCGGCACATAAAATCCCGGACACGGGTAATCGGGGTCCTCTTCCATTTCCACCCCGAGCTCGGCCAGCAGTTCCACGTAATCTTCCAGCGGCATGCCGAAATTGTTGCCCCGCTCCAGGTTCATGAGAATGCCCTTGTGCAGCGTCCCCGGCACCTTGTCCCGCTCCCGCGCCCCCCGGCAGGCCCGGAAGGTTTTGGTCAGCTTGACCCCCTGGGGGCAGTTGTATTCGCAGCGGCCGCACATGGTGCAGACCCAGGGCCATTTGGAGTCGACCACTTCCTCTTCCAGACCCAGGGCCAGGGCCCGGATCGCCTTGCGCGCGTCCCAGCCCGGCACCGATTCCGTGGCCGGGCAACTGCCGATACAGGTGCCGCAGGCCAGGCAGCGGTCAGCCAGCTCCGGGGCCACGGCAATAGTGTGTTTTGATCTGTCAGGCGTGACAGCTTCCGGCATATATACCTCCATCAAAAAAATTTGTTTTCTAAAACAACTTCTCTTTTAACTTTTTACTCATGTTTCGCACCTTGGATTTTACGGTGACTTAGGATTAGGCTGTATGCAGCTTGGACACTCTATCAAAATCCCCCTATATCCCCTTTTGCAAAGGGGGACTTATTAAAAGATGCCTTTTATTTCTCCCCGCTTTCTTAAAGGGGGGTTGGGGGGGATTTTTATCTAGCTGCATTTGCAAGCTTCAACGTACTTCAAAATCCGATTTGAAAAGTGCAAAACTTGTTTTTTTACTGTTATCTTTAAACTTAATATTCAGGCCCCCATCTCGGCCAGCAGTTGCTCATCGCTGTAATGCGAAAAATGGATGGCGCCGGCCGGGCAGACCCCCGCACACACGCCGCACCCCAGGCACAAAGCCGCCTTGATTGCGGATTTGCCCTTCTCCATCTGCGGCACGTGATACGGGCAGGTCCGGACACAGGCCAGACAGCCGGCGCACCGTCCCTGTTCCACCTCGGCCACGATGGGGCTGATCAACTGCTGAGTTGCCGCCAGAAAGGCCCCCGCCCGGGACGCCGCCCCCAATCCCTGGGTCACCGCCTCCTTAATAAGTTTCGGACTGTGGGCCGTGCCGCAGAGATAATACCCTTCGGAGGCGAAATCCAGCGGCCGCATCTTGGGGTGATTCTCCTGGAAAAATCCCTGCTCGTCGCGCGGCAGCTTCAGTAGCCGGGCCAAATTCGCCGTATCCGCCGCTCGGGTCGCGGCGCTCAGAATCACCGCCTCCACCGGCCACTGAATCGAGCGTTTTAAGATATTATCCCAGAAAGTTACCTGAAGTTTTCCCGCTTCTGCCTGTACCTGGGGCGGCCGACCCGGCTCGAACCGCTCGAAGAGAATCTTCCGGTCACGGGCCGCAAGGTAATAATCCTCCAACAATCCATAGGTCCGAATATCCCGGTGGAAGACCACGACATCCAGATCAGGCGCCATCTCCTTTAATTGCAGGGCGTGCTTCACTGCCGTCTGGCAGCAGATTCGGCTGCACGTGGGGTTTCGGTCATCTCGAGAGCCCACACACTGAATCATCACCACCCGTTTCCAGCCGGAAGCCAACTGCGGTTCTTTCTCCAGGCGCTCGGCCAGCTCCAGTTGCGTCATCACCCGGGGATCGGCCCCGTACAGGTATTCCTCCGGCCGATATTCCACGGCTCCCGTGGCCACAATCACCGCGCCGTGTTTTATGATCCGCTCCTGCCGCGCCCCCCCCGTGGCCACCGTGGTGAGGAAATTGCCTCTGCTGCCCAGATGCCGGACCACCTCCGCCTCGGTCAGCACTTCGATCCGTTCGTGGTTCCTGACTTCATCAACCAGCCGATCCAGGTACTTTTTGACCTCAAGGCCGTCGATAGTTCTTTTCAGCCGCCGGGCCAGGCCTCCTAAATCTTTACCCTTTTCAATAAGATATGCATTAAACCCCTGTTTTGCCAGACCCAGGGCCGCGTTCATTCCCGCCACGCCGCCGCCGATTACCAGGGCTGTCTGCTCCACCGGCAGCGGTTTTTCGGCCAGGGGTTTTAAGGTGGCCACCCGGGCCGCGGCCGCCCGGAGCAATTCTTTGGCCTTGGCCGTAGCCGCGGGTTTGTCGCCGATGTGCACCCAGGCCGCCTCACTCCGGATGTTGACAACCTCCACCAGGTACTTGTTGAATCCGGCCTTGACAAAGGCCTCCCGCAGCCCGGGCTCTTCCGTCCAGGGCGCGCTGGCCGCCACCACCACCCGGTTGATCTGCTGCGCCGCCGCGGACTGAGCCAACTGCTCCAACGCCTCCGGCGAGCAATGCCGCGGCTGTTCCGCACTCATGACTACCTTCGGCAAGGCGCCGGCATAATTCTTCACCTCGGTCAGATCCACCAGATCGGCCAGATCCGGTCCCCAGCCGCAGAAAAAGATGCCCAGGCGAGGCTCGCCGGCCGCGCTGATCTTTGTCTTCTCCTCTACCTCCGCCTCTACCTGCCGCGCCCCGCCCAACCAGGCCTGACAGCAGGCCGCCGCCGCCGAGGCCTCGGTAATAGACTCCGGGATATCCTTGGGGGCCTGGAAAGTGCCGCAGACATAGACGCCGGGGCGGGAACTGGCCACCGGCACAAAGGGGTCGGTCCGGGGATAATTGTGCCGGTCCAGCTCTATTCCCAGCCGCCCCGCCAACTCCCGGGACCGGGCGCTGACTTCAAAACCAGAGGACAGCACCACCAGGTTGAAAATTTCCACCTGTTTCCTGCCCTCCGCGTCAAAATAGGTAATCTTCAGATCCCCATTTTCCGCCGGGGCGATTTCCGGCACCCGGTAGCAGACAAAGCGCACCCCGTATTCATCCCGGGCCCGGGTTATAGTACTGTTCGTAATTCTTGCCCACCACCCGCATATCCATGTAAAAAATGGCGGTGTCCACTCCGGGCAGATAATCCTTGGCGATCATGGCCTCTTTGATGGCATACATGCAGCAGACGCTGGAACAATAGGAGTGGGAATGGAGATCCCGGGAACCGATGCACTGCAGCCAGGCAATTTTTTTCGGTTCCGACTCATCCGAAGGCCGGACCAGATGTCCGCCATACGGGCCGGTGCCGCTGTACAGCCGCTCGTATTCAATGCTGGTGACGACATTGGGGTGCTGCCCGTAGAGATATTGCTTCATCCGGGAAGGGTCAAAGACATCGTTGCCCACCGCCAGCACCACGGCCCCCACCGCCAGTTCCCGTTCCTGGGCCTGCTCCGCCAAATCAACGGCATCCACCGGACAAACTTCGGCGCACAGGCCGCAGTCGGTGCAGGCATCCCGGTCAATCAGGAAGCTCCGGGGCATTGCCTGGGGAAAACCCAGATACGCCGCCGGTCGCTCCTGAAAACCCAGGTTAAATTCATTGATCGCCCGCTCCGGGCAGACCTCGGTGCATTTACCGCAGGCCGTGCACCTGGCCGGGTTGATGAAACGCGGCCGCGTCTGCGACCACCGCCCGGAAATTGCCCGCCTCCCCTGCCAGGGACTTGACTTCCGCATCGGGCAACACCCTCACATTACAGTGCCGCCACACGGCCACCCCGCCCCGCAGACAGCCGCTCCGGTCTTCTTCCTTGGGCGCAATAAAACACATGGCGCAGTCATTGGTGGGAAAGGTTTTGTCCAACTGCGGCATCAAGCCGCCGAGCATCGGCGCCCGTTCCGCCAGGTACACCTGACGCCCCGAACTGGCCAGATCCATGGCCGCCGTTAGCCCCGCCACGCCGCCGCCGATCACCAGCACCGAACCGATTTTATTTTCTTCCTCTATCGCCATAACATCCCTAACGCAGCTTGAGTATTTTAAGCCTTAGTTTTAATCTATCCTATCATAAGTGCAAAATCGATGACAACCCTTTCCACTTTGCACCTTGCACTTTTCACTTTCCATTTCCCACCGCTCCCCGCTCACTGCCTACTGCCCTCTGCCTACTGCTCACTGCTTCTCAATCCGACGACCTCAAAAAGCCGGCATTCCCCGGTCATTCCCGGAAGTTCAGTGGCAATCTCCTTGCCCACCAGAATCTCGTCTTTGATCAACTCATAGATCTCTTTGGAAATCAGAAACTTGGTGCCGGCCTGTTTATTGGCGTTTTCTATCCGGCTGGCCAGATTGACGGCATTGCCGATGACGGTGCCGCGCTTGGAGCCGGGATACCCAAGTTTTCCCGCCACCACCCGGCCAAAATGCAGGCCGATGCGGATATCGAAACTTCTGCCGTACAGTTCCTCCAGATACGGGGCCAGCCGTTTCACTTCCTCCAGCATTTCCAGAGAAGCGCGCACCGCCCGCCGGGCCCCTTCCGGGGGCGTGTCGGATTCAAACAGGGCCATGAAACCGTCGCCCATGTAGTTGTCAATCCGGCCCCCGTGACGCTTGACGATCTCCCCCATCTGGCTTAAATACAAATTCAACGAATAGAGCACATCATACGGCAGCAGGTCTTCGGCAAAGGCGGTAAATGCCTGAATGTCGGCAAAGAGGATAAAAATATCTTTTTCTTCCCCCAACGCCGTCAGAACTTCCACGCCTTCAATGAAAATGGAGAAAAAATCGACATCTTCCAAATTTTCCACCAATTTTCGGACTTTTACCGGCCCGGTGATGGTGGTCTGGCAGGTCAGCCTGACGTTGGGCGGCAGGTTCAACATCTTGATGATGTCCAGCTCATCTTTGCTGGGGGGGAGCAGTTCTCCAGGCCGCTCAGAACGATGACCCTGCAGGTGGAACACCGGCCGATCCCGCCGCAGACGCTGACCTGCGGAAATCCGGCCGCTTTGGCCGCCTTCATCAGCGTCTCACCCTCTTTGACTTCTATTTCAACCCTGTCCGGCAAAAAATAAGCTTTCGGCACCCCTACCTCTCCCCAATGAAATTTAATTTCTCGTTTTCTATTCCAATCTATAGCCGTAACCCCATATTACCCTGAACCTTGAACCTTCGAACCTTGAACTTTACCCTTGATCATTTACTTTCCTCCCTTCCACCAGACAGTCCATCCTCTCTCCGGTCCGAACCTGTTTCACCTCGCTAAAACCCGCCGCCTCCAGGGTCTCCTTCACCTCATGAAACGTGTAGGTGTCTCCTCCCGAAGTATTCACCAGCATGTTCAGGGCAAACATGGCCCCCGCCGGCGGTTGCGTCCGGCTTTCGTCCATGATGTGATCCCGGATGAGCACCACCCCGCCCGGCGCCAGGGCCCGATGGATCTTCTTGTATAAATCGATGTTCTGCTCCGGGCTGTTCTGATGAATAATGGCCGATAACAGCGCCAGGTCGCAGCCCCCCGGCAGTTCGTCGGTGTAAAAATCACCCGCCGCCAGTTCCACCCGGTCCAGGAATCCTTCCGCCGTGAGCCTCTTTTTGGCCAGGGCCAGCACCGGGGCAAAATCAAAAATTACCGCCCGCATGGCAGGGTTTTTCCGCAAAAAGGCCATGGTATAGGTTCCCGAAGCCCCGCCGATGTCCAGCAATTTTTTATACGGGCTCAGATCATAAGCCCCGGCGATCTCCGCCGCCATCTCCTGGCCGATAGCATGCATGGCGCCGATGAAAGCCTCCTGCACTTCACCGCCCCAATCGGCGAGTTTTCTCAAGGAATCGTTTTTTCCCTGGCGCACCACGTCACTGAGCAGGCTCCAATTTTTCCAGATATGATTTAAATGGAGAATCATCGGCAGGATCGTCGCCGGATGTTTGGCCGACAGCACCTCGCTGCCTGCCGCCAGGCGGTAGCGGTTCTGATCTTTGTGCAGCATTCCCAAACTTACCAGGCAATCCAGCAGCCGGCTGGTCCCCCGCTCGTCCAAATTGCCGTCCCGGGCCAGTTCCGCGGCCGTGTAATGACACCCCTCCAGTTTCGTGAACACATCCAGTTCCGCCGCCGTAAACAACACGCGGCTTTTCATATAACACCAGGCATCTTCCATTATTGTCTTGGGAGTGATCATGGGTGTACCCTCTCTTCTCTTTTCATATTTTTTTCTGTGTCATCCTATTTTATTACTGCCATGCTGAGGAAGACGCCGACCGCAGCATCTGAACCTTTGGCTGCACTCGGGCAATAAATTTTCTGAATAAATTATGTATTATATCAGCTACGGCAAGCTTCGCCTTTATTATTAAACCGTAAATTCCGTTCCTGGAATTTTCCGGAGAATTATTTCCCCGCCCATAAGTGTCAACTATGCCGTCACTTTTTCCACTGCCTGATCTGCCGCCGCCTGCCATCGGCTCGAAAGCCTGCCCCCGTACCCGAAAAATTATGTCATAATAAAACCCGGCGCCCGGTTGTAGAATACTCAAGTCCGGACAGATTCCTGCCGATGCACCGGCACGGGACGGATACCGCCTTTAATACGACTTCAGATTACGAGGATTTTTATGGACCAGCGTTTTGAAGAACTTCTGCTGCTCTACGCTCAGGAAAACGAGAAGGATCACACGACAGAAGATTAAAACCGCCCTGTGGCAGGAGTTCGGCCAGGTCAAGGCGGTGTTAGTCATGGACATGTCCGGTTTTTCCCTCCTGTCATACCGGCATGGCATCGTGCATTACCTTTCCATGGTATTGCGCATGCAGATGACCGCCAGGCCCGTTATCGAGCAGTATCACGGCCAGGTGGTCAAATTCGAAGCCGACAACTGCTTCGCCATGTTCGACGACCCCCTCTCCGCCGTGCAGGCCGCCCTGGCCCTGAATACCGCTTTTCTGGCCCTGAACACCCTGACCGAGGACGAGTTCGATATCCACGTCTCCATCGGCATCGACTACGGCGACGTCCTGCTCATCGGCGGTCCTGACTATTTCGGCAATGCCGTGAACCGCGCCAGCAAAATCGGCGAAGACATCGGCGGCCCGGGCGAAATCCTGGTCACCGCCGCCGCCTTCGAAAAAATCCCGGCCACCGCCGGCCTCCAGGGCGACAAACAGGAAGTAGTGATTGCCGGGATTCCGGTTAAGGTCTACTCCATAAAAATATAAGCCGGCCGTCCTCGAGAAATCCCATCCTTAGTTTTTCATAATATTCCCCTCTTCCCCAGTGGTGGAGAGGGAGAGAATATCCATGATTAAAAATCTCACCCAATCTTGGCAAGCTGCACCATACCGTAAGTAAATTGAAATAATTCTTTTGACTTGCATACTTGAAAAGTAATTAGAATTGATTACATTTAGAAAAAAATTTGAGGAGAAAAAAATGAATCGAAAATTATCGGTTTTATTGCTGATGGTGATAATTCTCGGAACCGCTTCTGTACCCTGGCCCAGCTCGGTCCTTTTCGAGGATAACTTTATCTCACTGGATCCAGGTTGGGGTGCGACAGATAAGTATTTCAACATAAAAGATGGGAAGCTGATTTTGCAGCCGGCCAAAAAAGAAGTATATACGCTGCTCTACGAAGGGAACATTTTCCCCAACGACATGGAAGCCAGCGTCTCTCTTAAATTCGCCCCGGCCGACGACCCTATCTGGGGGAGCGGCCTGGTTTTCTGGGCCAAGAACTCCAAGGAATATTATTCCTTTATGATAAATGCCAACGGTTGGTATACGGTCTCCCGCCGGCTCGGAGATCGTTACATCAATCCCGTCACCTGGCGTGAAAATGCGGCGGTCAATAAAGGTAGCGGCGTTGAAAACCGGCTGCGGGTAGTCACCAAAGGCAACAAAGCCACTCTCTTTATCAATGACAAAGAAATTATTTCTTTGACCGGCCAGCCCCCGGAGGGCGGGAGTCAGATCGGTCTCCGTGCCGCCTCCGGCGACGAGAAAACCAATGTGGCGGAATTCACTGCCCTGAAGGTAATGGCGCCGTAATAGGGATGCTAACCGGACAACCTCCAAGAACCAAGGATTAGGGAAAGAACCCATGCAACATCCAACTAAAAAAAACCGTTTTATTGGTGCGGCCATTCTGCTGTTAGTCTGTTTCATGATGGCAGCCGTAGCCCTGGCACAATCTACCGCCACCGGAAAAACTGTCAAATGCCCCGAACAAATCGAAACCCAGAAAAAGGCTGTCTGCCCACCTGCCAAATCATCCGGCAAGTCCCTTTGCAGTGTAGGTAGCGACTGTCCAGTCGGTCCCGCCCCTGCAATTTGTCAGCCTAAATATGATTGTCCATCAGGCGTCAAGGCGAAACCCGACAAAGGGAAATAGACTCGAAAGCTGATTCAGGCAGGTAACTGTATAAACCACACGGTTAAGGGCCGCAAGGCCCTTAACCATTTTATTGTGTGCCGAGCATGCGCAGCAGCCTGGAAGTGTAAGTCCTCTACTATGCATCTTTTTGCAACCTTCCTTACCGAATAAAAAAATTTTTCTCGCACAAGCGCTAGCCAGATCCGGTAATGTTTGATTAATTACCAAAAGCTATACAGTAAATTTTTCTCGACAAGCGCCAACAGATGGGATATGAAATTATAAGATTTATTATATTATTATATCAATAGCATAATAAATTATCTCATATTCTTTCTTAAGCTGACTGCTGACCGCTGACCGCTATCTTTCGTCGCAATCGCCCAAAAAGTATCATAGCCAAATTTAATTAAATATTTTAAAATTATTTTTTATGCTTGTTTGTTTTTGGAGGCAGCGCCAAACGAAATAATTTAACCGGAAATTAAGCCGGAAAAAGTCTTAAGGAGGTCAGACAATGGCAAAGGTAGCAATCAATGGTATGGGAAGAATCGGCCGGGCCGCATTAAAAATCATAGAGGACCACCCGGAACTCGATCTGGTCGCCGTCAACGATCTGATGGCCATAGATAATTTGGAATATCTCCTCAGGTACGACACGGTCTACGGTCGTTATCCCAAACCCGTGTCAGCCGGTAACGGGACCCTGCACGTGGGCGGCAGGGAGATCAAATTCTTAAGTGAAAAAGATCCCACTAAATTGCCCTGGAAAGAGTTGGGGATTGATGTGGTCTTTGAATGCACCGGCGTCTTCACCAACCAGGAGGGCTTGGCAAAACATATCCAGGCCGGGGCTAAAAATGTAATCCTCTCCGCCCCCTCCAAAGGCGAAGGCGATGTCCCCATGGTCGTCCATTGCGTCAATACTCCGGAAGGTTCCTGCCAGATTATCTCCTGCGCCAGTTGCACCACCAATTGCGCCGCACCGGTCATGGAAGTTCTGCAGCGGCATATCGGCGTTAAAAAAGCCATGATGACCACCATCCATGCCTATACCTCCTCCCAGGCCATTGTCGACGGACCGGCCAAAAAATTCCGCCGCGGCCGGGCCGGCGCCGCCAATTTCGTGCCCACCTCCACCGGCGCCGCCAAGGCCGTCACGAAAATTTTGCCCGAGCTTAAAGGCAAATTCGACGGTATCGCCGTGCGCGGGCCGGTGCCGGTAGGCTCCCTGGTGGACATCGTCCTGGTCGCGGCCCGGCCCACCACGGTTGAGGAAATTAATAAAATTTTTGAAGAAGAATCCAAAGGCCCCCGCTATAAAGGCGTTCTCGGCTATGCCTATGATGAAATCGTCTCTTCCGATATCATCGGCGAAACTCACGCCTCCATCTTCGACCCCAGCGGCACCCAGGTCGTGGACGGCGATCTGGTAAAAATCATGAGCTGGTACGATAACGAATGGAGCTACACCAGCCAGATGATCAGGGAAGCCTGTCGAATGATCAAAGAGGGTATCTAATTAACATTTAGTGATGCTCGAAAGTTTACATGAAAAGCAGTTTTAAATGCAGCACAGGCTTCCTCGCCTGTGCTGCTTTTCATGCTTCGTGGTAATTTCTGGGAGGGTCCGGCTGCAAGGGAGTGAATTATGGCCAATCCGTTTTTCATCAGTTACGCCCGGCAGTTGCGTCCTGCCCCTGGCCCACATTCGGCCCCGGGAGGCTCCCGACCCGGCCCGGGTCCGTCGGGCCCGGGCCCTGATGGACGCCGCCGCGCTCGGGGACCCATCCCAAACGTCGCCCCCTGTCCGTGACCCCGTGCGGCAATGATTGTTACCGGGTTGTGGACGGCAATTCCACCTTCCACGCCCTGCTGGAAATCGGGGAGCGCGACGCCATAGTCGAGATATCTTAAATCAGCATGTCTCTGCCGGACCCTTGCCAAGTCTTTTCCCTTGGCGCCGCCGGGTCCGCTTCACGGCCCATTACCATTTGACAAACCTTTGCCGATTATTTATCCTCCCCTTATACACCAATCTTCACACCAAGGAGGCGCCATGTCGCCTGTCATCCGGCCGGTAATTTCCCGGGGCCAGATCCAAGCCCGGCTTCAGGAATTGGCCGCCCAGATCAACAGAGATTATGCCGGTCGGGAACTGGTTATTATCGGCGTTTTAAAAGGCGTTTTCATCTTTCTGGCCGATCTGGTCCGCCTCCTGGAGATGCCGGTTCAAATAGATTTCGTCCGCCTGCGCAGTTATGGCAATGCCGCCACTTCCTCCGGCCATATCGAGATTACCAAAGACGTGGAATTTCCCCTGCGGGGCCGGCATGTCCTTGTGGTCGAAGACATCATCGACAGCGGTCTGACCCTGGAATATCTGCTCCGGCATCTGCAAAAGCAGGAACCCAAAAGCCTGAAAGTCTGCTGCCTGACCGACAAGCAGGAACGCCGCGCCATTGCAGTGCCCCTGGATTATGTCGGCTTTGTGGTGGAAAAAGGCTTCCTGGTGGGCTATGGTCTGGATTATGCCGAAGCTCACCGGCACTACCCTGACATTTGCGAAGTGGAATTATAAGGGCAGTTTTCTTACTACTGAACCTTTTACCCGGTCCCCGTTCTTCATCCCGGCCATGGACATGGCTCAACAATGCAGGGACCGCCTCCGGGCAACGACACTATCTATCATGCAATTCTTGGGAATCCCGTTAGGCTACTTTTTAATTGTTGCCGGGGCCGCAGTTATCTGGGTCCTGCTCCGTGAATTCAACTGCTGGTATTGGAAAATCAATGACCGCCTTTTCCTCCTGGAAGAGATTCTCAAACGCCTGGAGAGGCTTGAAAGCCAGCAGCAGCCTCCTCCTCCGGGCCGACCGCACTATCCCGAAATCAACATCGACTGAGTCACTGAGGTCCACGAAATCGGTCCAAAGTTTTGGCGTTGATATTCCCGTTGCTATAAAATCTTCCGGCAAAATCTGCCTCAGGATAAAAAATTTCTCACCGTTCCGCTCCTGATTTCGTCCAGTAATGACAGATTTTTCAGATCACCACCAAAACTCCGGGTAGCGGCGGTGAGGCGCTAAATTGTTGATCAACAAAGCGACCAGGAGCATAAGCGCAGCCCCGGTGGCCACGGGCATGAGGACGTAAAAATACCCCATCAGGTGAATTTGGGGACCGCTGATCACCGCAATGAGGGCAGTGGCGCCGCCGGGAGGATGCAGGGTCTTGGTGGCATGCATTACGGCAATGCTGATGGAGACCGCCAGGGCGGCGGCGAGCCAGAGATAGGGCCCGCAGATCTTGACCATGGTAACGCCGATGAGGGCGGAAAGTATATGGCCGCCCAGGAGATTGCGGGGTTGCGCCAGCGGGCTTTTTATCGCCCCATAGATCAGGACCGCTGAGGCCCCGAAAGATCCGATTATCAAAACCAGGTCGGTCCCGGCAAAATAACGGTAATGAATAGCAGCCACGGCGGCAATGCCCAAAAAGCTCCCCAGCCAGGACCAGAAGATCTCGGCCCAGCCGACTGCGGGAGGACTCTGAGTTATGCCGGTCATCTTCCGCCAGTATGACTCCTTCACGGTCTCCCTCCATGGTGCACCGCCTGCAGCAGATTCCCACGCGTCACGATACCGATAACCGTACCGTCAGGATTGACCACAGGCACCCGATTGATATTCCGGGAATTAAAGAGGGCGGCAATTTCATCTATGGTGGCAGCACCGGTTAGGGTAATTGGCGGTGCCGTCATGATGTCTTTGGCCAGATGTTTTTTTATGGGCAAAGCCACACAGCCCTTGCTTGACAGACAGGAGGCCACGACAGTCATGAAATTTTTAGGACCGGCGGCTCCCATGTGCGTCAAAAAATCCTTCTCCGAAATTATCCCGGTGACCCGGCCGCTCTTGTCAACCACCGGCACCCCGGAAATCCCGCGTTCTCCCATGACCGCAGCCACTTCGGCCAGAGGCGTTTCCTCTGACACCACGACCACATCTCCGGTCATAATTGCCGCCGCGGTTGTCTCCCTGAAAAGACGGGACAAGGCCCGGCGGTAGGCCAGGAGGTAGATCTCTTTAAAATCCCGGGGAGTGATATCCAAATAACCCGGGATCTCTTTCATGGCTTCCAGGACATCCGTTTCCGTGAGCTCCATGCTGTCAGGTAAATGTAACCTGTTAGCTTCTTCATTCATCAGCTGCCTCCTCATTGTTGAGGAATTACCCTAAGTTATAAATTTCCCGGCATCTGCTCATAATACTAACTAATGATATCTCGTTTTGACGGCATGGCGCCTGCCCCAGATATTCCGATACCCATTTACTCTTTTATTATCTTAGGATACCTGATTAATTCTATCGAAAAAATGAAAAAAGTATGCGACTCAGATAAATTTCCGGCGCCGGATTCATCAGCCGAAAAAGCAGCTTTTCAGGTAGTTAGGGGGTTTTCATTTGACAGAAGATCACCTTTAGTTTAATTTTAATACTTTAATCAAACGATATTTCGCAATTACTTTGCATTAAAGGCACCATCATGAATCTGCAAGGAAAAGCTCATAAGTTCGGAAATGATATCAATACTGATGAAATCATTCCGGCCCGTTATCTGAACACTTCTGATCCTCACGAACTGGCCAAGCATGCCATGGAAGATGCCGATCCCGATTTTATGAGAAAGGCTCGGGCCGGTGATTTCATCGTCGCGGGAAAAAATTTCGGCTGCGGCTCTTCCCGGGAGCATGCCCCCATTGCCTTGAAGGCCGGCGGTCTTTCCGGTGTCATCGCCGGCAGCTTCGCACGGATATTTTACCGCAATGCCTTTAATATGGGATTGCCGATTTTTGAGTCCGAGGCTGCGGCCAAAGAAATTCAGCCCGGAGATGAAATTATGGTCGACCTGGATACCGGCCTGATCAAAAATCTCACTACCGGGAAAAGCTATACATCGCAGCCATTACCGCCTTTTATGCAAGAGCTGATCACCGACGGCGGTCTCATGACCCATATCAAGAAAAAAATGACCTAGCACTGCAAGATTCTGCATTACAAACATACACGACAATCAGTCGTAACTAAATTCTATCTTGGGGTTAATTTTTATGACTCACAAAATCGCCATACTTCCGGGAGACGGCACTGGCCCGGAAGTAGTAGCTGAAGGTATCAAAGTGCTCAAAGCTTTGGAAGGACCGGCAGGGCTCAAATTTGACTTCACCCATTTTGACCTGGGTGGTGAGCGCTACAAACGCACCGGCGAAATTCTGCCGGAGAGCGTCCTGGAAGAATTAAAAGGTTTTAAAGCCATATACTTAGGCGCCATCGGGCATCCTGATGTTAAACCGGGCATCCTGGAAAAGGGCCTGCTGTTGCGCCTGCGGTTCCAGTTGGACCAGTACATCAACCTGCGCCCGGTAATTCTGTATCCCGGAGTTGACACGCCTTTAAAGGACAAGGGGCCGGATGACATTAATTTTGTGGTAGTCCGGGAAAATACGGAAGGATTGTATGCCGGCGCCGGCGGCGTTCTCAAATTCGGCACCCCGGATGAAGTGGCGGTGCAGGAATCCATCAATACCCGCAAAGGCGTGGATCGTTGTTTAAAGTATGCCTTCGAATTGACCCGCAAGCGCAATAAGGAAAAGAAGCTTACCCTGGTGGGTAAAACCAACGTCCTCACCTTTGCTTTTGATCTGTGGGAACGCGCCTTTCATGAAATGGCCAAGTCCTACCAGGACATAACCATCGATTATGCGCACGTCGATGCCACCTGCATGTGGATGGTAAAAAACCCGGAATGGTTTGATGTCCTGGTCACCGATAATATGTTTGGCGATATCATCACCGATCTGGGCGCCATGATTCAGGGTGGCATGGGGATTGCGGCGGGCGGCAACATCAATCCCGAAGGCGTCTCCATGTTCGAACCCATCGGCGGTTCAGCCCCGAAATATACCGGTAAAAATGTCATTAACCCCCTGGCCGCCATCGCTGCCGCCCAAATGATGTTGGACCATCTTGGCGAAGATAAAGCTGCCGCGGCCGTGGAAACCGCGATTAAGAACGTTTGTGTTAAACTTAAGAGCCAGCAAGCCGGCAAGATGGGGTACAGCACCAGCGAAGTGGGTGATCTGGTGGCGCAATATGCGGTGGATAATTTATAAATACAAGCTGTCTTCTGAGTAAGGCAGGTTCCAGTTTGGAGTAAAGCAGATGGCAAGAGAATTTAATGTAGCGGTGGCGGGGGCCACCGGGGCGGTGGGAACTCAGATGGTAAAATGCCTGGAGGAGCGGAATTTTCCGGTCAAGATGCTCCGCCCCCTGGCTTCGGAACGTTCTTTGGGTAAGTCGGTCACGTTCAACCATCAGGAAATTCCAATTCAGGTTCTGGGTGAAAAATCATTTGAAGGGATTGATATCGCCCTCTTTTCCGCCGGCGGGTCCATCAGCCTGAAGTACGGCCCCATGGCGGCGGCTTCCGGGGCAGTGGTGGTGGACAATTCCAGCGCCTTCCGGATGGAGCCGGATATTCCTCTGGTAGTGCCCGAAGTCAACCCCCACGACATTGCCCTCTATAAGAATCGGGGCATTATCGCCAATCCCAACTGCTCCACCATTCAGATGGTGGTAGTTTTGAAACCTATCCACGATGCCGTCCGCATCAAAAGGATAGTGGTCTCGACCTATCAGGCGGTGTCCGGGACCGGGCAAAAGGCAGTCAATGAGTTGGCCGAACAGGTGCGGGCCTTGCTAACCGGCGCCGAACCGAAGATTAAAGTCTATCCGTATCGCATCGCCTTTAACGTCTTCCCGCATATAGACGTCTTTTTAGAGAATGGCTACACCAAAGAAGAAATGAAAATGGTGTTGGAAACCAAAAAGATTATGGGGGATGATTCTATCCGGGTGTCGGCCACCACGGCTCGCGTCCCGGTATTTTACGGCCATTCCGAAGCGGTAAATATTGAAACCGAGAAAAAAATCACGCCGGACGAAGTGAGGGCCCTGTTAGCCAAAGCTCCCGGGATAAAGGTAGTAGATGATCCGGCCAACCGGCTCTACCCCATGCCTTTGGATGCCGCCGGCCAGGATTTGACCCTGGTGGGCCGGATTCGTGAGGACACCAGCATCGCCAACGGCATCGACCTGTGGATCGCCGCCGACAATATCCGCAAGGGAGCAGCGACCAATGCCGTGCAGATTGCGGAAATCCTGGCGGAAAAATATTTATAAACCTGCCTGAGAGAGCTGTTTCCCCCCCACACGGGGGAAATAGCTCTCTCAGTAAGAAAAGACTCAAAATAGTCAAATATCCAATGCATGAAAGGAATTATGAATAGTTAAAGCCTCTATTAGGGGAAATATGAAAATTCGGAATGTATCAGTTCTTAGGTTGCACTCTAGTCATTTGTTTAACAGATCCGATATGAACAACAGAAACGGAGGCCTCATTTTGAGCCGCTTAATAGGAGAAACCCGATGACTACCGCCGAAGATCGCCTTTTGGCCCGCCGCCCCCCCCAGGTGCTGGCTAAATTACCGGCAAACAGCCGGGTCTGCCTGCTTAATTCCAAAGATATTTTGACGGTCCTGAAATCAGCGCCGGTCATTGTCATGGCCTGCAACACCCGCATCAAACATGTCATTCCAGGCATCATGCGGGCCGCCCAGGAATTGGACGCGGTGGTCGGCTTTGAACTGGCCCGCAGTGAGTGCACTCTGGAAGGCGGTTATACCGGCTTTACTCCCCAGCTCTATGCCGAAACCGTCATTGACTATGCCGAGAAGACTAAATTCACCAGGCCTTTCTTTATTCATGCCGACCATATTACCGTCAAAAGCACGGCGCCCGAGGCCATCGCCTCAGCTCGAGAGCTGATTGAAGCACAATTGGCCGCCGGCTATACTTCTTTTGCCATCGACGCCTCTTTTAATGAATTGCCGGATAATATCCAAATTACCACGGAATTGGCCCGGCCCATTGTCGAGCAGAACCTGGGGTTGGAGGTCGAAGTGGGGGAAATTAAATCCACCGGGCAGGAGGCCGAAATCACCACCGTCGCCGAAGCTGCCGATTTTATTCGAGGCTTACGCGCCCAAGGCATCCATCCTGATCTTCTGGCCATCAACAACGGTTCCAAACACGGCAACTATCTGGAAGGTGAAAAAATTTCCATAGATCTGGAGAGAACGGGCGAGATCTATAATGTCATCAAAGAATTCGGCGTTTGCATCGCCCAGCACGGCGTCACGGGCACTCCCTTGCACCTCATTGGAATTTTTGCCGATTACGGTATTCGCAAGGCCAACGTGGGCACGCAATGGCAAAATGTGGCGCATGCCGGCCTGCCGGAGAAGCTCATGGCAGAAATGCGGGCCTGGGCCGCTGAGAATAAAAAAGATATTAAAATGGCGGCCAAGCCGTTTAAGGATAAGATAGATTCAATATCGGCATCATTTCAACAAAAAATAGCCGATCAGGCTTTTGAGGAAGCCAAGGTGTTTATTCAGGCATTCCGGGCGGTTGGCACAGCCTCCAGGGTACTTGAGGGTTTGACGGCCTAAGTGGGGCCGGCGGTAACACGTTGCGAATTATTGGAGGCCGCCTCAAGGGCCGGCGTCTGACCGGGGTCAAGGGACAGATCCGCCCTACCGCCGATCGGGTAAGAGAAGCCATTTTTAATATCCTCGCACCGGATGTGGATGACAGCCTGGTGTTGGATATATTTGCCGGTACCGGGGCACTCGGTATCGAAGCCCTCAGTCGCGGCGCTCGGGACGCGGTTTTTGTTGAAAAACATCTCAGTGCGCTCCAGGTATTGCGAAGAAACCTGGCGCAGTGCGGCCTCAATGAGGTGAGCCGGGTCCTGCCGCTTGGCGCCGAGAAGGCTGTGCCTAAATTAGCGGCCGCAGGCGAACATTTCTCTTTGATCTTCCTTGATCCACCTTATGGGCATGGACTCGCCGCGGCAAATCTGCTATTATTGTCAAAAACAAATCTATTAGCTCCCGGCGGCCAAATTGTTGTGGAACACAGCCGCCTGGAAGAACTCGCCGACGCTTACCAACCGTTAAAGCGGCATGATCAGCGCCGCTACGGCGCCACCTTGGTATCATTTTATATCTGTCGGCACCAAGAATCCTCCGGCCGGCCGGAGGTGTGAGGAGATACTCTATTCATGGGGAAAACAGCCATTTACCCAGGTTCTTTCGATCCCATAACCAATGGCCACTTAGACCTGATTCAACGGGGGTTGAAAATTTTCGATAACATCATCGTCGCCATTGCCGTGAATCCCGTCAAGCAGCCGTTATTTACCATCGAAGAGCGGATGGAGTTGCTCCGGGAAGTGCTGAAAGATGAACATCCCCGGGTGCAAATCAGTCATTTTACCGGACTGCTGGTGGATTTTGTCCGCAGCCAGAATACCAACGTGATTTTACGGGGCTTGCGGGCGGTGAGCGATTTTGACTATGAATTCCAACTGGCATTAATGAATCGCCGCCTGGCCCCGGAGATTGAAACGGTTTTTCTCATGACCAGCTTGAAATGGGTCTTCCTGAGCTCATCAATCCTCAAAGAAGCCGTGAGTTTGGGCGGCGTCGTGGAAGATATTGTCCCGTCGGTGGTATTCCACCGTCTGCGCGATAAATTCGGGGTAAAATAAGTTTGACTGCACATTAGATGCTGCGGTAGGCTCAGGATGACAGACAAATAAACAGCCATGATAAGAAATCACCATGAAGCATGAGAATGCTGCCCAGAAGGCGGGATGCGCTTGTGGCTTCGCAGCTAGATTCCTTCGCTAAATTCAAGACTGTCAACCAGGGCCATTCAGATAAAATTTTCGAGACCACCGGATAAGAATATTACCGTGAATAATAATAAAATTTTTCAAAGTCTTTTCCTTCAGATTTTTTCTATTTTTTATTTGTGTCTCAGGTCTTTGGGGCTGTCGGGCCAAGCCTCCGGTGCCGCGGCCGGTGGTGGAGGCGCCTCCCCCGGAACCGGTTATCAAACCCGGCCTGGCTCCCAGATTGGCCGATGCCGGAGCGGCGCCGGCACTCGCAGCTCTTTTGAAAGAGGTCTCGTTAAGTTATCAGGCCGATATGACTCAGGCGGACAGGGACCGGGATTTTTCGGAAAAAATTGCCCTGGCGCGTCGAGCCCTGAAATTGGACCGGATCAAGGAGATGCGGGAGCGCAGCCTTGATCTCATTGAATCGCGGTGCGGTGAAATTTCCTGGGAGTACCTGCGCCATCAGAAATGGCCGGATGGAACTCCCGTGGGAGTTACTGTTATCGTCCCGGTCTGGGTGCCCAGCAAAGCCAAACCGGTCGTTACCTATACCGGATTTGCCGATAAATGGGAAGAAGTGGCAGAGTGCATGCCAAGAAAATCCGGTGTGGTCTATTTTGCCGGGGACCTGCAGGATATCAATGCCAAAGACCGATATCGGACTGAGACGATACCTTTTGAGACCAACAGTCTGAATGCTCCTCTCATGGGCTTATTAATGGAATACATTTATCGGGAAGGAGTCTACGATCCGGCCAAAAGAGTGCCCATTCTGGTATTGCGCAGCGGCGAAGACACGTATGCGGCCAGCGCCAATACCGGACCGGTGACAGTGGAAGGATTATCTTTCCCGGATAATTATTCCAGCGATTTAACGGGCCAACTTGTCCGGTTAACTTACAGCAGCATGGCGGAAATTCACCACGGCGGCCATGTCAGGGCCTCCAATCACCGGCTGGGCTGCGCCATGGACATCAACGATTTCAATTTCAAAGGCATGGAGGATATGCCCAACGCGGTCAGCGCTTCCCTGCGGCAGCATAACAGAGAAGCCCTGCATCGGCTGGATGCCCGCAATCTCCCGGAATGGGTCTTTCTGGCGGCGAAGAAAATCGGCTATCGCATTCCCCAGGATTGGCTTTATGTGCGCAATGCCAGGGATTGGCCCCATATCGATTGCGGCACCAAATGAAATTAGGCTATGGGCTATGGGCTATGAGGCTATGGGTCGCCGGATTATATTAAAGCCGTAACGAGTTTTACCTTTGGATGGCGCCAATTAACAATCCAAAATTAACGGCATTTTTGGCAGAATTGCGTTCCTCGCCGGACAGCAATTTTCTGATCAGCCACTATCATTATTTGCCGGCCCAGGAGGGGGTGAGCGGCGCCCCCAGCCAAGATCTTTCTCCCCCACTCCAGGCGGCGCTGGCCGAACTGGGGATCAAACAGTTATATTCGCACCAGGCCACGGCCCTGGACGCCCTCAATGCCGGTAAACATATCCTGGTGGCCACCCCTACGGCCAGCGGCAAGACCTTAATTTATAACGTGCCGGTCATACAGTCCTTACTGAGGAATCGAGCAGCCGCGCCCTCTATCTTTTTCCGCTCAAGGCCCTGGAACAGGACCAGCTGAAAACCCTGGAGGAAATTCGGGCCGCCCTCCCCTCCCCCGCCTTTAGCGCGGCCATTTATGATGGCGACACGCCGCCGGAAATCCGCAAAAAACTTCGTCTCCAGCCCCCGAATATTCTCATCTCCAACCCCGACATGCTGCACATGGGATTATTGCCGTATCATGAATCCTGGAGAAGTTTTTTCTCACAGTTAAAATTTGTGGTGATTGATGAAGTCCATACCTATAAAGGGATCATGGGAAGTCACATGGCCCAGATATTGCGGCGGTTGACCCGGGTCTGCCGAATGTACGGGTCCTCGCCGCAGTATATTCTGGCTTCCGCCACCATTGCCAACCCGGAAGAACTGGCGGCAAAACTTACCGGAGCCGAGGTGGAGGTTATTGGGGAATCAGGTGCCCCTTTATCCGGCCGGCATTTTGTCTTTATTAATCCCGAGGCCAGTTCCGCGGCCCTGGCGGCGAGATTTTTTGTGCAATCCCTGCGCCATGGACTGGCGACCATTTGTTTTACCCAGGCGCGAAAATTAACCGAGCTGATGCATCTGTGGGCCCTGCGGCAGGCCCCGGAGCTAAAAAAAATGATCAGTTCGTATCGGGCCGGTTTTTTGCCCGAAGAACGTCGTGAAATAGAACAGCAGTTGGCCAACGGGAAAATGCTGGGCGTCATTTCCACGAGCGCCCTGGAGATGGGGATAGACATCGGCGGGCTGGATGTCTGTATCCTCGTGGGTTATCCGGGAACCATGGTCACGACGTGGCAGCGCAGCGGCCGGGTGGGACGGTGGGGCCAGGATTCGTTAGTACTGCTGGTGGCCCAGCCCGATGCCCTGGACCAGTATTTTATGAAACACCCCCAGGAATTTTTTTCCAGACATTTTGAGGCGGCGGTCCTTGATCCGCATAACCCGTATATCGTCAGCGCCCATCTACCCTGTGCCGCCCAGGAACTGCCCCTGGACCGGCAGACCGAAACGGTGTTTGATCTGGCAGCCTACCAGGAACTTATTGCTGCTTTGGAAAAAAACCGGCAGCTTCTTCGGGGGGCTCACTCCGAGGCCTGGTACGCCGGCTCCCGGTTTCCACAAAAGGATGTGAATATTCGCGGTATCGGGCAGAGTTTGGCCATTTTCAAAAAGGGCAGCCGGCGCGCCATCGGCAGCATCGACGGGCACCGGGCCTTAACCGAATGCCATCCCGGAGCAATTTACCTCCATAAGGCCACGTCATACCTGGTGGCTAGTCTGGACCTGGAGCGGCGCCACATCCTGGTCAGCCCGGTGGAACCCCAATATTTCACCCGCATCCAAAGCGAAAAAGAAACGGAAATCCTGGAAAAATTCGGCAGCCGCCAATTGGCCGCCTTTACCGTCCATCTGGGCCGCCTGAAGGTGACGCAACAGATCCTGGCCTATGAAAAGAGGCGCCTGGTGGGCCAGGAATTGCTGGGCATCGTGCCCCTGGAACTGCCGCCGCAGATTTTTGAAACGGTGGGGATGTGGCTGGAGATCCCCGATGCCGTCAAAGAGGCGGTGGTCGAGGCCAAACTGCATTTTATGGGGGGCATTCATGCCCTGGAACATGCCCTGATCAGTATGTTCCCGCTCTTTGCCCTGGCCGACCGCTACGATATCGGCGGCATTTCCCATCCGTTACATCCGCAACTGCAACAGGCGGCGGTTTTCATCTATGACGGCTATCCCGGCGGGGTGGGACTGGCGGCCCGGGGCTATGAGATGACCGAACCGCTCCTGATGAAGACCCGGGAAATGATTGCCTCCTGTGGCTGTGAGGACGGCTGCCCTTCCTGCATTCACTCGCCGAAATGCGGCGCCGGCAATAAACCGTTAGATAAAGCGGCAGCCTTAATGGTGGCCGAAATGCTTCTGGGCCTGCAGGCCCCGGCCGCAGACGAGCCCAGGCCGGCGACGCCGGAGGGCCGGCTGGAGCTGACCGAGAGGCCGGAAGTTATCTGCTCTTTCCCCTGGACAGGATCCTACCGGGTGGCGGTATTGGATATCGAAACGCAGTTATCGGCCGAGGAAGTGGGCGGTTGGCACAAATGCCACCTGATGCGCCTGTCGGTGGCGGTGGTTGCCGATCTGACCGAACAACGCTACGAAGCTTTCTTTGAGGATCAGGCGGACGAGCTCTGCCGGCGGCTGCAGGAAGTTGACCTGGTGGTGGGATTTAATGTGAAGAAGTTTGATTATCGGGTATTGCAGCCCTATACCGACGTCAACCTGGCAACCATAGCCACCCTGGATATTCTGGAAGAAATACACCGCCTTTTGGGACACAGGTTATCCCTGAACCATCTGGCGGAAAAAACGCTGCAGGCGGCAAAATCCGGGGACGGGCTGCTGGCGCTGCAATTATTTAAAGAGGGGCGCCTTAGAGGAGCTGACCGATTATTGCCGCCGGGATGTGGAATTGACGGCCAGGCTTTTTGAATTCGGCATTAACCGCGGGCATCTGATTTATAAACACCGGCAGGGAGCTTTGGTGCAAGTCCCGGTGGAGTGGAGCGAGGAAAAACTTTTTACCATACAGACCGAAGCCTAATTGATTTTATTTTGCTATTTACCGATAAATATTTTATTATGTGAAAAATTTTCTCGAAAGGAATGCAACTATGAAAAAAGTCTGTGTAGCGCTGTTTAGTATTGCCCTGTTGCTGAGCCTGGCGGCACTGCCGGCATTGGGGTATGTAGAAAAAGGAAATAAATTAGGAGATTTGCAATTTCCGGCCCCGTTGGGTGCGGAAGATGCCGGCTATCTGGGAGTTCCGGCCGATAAACCTTTTAAGTTAAGCCAGTTGGGAACGCCATTCGTTTTAGTTGAAGTTTTCGCCACCGGCTGCTCCCATTGTTTTACGCATGCTCCTCATATGAATGAGCTTTTCAACCTTTTAAATAAAGATCCGCAGACAGCCGGCAAAGTCAAAATGATCGGGCTGGCCTCCACTGACGGCCCGGACAATGTCGCCTCCTGGAAAAAGCAGTTTAAAGTTCCTTTTGCCCTGGTCGCCGACCCGGATAATAAAACCACAGATAAAATTAACATCATGGGAACTCCCACATTTGTCCTGTTCAATAAGAGCGGTGATGTCGTGTTTGCCAAGCCGGGCGCCTCTGCCGATGTTCAGGCGTTCCTCAATGAGTTGAAAGCTGCCATGAAATAAATTTTTACCGGGGCGGCCCTGCCGCCGCCCTTTTGTTTTAAGTGAGGTTTGAAACCGTTTATGAATTTCAATTCCATTCTCGTGGCCACGGATTTTTCTGATTGTTCCGGGATTGCTTTCAGTGCGGCTCTTACCCTGGTTAAGCAATTTGACGCCCGCATGATCGTGCTGCATGTCATCGATCAAAACTTTCTGGAAAAATTGAGCAGTCATATCGGCAAGAGTCGGGAAGAAATGGGTAAGGAGCTGCGCCACAAGGCCGAAAAAGACATGGCAGCTTTTTTGAAGCAATGGAATCCGACCGGGAATGAGGTGGACACGCTCATCGCCACCGGCATACCGTTTCAGGAGATCGCGGTGCTGGCGCGAGATTTAGTAGTGGATCTGGTAATTGTCGGCGGCTATGGCCGCAAGGGACGGGGAAAGATTGAAGAGGTATTTTTCGGCTCTACCGCCGAAAAGGTTGTCAGGCTGCTCCCGTGCCCGGTGTTGTGTATTCCGAAGTAAAGTTTCGAGTTTCGAGTTTCGAGTTTCGTTTTCGGTTTTCGGTTATAACATATCCATCTTTTTGATATTATTAATTAATAGCTTATACTGGGATGGATTTTCCCGGTAATTTCCCGCCTTTTTCCCGCTTTTTTCCCACCTGGGCAATTCTCGCTGGTAACAAATTTTTCAAAGAGCTGATCGTCTTGATATCATAAAGTTAATTATTATATTGAGCGGCATTTTCGCGCTCATATCGCGCTCATATCGCGCTAACCTGGCGAATGTCTGCCGGTGGCCGGGGCGCGGCTCGTTTGCTGGGCCCGGACGGCGGAGAGTTCGGTGACGGTGCCAGAGTTTGGTTCGGCCGGTATCGCTGTCGGGTTGACGGGCGGAGTTTCCGGCGCCGTAGTAATCTCCGGTGACGGGATCGGTGCCGATGCCGGGCAGGAGGCGAAAACCTCTCGTTTCAGGGATTGACGGGTTTTTGACAGGGCCTGGTAGGCAGACGGCAGATGGCTGTCTTCCTGGAGATCCCATTGGGGATTGGCCAGCAGACAATAGATGAATTCCGGATCTATCTCAAGGCGAGCCGCCATTTTAGCCATCAGGCCGACAATCCGGGTAAATTCCCGGCCGGATTGGAGGAACAGCTTGACATCTTCGCTTTTTTTGGCACTTCGGACGACCCAGAGGGCCATTTCCATGACAGTATTGAGTTTGCAGTACAATCCCAGGTTCAGGAGTTCGTGGAAACGTTTTTGGGCCCGGGCCATTTTTTGCTGCAGGTGCTCCTGGTGGCGCTCAAGCTCAGGAACAGTGAAGGCGTAGCGGCGGCTGAGTTCTGCCGGGGTGGCGCCGGCCAGGAAGGCGCGGTCGAGATCTTTAACCTGGTTGTAGTTACAGATACGGCACATGTTTACCTCCTTGAAAAAAATCGTTTTAGGTTTTGAATTGTAATCTGGATATCTTGTTGATATTTATAATTTATTTCTTTGCCGAGATAAATTTTCCCGCTTATTTCCCACTTATATCCCGCTTATATCCCACTTATATCTCGCTTATTTCCCGCCTGGACAGCGAATTGAAAAATGGTTTCCATCAAAAAGTTTAT
>CAWBKT010000047.1:0-14184 GCA_963789385.1 uncultured delta proteobacterium | reverse complement strand
GCCTTCCCAGAAAAAAAAGGCCTTCGGAAGCGGTTGCCTCCGAAAGCCTTTGAGAAACTCCAGACCCCGAAGGGTCCGGAGTTTTTTGGTGTAGGGCTTAGAACAAGCCGGTGACTTTACCGGTCTTGACATCCACGTCGACGCGGCGGTAGGCCGGGTCGGAACCGGTGCCGGGCATCAGGGAGATGGCGCCGCAGACCGGGCAGATGAACTTGGCGCCGCCGTAGATCAAGAAGTCGCGCACCGGCAACCGCCAGCCTTTGGGGGTACCCTTCTTGCTGGGGTCGTGGGTCAGGCTGAGGTGGGTCTTGACCATCATGGTGGCGTATTCGTTGAACTTGGGATCAGCCTCGAACCGCACGGCTTTGGCGTTAGCTTCGGGGGCGAAGTCCACACCGTCGGCGCCGTACACTTCCTTGGCGATCATCTCAACGCGCTTGCGCAGCGGCAGTTCGTTGGGATAGAGGAACTTGAAGTTGTTCTTCTCTTTACAGGCATCCATAACCGCATCGGCAAATTCCAGGGCGCCTTCACCACCGAACTGCCAATGTTTGGACACGGCTACCCGGGCGCCTTCGGCCTCGCAGACCCGACGAATCAGGTCGTGCTCTTCCTTGGAATCGAAATGGAAGGCGTTGATGCAGACCACCGGGTTGATGCCGGCTTTCTTGATGTTGCGGACATGGTGCACCGCGTTCATCACACCCTCTTCCAACCATTTCATGGTTTCGGGAGAGGCTGAGAAGTATTCTTTGGGAACCGGTTTCCCCGGAGGGCAGGGCAGCGCGCCGGCGGCGACGCCGTGATGTTTCAGACCGCGAACCGTGGCGGTGAGCACTGCGACGTTGGGTTTCAGGCCGCTGAAACGGCATTTCACGTTCCAGAACTTTTCAAAGCCGATGTCGGCGCCGAAGCCGGACTCGGTGACGTGGTAGTCGAACAGCTTCAGACCGATCTGGTCGGCGACGATGGAGGACTGGCCCACGGCAATGTTGGCGAAGGGGCCGGCGTGCACGAACACGGGCTGCTTTTCCACACTCTGCATCAGGGTCGGGTTGATGGAAGGTACCATCCAGGCCATCATGGCGTTGCCTACTTCCAGGTCGCCGGTGGTTACCGGGTTGCCCTTCTTGTCGTAAGCCACGACGATTTCGTTCAGGCGTTTCTTGAAGTCCGCCAGGCCGTTGAAGATGGACAGGATGGCCATAACTTCCGAGGACACGGCGATACCGGTCTTGGACTGGCACATAAAGCCGTCGGCCTTGGTGGTGCCGAGACCGATGATCATGTTCCGCAGGGACTGGGCGCAGAAGTCCAGGATCCAGCCCATTTCCAGATTCCGGGGATCGATGTTCAGCCGCTTCAGGTTCCGTTTGGCCAACTGCTCGTCGGAGTAGTTGAATTCATGCTGCATCCGGGAAGTCATCGCCACCATGGCCAGGTTGTGGGCATTCATGATGTTGTTGATGTCGCCGGTGAGGCCCAGGGAGAACTCGGTCATCGGGATCAGAAGCGAGATGCCGCCGCCGGCCGCGGTGCCCTTAATGTTCATGGTGGGGCCGCCGGAGGGCTGACGGAGAGCGCCGCCCACATTTATGCCCCGGGCGCCCAGACCTTCGATGAGGCCCATGGAGGTGGTGGATTTGCCTTCACCCAACGGGGTGGGGGTGATGGCGGTGACGTCAATGTAGTAGCCGTCAGGTTTATTCTTCAGGCGTTCCAGGCATTTCATGTAGTCGACGCGGCCGATTTTCTGGCCGTGCGGGATGCGCTCGTCTTTGGGGATTTCCAATTTATCGCACATCGCGTCAAAAGGAATCATCTCCGCTTCGGCAATTTCGGCAATCTGCCAGTCTGCTTGTTCTACCGGGTTGTACTTCGCCATAAACTTCCTCCTCAGTGTATGTTGTAGCTCGTTTTTTTTAAGCTAACTACTGCCCATTAATGGACTTTTTTGCCTGGACCGGGACTTCATTACTTTTTTCACATTCCCTCCCTCTTATAAAGGGAAAAACGGCTTTTGTCAACTGTTATTTCACCCAAAAGATATATTTGTTATGATCAAAAATGCCATTCTGAGAAATTATCTACTTATGAACCTATGTTATAGCATGTGAAGAACTTAGCATGGTTTTTTTTTAAAAAAGACATTGTCCCTCCTCCGGGCAATTTTGTATTTGACAGTCTTGCTCTTAAGAGCTTAAATTTATTAATCATCCAAAGATTTTACTCTTGCCATAGCTATGGGAGGAAATATCATGGCAAATATCACCGATCTCAACACGAAAATCTCTATACAATCCGACACCCTGGCCATGTATGACAAAGCCCGCCGGGAAGGTGTGGAAACTGTTTGGGACCGCGCCCGGGCCCAGGAGCCGCATTGCGGGTTTTGTGAGCTTGGCCTCAGTTGCCGCATCTGTGTTATGGGTCCCTGCCGTCTCGATCCCTTCGGCGAAGGTCCGCAACGGGGTGTTTGCGGCGCCGACGCCGACATCATCGTCGCCCGCAATCTGGCGCGCATGATTGCGGCCGGGGCCGCTTCACATTCAGATCATGGTCGCGACCTGGTGGAAACCCTGTTAGCCGTAGCCGAAGGCCGGGCTCCCGGTTATCAACTAACTGATCTGGCCAAATTAAATCGTCTTGCCGCAGAATTCGGCCTGCCCGCCGATCTGCCTCCTCAGGCCAAGGCCAAGGAACTGGCCCTGGC
This sequence comes from uncultured delta proteobacterium, assembly GCA_963789385.1. Lineage (GTDB taxonomy): Bacteria > Desulfobacterota > Desulfobaccia > Desulfobaccales > Desulfobaccaceae > Desulfobacca. Next base: position 11,471 of record CAWBKT010000047.1, on the reverse strand, counting down.
GATGATGGCCGAATTCGGCATACAAAAAGGCCACCTCACCTTTACTAAACGCCTGCCCGCCTCCCGTCTGGAGCTCTGGAACAATCTGCAAATCGCTCCCCGAGGCATCGACCGGGAGGTAGTGGAAACCATGCACCGCACCCACATGGGCGTGGATAATGATCCGGTGAATATTCTCCTCCATGCCCTCAGAACCGCTTTAAGCGATGGCTGGGGCGGCTCCATGATCGCCACCGAAGTTTCCGACATTCTTTTCGGTACCCCGGAACCAATCTCCTCCCAGGCGAATCTCGGGGTCATCAAAAAGGATGAGGTTAATATCATCCTTCACGGCCACAATCCCCTGGTTTCGGAGATGATCTCCCGGGCTTCCCAGGATGCCGCGTTTTCCGCCCGCGCCCGTGAATTGGGCGCCCAGGGCATTAACCTTGTGGGTCTGTGCTGCACCGGCAATGAAGTCCTGATGCGTAAAGGCATCCCCATGGCCGGTAACCACCTGGTTCAGGAACTGGCCATTCTGACCGGCGCCGCCGAAGCCATGGTCGTTGATTACCAATGTATTATGCCCTCTGTGGGCGAGGTAGCCACCTGTTACCATACTCACCTCATCACCACTTCCCCGAAAGCAAAGTTTCCGCACGCCAAACATCTGGAATTTACCCCGGAAAATGCTTTGGAGCGCGGTCGGGAAGTTGTCTCCCTGGCCGTGGAGAATTTTGCCAACCGCAAGCCTGAGCGAGTTTTTATCCCTGTCTCTCCGGTCAACCAGGTCAGCGGCTTTTCCATTGAAGCTATTCTCAAAGCACTGGGCGGCACCCCGGCACCACTCCTGGACGCCATCAAAAGCGGCCAGATACGGGGCGCCGTTGGCGTCGTGGGCTGCAACAATCCCAAGATCTGCCAGGATCTTGGACACACTACCATCACCCGGGAACTCATTGCCAACGACATCCTGGTCCTGGACACCGGCTGCACTGCCGTTGCCAATGCCAAGGCCGGATTTAAAGACCCTGCCGCCGCTGCCCTGGCCGGACCGGGATTGCGCGCTATTTGCGAAGCTTTAAAAATCCCCCCGGTCCTGCACATGGGTTCCTGCGTTGACAACACTCGCATTATTAATCTGGTCGCCGCCCTGGCCGGCGCCCTGGGTGTTGACGTCGATAAATTGCCCGTTGCCGCCGCCGCCCCGGAATGGTACTCCGAAAAAGCCGCTGCTATCGCCGCTTACGCGGTGGCCACCGGGATCTATACCGTCCTGGGTGTGACGCCGCCCGTCTTGGGCAGTAAAACTGTAACTGATCTCCTTTTAGGAGGACTTAATAATGTCGTGGGCGCTTGTTTTGCCGTGGAGCCCGATCCCGCCAAAGCTGCGACCCTGCTCATTAAACACGTGGAGGGCAAACGTCAGGGTCTGGGACTTGACAGCCGCCTCTCATGATCTGCCCATACTAAATCAGGTTCCCAGGCGCCTGCTTGGGAACCTGCTAATCTTGATGGAAACTTTTATCATTATTATGGGTAAGCCCCAGGTTCGGGCTCAACTGCTTCAGCAAAAAGATGAATGGCGGCTGCTTCCTCTATTTTTAGATGGTAATTTTCCTAATATCCCATACGGCCGATTGCTACCGCCGATCATTGAGTTATAACCACTAAAAGGTTGACAACACTTCCCGGTCATGGGAATATAAGAGCTGATTAATAATTTCCCAAAATATCAAAAGCGGTGCTGCCGTAATCCCATCTTATCAAAAATAATGACTATTATAGATTAAGGAGACCCTCATGGCAGATATTTTGCAGGTTACTGATAGTGATTTCGAGGCAGAAATCCTCAAAGCAGACACCCCCGCCCTGGTCGATTTTTGGGCCGCCTGGTGCGGTCCCTGCCGGGCCATTGCCCCAGTAGTGGAAGAACTTGCCAAGGATTATGCCGGTAAGCTTAAAGTCGCCAAAATGAACGTTGATGAAAACTCAAAAACACCGGTAAAATATGGTATCCGGGCCATCCCCACCTTGATCCTCTTTAAAAGCGGCAACGTGGTGGACCAGATAACCGGAGCCGTTTCCAAAACCCAGATAGAAAACGCTATCAAAAAAATGCTCTAAGCCGGCACATCACATGACTACAGCTCATTACGATATGATTATTATCGGCGGTGGACCGGCAGGTCTAACAGCCGGCCTTTATTCCGGTCGCGCCAGGTTTAAAACTATACTCCTGGAAAAACTCATCACCGGCGGTCAAGTCATGACCACTGATCAAGTGGACAATTATCCCGGCTTTCCTGAGGGCATCACCGGTTATGAACTGTCCCAGCGGATGCGGGATCAGGCCGAGCGCTTTGGCGTCGAAATCCGGAGTGCCGAAGTCATCGCACTAAAACCGGGCAATCCTCATCATACGGTTGTTCTGGAAGGGGGCGAAGAAATCGTCGGCCGGGCTGTTATCATTACCAGCGGCGCCAAGCCCCGGCAGGCCGGGTTTCCCGGGGAAGCGGCATTTACCGGCCGGGGTGTAGGCTACTGCGCCACTTGTGACGGTGCTTTGTATCGGGATGAAACCATTGCCGTCGTCGGCGGCGGTGACACCGCTCTCCAGGACGCCGTCTTCCTGACCCGGTTCGCCCAAAAAGTCTACCTCGTCCACCGCCGGGATCAGTTCCGGGGCGCCAGGATTTACCAGGAACGGGTGTTTTCCAACCCCAAGATTGAAGTCCTCTGGGATACCGTCGTCACCGAAATCCGGGGCGAAAAAAATGTCTCCGGTCTGAGTTTAAAAAATGTCAAGACCGGTCAGGAATCCGATCTGGCCGTCACGGGAGTCTTTGTTTTCGTGGGTATCCAACCTATCACCTCCTGGCTGGCCCCCGATCTGCTGGAAATGGATGAATACGGCTTTATTAAAACCGACGATAAAATGGCTACCAGCATTCCCGGTATCTATGCTGCCGGGGACGTCCGGGCCAAACTTCTCCGCCAGATCAGCACTGCGGTCGGTGACGGCGCCCTGGCCTGCTTTTCTGCAGAGAAATATTTAGAGGAACAGCATTAACTTTATGCGGCAGTTTAACAGACCAGTTGCTAAAAATTCGGCCAATTTTGCCATCTCTTCCCATCAAAGAGAGCGCGCCGGCCACAGGACTGCATTAGATAATCACTGCTGCAACAAAAAGAGGCTATCCCTTATTTTGTTGATCGCGGTGTTTCTCACCCCCTTGCTGGCCGGTTGCGGTTGGTTCGGTTTCAGGAAAAAAACCGACCGTCCTCCCGATGTTCTGGCCCAGGAAGCGCAGCAGAAGATGAGATCAGGTAATTACAGCTCCGCATCTGAAGATTTCGAAAAGATTCGGGACAGATACCCGTATAGTCCCGAGGCTACCCAGGCAGAGCTGCAAGGAGCTGATTCCAAGTATTATAACAAGAAATACGACGAAGCCTTGAATGACTATAAAAATTTTGAAAAGCTCCATCCCGCTCATCCCGACATTCCTTATGTCATTTATCAACAAGGGTTATGTTATTACCGCCAGCGCGGCACCATCGACCGTGACCAAACCTTCACTTATAAAGCCCTGCAGGAATTTAAACGCCTGAAGCAACGCTATCCTGACTATGGCAAGATGGAAAAGGTTAACGACTACATACTCAAGTGCCAGCAAACCCTGGCCGATCACGAGTTCTACATCGGGGAATATTATTTCAAGACCAAGCGTTATCAGGCAGCTTTAGACCGGTTCGCCGCCATCCAGGAAGAATATCCCGACTATCCTAAAATGCCCAAGGTTAAGGAATATGTCAACCTCTGCGAAACTTTTCTGGCAAACCCGGTGGAAGCCGACCCCCCTGCCATCCTGAAACCCTGGTATTACCTTTTCGATGCCAAATGGTAATCAATTACAATCCCCCTAATTCCCAATGAAATAGGGGGACTTTTTTTATTATCCACCGATACTTAAAAATTTTATTGTCCCCTCGGCATTCTTCTTTACCCCTTTTTACTTCTTGCAGCCATTCCTGTCATTCTCCTATTTCTTCCAGCCAGTCCCGCTCCGCCAACATTTCCAGACAGGCGTAGTGAGTCAGATCATGGTGAATGGGTGTAATAGAAATATAGCCGTTTTCAACAGCCCAAAAATCAGTGCCCGGATCCAGTTGACGTTTAGTATTAATCCCTGCCAACCAATAATAGATATTTTCCCGGGGGTCTACCCGCCGCTCATAATGCTCCACCAGCACCCCGTTTTCCTGCCGGGTCAATAATACCCCTTTAATCTGATTCTCCGGCAGGGGCGGCACATTTATATTTATACACACCCCCTCCGGCAGTTCCATCTGTTCTACCTGGGGAATCAACCGACCTACAAAACGGGCCGCCACCCCAAAATCAGGCTCCCGGTAGGTGCCTAAAGAGACGGCAATCGATTTAATACCCATTATCGCCGCTTCCGTGGCCGCCGACACCGTCCCGGAATACAGGACATTGATGCCCACATTCGAGCCCAAATTAATCCCCGAAATTACCATATCCGGCCGCCGGGGCAGGACCTCGGCCATGGCAATCTTGACGCAGTCGGCCGGGGTGCCTGAAACCGCCCAGCCGAAAAAGATCCCATTTTTCATTATCTTTTTGACCCGCAAGGGGTTGAGCAGACTGATGGCATGCCCCACCGCGCTCTGCTCACTCTCCGGGGCAACCACCTCCACCTGATGCTCCTGCTTTAAAACTTGATACATCGCCCACAACCCGGGGGCGTGAATCCCGTCATCGTTCGTCAACAATATATACAAAGACTTCCTCCTGCATCTTCATTACGCAACCTAAACTCGTCAGCCTGATAATGTATGCCATCCCGCCGGCTTTGGCAAAAGCTTTTTCGGCGGCCAGAGCGGGACGAGTCGGAGGCCTGATGTCCTGATCCGGTCATGATCGCCTCACCAGGACTCTGGAGCCATATATCTCTTTCTGCTGATGTTTAATTTTTAAACACAATGATTAATAATTTTATGATTATTTTTATCACACTGTTTTTGCTGAAGATTTTAGCTTAGATAAAATGTTAACTTAATTTAATCAATGTTTAATAAATGAAACACTATAACTTTTTAATATTATTGCTAATATTGGATACCATCATTTTTATGTTCAAATAATGAAACATTGACAAAGGAGTATATTAATATTCTTTAAGTAATTTCAATGAATTGTATTTTGGTATACTATTTGCAATATAATGATAACATAAAGCCAGGATGGTGGTGCTTTTTCCGTTGATTCCCAGCAATGTTTTTAAGAGGGAATTACCAGCCGACCTCGCTGACGGCTGGTAAGGGCCAATAGGTGAAAAATTTAACGAAATAGGAAAAAGAGAGAATTAACTCGGTACGAGTCTAAACTTTCATTTCTCGAAGGAGAGACTTATGAAGAAGCTTGTTTTACTCTTTACCATGTTATCCCTGGTCTATGGTGCCAGTGGCGGCCATAGCCACGACGTATGATTTTTTCGCAATTTGTGATCCCAAACCAGTCGGTTGGGAAATCGGGGAACAACAATTCAAAGTGGACGTGACTGATGATGGTAGTGGCAACGCCGTGTTCAAATTCTCTAATACGGGTCCCACGGCTTCGTTCATTAATCAAATTTACTTTTATGAAAAAGCCACCACCACCTTGTTGAATTATGGCAGCGTTACCATCACTAATGGCACGGGCGTTGATTATCCACCAGGAGCTAGCCCTACGAATCTACCGGGTCTTGGAGGTTATCTCGCAGTGTCTACGCCCGATCTCAGTGCAGACCTAGATTACTACTGCTTCGGCCACGTCACCTGGAACTAATCAAGACGGTGTCGATCCAGGGCAATATGTCCAGTTTACCATCCCCTTGGTAGGTTCTTTCAGCGACCTCATTACAGCTTTAAACTATAAGCCGCAACCATTAAACGACTATCAGATGATAATAGGAATTCACGGCCAGGGATTGGGCGCCACTGCAACCTTCGGTGGAAACAGCTGCGGCTATGTGCAAGTTGCGGCCCCCATCCCCGGCTCCCTGCTCCTGTTGGGCACCGGTATGCTGGGTCTGATCGGCTGGCGGCGTCTGTCCTAAGCCGGCTACTTAAGTTTCACCTAATTGCAGCAGGGGCCTTCGGGCCCCTGTTTTTTTCTTTACCCCTGTTGCCTGCCTGCCACTTTCCCCTTTGCACTTGCCCCCTTTGATATAAGCTGTTTTAATCAGCACCATTCAACAAGTGCAGGAAAACCAGACAACATGCCTCACTTGCCATGATCTGATCACCGCCGCAGGCCCAGGACCTCTTCCCGGAACTGCAGCGCCTCCGCCGGGATTTTCACCGGCATCCCGAACTTTCCAACCAGGAGGAGCGCACCGGCCGGCTGGCCGCCGAGTATTTGACCGGCCTGGGCCTGACGTCCAAACCGGCGTCGCCGGCCACGGCGTGGTCGCCGACCTCGTCTGCTCCCGGCCCGGCCCTACCCTTGCCTGGCGGGCCGACATGGATGCCTTGCCCATCCAGGAACCTTCGGACAAACCCTGGTCCTCCCAAAATCCCGGAGTCATGCACGCCTGCGGCCACGATTTTCACCTGGCCATCGCCCTGGGGGCCGCCAAACTGCTTGCCGAACTCCGGGAGACCCTGGCCGGCCGTATCCGCTTTATTCTCCAACCCGCCGAAGAAGGTCTGCCTGCCGGCACGCTGGGCGGCGCCGAACTTATGGTCCAGCTTGGCGTCTTGGCTGAGGTAAGCGCCATCATCGGCCTGCATGTCGCTCCCAGGCTCAACGTCGGTCAGTTGGGCTACTGCCCCGAGATTGTCATGGCCGGCGCCGATCAGCTCAGCCTGGAAATCGGCGGCCGGCAGGCTCACGCCGCCACTCCCCACCACGGCGTCGACGCCATCACGCTGGCGGCCCAGGCCATTACGCTGCTCCAATCCGTCCTTTCCCAGGGCAAAGACGCCCGCTCTCCCGCCGTCCTCACCTTCGGCACCATCACCGGCGGCAGCCGTTTTAATATCCTGGCCGATCGAGTCGTCCTGGAAGGAACCCTGCGCTACCACGACCCCCAGGTCCGGGCGGGCCTCCTGGACCGGGTCCACCGCCTTCTGAAAGGCCTCACCGCCGGCGCCGACGGCCAGTATCGCCTGGAAAGCCATGCCCTCTACCCTATCCTGGTTAACGATCCCGACCTGACGCAGCAGGCCCTCCACATTCTCCAGCCCCTCTTCGGCCCCCAGGCCCTCACCCGGATGCGCCCGGTCCTGGGAAGCGAAGACTTCGCCTTCTACGCCCAAAAAATTCCCGGCTTCTACTTCTTCCTGGGCACCCGGGGCCCCGGAACCGCCAAACAAACCCTTCATTCCCCGGACTTCGATCCCGACGAAGCCGCCCTCACCGTCGGCGTCAGCGCCGCGGCCGGACTGCTGGCGGGCCTTGCCGGCGCCGCTGCTGATTAGGAGGATGCCCAGCCTCCGGCCCCATTTTTCAGGTCCGGTCCGCCTTCTCGGCCAAATCCTCCCGCAACTGCCGCCCTAATTTAACAAACTCCGGACTGTGCGGCAGAAGTTCCAGGAGCTTTTCCAGGTAACCTCTCTCTTCGGCCACCCGCCGGCTCACCCCATACCTAAGGTCGTAGATCCAACTGCACAACATCAGCTTAAAATCATTGACCCATTCCATCTCCCGGTAATTTACCATCTTTCGCTGCAGCACCTGCTCCAATATTGCTTCGGTGTACTTGTCAGGGTCCGGCCTGAGTTCCAGGTTGACCACCTTGTTATGTCCTGCCCCGGGATTGAAATGGGCCAGCATGACCTGAAAGATGTCCAGTTTGTCCGCATCCCGCACTATCCGGGTAAGATCCCGAAGCTCTTGCGGCAGCCCCCGGGGCAGGGCCCGCCGGTTATGCAGCGCCACCGCTCCCAGGACCAGCTTCCTGGCCGCCGCCGGCAGATTTTCCAACACCCGGTGCTGTTTCAGGGTCACCACTCCCAGATAAGCGTGGTTGACCGACATATAGTCATTAAAGGTCTGATACCGGGCATATTGCGGAAAACGACCCACGTCGTGGAATAAAGCAGCCAGCTCTGCCGGCTCTTTAAAGCTGACGATGGAACCTTCTCCCCGGATTATCTGCCGGGCAAATTCCAACACCCGCAGGGTGTGGTCTATCTTCAACTGCACATTGGCTACGTCAAATTCGGAGCCCACTAAAAACTTCCGCGTATACTCACGGAACCACTGCTCGTAGATTTGAAAGCTGTAGCCGGCCTCAATTTCACTCATGCACGCCGCTCCCTTATACCTCAAAACCGTCGGTCCCGATGGCCAAGCCGCAAAATTGTCGGGGCGCCTGCCGCGCCCCCAAGGTTAAAAAATTGAACCCTCTGCTAAATTCCTCTTAGTTGTAATTCTGAGGAGGGAGCGAAGCGACTGAAGAATCGATGGATACAAGGCGGTTTAGATCCTTCGCTTCGCTCAGGATGACAAAAATTGCTTTTCGCAGAGGGCTCAAATTGCAAATCTTAACGGTTTTATATCATTACCAGGTATACCGGTCTCAGGTCACCGCGACCACCTTGTCCGCCAACTGCATATGCGTGACGATGTCCAGCATATTCGTTGTTTCCCCCACTTTTTTCTCTTCCAGGAGCTTAAAATGGTTCAGACAGGTGCCGCAGACCAATACCTGGACGCCCGCGGCCTCCAGTTCCCGCAGCGCCGTGAGCACCTCCGAACCGGTGCAGGCCAGCTTGACGCCGCTGTTCAGCAGTACCAGGGTCCACAATTCCCGGCCCATCTCCTTGAGTGTCCCCAGGAAATTCACCATGAGCCGCTCTCCTAAAAAGTCATCGCCGCTGCCCAGGCGATCCGACCCGGCCAACACCATAATCTTGGCTGCCGCTTTGATTGGCGCGACCGCCGGCTCTGCCGGGCCTTCCCCGGCAGCTCCCGATCGCTCCCCCACCACTGCCTGAGCCCCTTCCCACTCCTCCAGCCGCACGGCATACCCAGACCGGCTGAGAAACCGGCTGACATTTTCCCGGGCGGCCTCGTTGTCCACCAGCATCACCAGGAAATCCACCGCTTCCCGTTCGATCGTCTCCTTGGCCCGCAACACCGGCGCCGGGCACGCCAGCCCCCGGCAGTCGATAATATATTCTTGTTTTTTCATACCTTTCTAATTTAATTATTCCCTTTCCCTAATTTTTATTCACTCTTAGATGCCTTTTTTTCCTCTTGCCTATCACCTCTGGCCCCTCGCCTGATTTCGTGACATCTGTCTCATCTGTCCTGTTTCATGGCTCAGTGCAGTGCTATGCTGCCACCATAAAGCAGCACCGTCGCCCGGAGCCGGCGGCATCCCCCCCCGCCCGGCTCCGGGCGATATGTATCTTTCGACTTTTCCCTATTCCCTTTTCCCTGTTTTATTGAGCCGCACAACATATCCAAATGACTCATATACTGCCGGCAGTTCCCGGCCAAGACGCTGTATCAGATAGAGGGGACGGTGCAGCCTTACTCCAGTAACAGTAACGGCCACTAAATCGCCGTAGGCCAGTTCTGCGGCCACTGCCAACCGGGACAGGATGCCGATGCCCACTCCGGCCTTGATGCTCTGCCGCACCGCCTCGGTATTGGGCATCTCGGCCGCCACCGTCAGCTTGCCAAAATCCAGGCCGTGCTCCCCCAAAATCCTCTTCACCGCCATCTGCGTCCCGGAACCCCGCTCACGCATGATAAAAGGCTGCCCGTAAAGTTCGGTCAGCGCGACCTCCGGCCTCGCCGCCCAGGGGTGCTGCGGTGCCACTGCCAGAGTCAATTCGTCCAGGTAAACCTCTTCAAAAGACAGCCGCTTTTCCGGCAGTCTCGACCCCACCAGCCCCAGGCCGACCTCGCCCTTCTGCACCATCTCCGCCACCGCAGCAGTGTTGGCGATCTTCAGGGTAATCTGCACGGCCGGATGTTTCCTTTTAAATGCCCCGATAATCTGCGGCAGCAGATAACTCCCCGGAATGGTGCTGGCCCCGATAACTATCCGGCCCGCCAGCTCCCCCCGGAAATCCGCCATGGCTTGCCGGGCCTCCTCCCGCACCTGCAGAAGTTTCACGGCATAGCGATACAAGATCTGCCCCGCCGCCGTCAACCGCAGCTCCCGGCCCAGCCGGTCCACCAGGGTTGCCTCCAGCCATCTCCTCCAAAGACCGGATATGCTCGCTCACCGTCGGTTGCGACAGGCGCAGGGCCTCCGCCGCCAGCGTAAAGCTCTTCAGCTCCGCCACCTTGACAAAGATTTCCAGACGATGCAGATCCATATTAAAACAGGGAAGAGGGATCAGGGATCAGGGATATGGTCTTCATCGCTTTTCCCTTTTCACCTTTCATCTTTCACTTTTCACTTTCCACTTTTATTTGATTACTATAAAGCTGTCTGGGGGCTTTTGCAATCACTCTTCGCCCTCCCATGCTTTCCACTCGTAACTCAAAACTCGAAACTTGCAATTTTAGTGATTGACTATTTTTTCCGATTGCAGTAATAATGGGCCACCTGTGTCGCAAAAACTATTCGTAGTCTCCCTGGTTTTGTCTTATGAAAAATATCTGGGCTGATTGGCGGCGGCGTCTGCCTTATCGCCGTTATCAGGACCGGGAGGACCGCCCGCGTCGTCTGAAAGCCCATTTTTTCTGCCTCCTGACCCTCCTGAGCGGCGCCCTCTATCTGCTCTGGCTCGGCCTCCAGGTCCGGCGCTTACCCAGTTTTCCCACCGGATTGTTTCTGGCCGCCGAATCAGCCGCCTACCTGCTGCTGTGCATCCTTTCCCTGGATGTCTGGCGCCTGCGTTTTCACCGGCCGGAAGGACTGATCCCGGACCGGGCCTATGCTGTGGACGTCCTGATCACCTGCTGCGGCGAACCTTTTGAAATCATCAGCACCACCCTGACCGCAGCGGCTCAATTGAATTATACCCCTTATACCGTCTATGTCCTGGACGATGCCGGGGACGAGGCAGTGCAAAAGCTGGCCGGCTCCCTGGGGTTCCACTATTATTCCCGTCCACGACAGGGACAGGACCGCATCGACGCCAAAAGCGGCAACCTGAATTTCGGTTTAAGCCTCAGCCGGGGGGAAATTATCCTGGTGCTGGACGCCGACCAGGTGCCCCAGCCCGAGATCATCTCCCGGATGGTGGGTTTCTTCAATCTGCCCCGGGTCGCTTACGTCCAGAGCCGCCAGCAATTTCTGCTGCCGGATGGCGATCCTTTTTATAACCGGGATGAGGTCTTTTATGAAATCATCCAGCTCAGCAACGACCAGGCCAACGCCGTCATTTCCTGCGGCTCCGGAGTGCTCTACCGGCGTCAGGCCTTAATTGACCTCGGCGGCTTCGCCACCTGGAATCTGGTGGAGGATTTTACCACCTCCTACGAGCTCATCAGCCGGGGCTGGCAGGGC
>CAWBKT010000046.1:0-70857 GCA_963789385.1 uncultured delta proteobacterium | reverse complement strand
TCACCCTCTTTAAAGATCTCGCTGCGGTTGTCGGGTTTGCGCCAGGGGTCGGGATCGTCACTGGTGGGCAGGCGCAGATAGATAAAATCACATTTAATACCGTCAAATCTGGTAGTGGTGGAGATGGCCCAATCCTGGATACAGGCGCCGGTGAGGCAGCTTGGGTCAGGTCAGTGCCATAAAGTTGGGCCTGGACAAGTTTGGCCCCGGAAAGGTCGGCGCCCTCGAGGGTGGCGTCGCTGAGATTAGCGGCAATAAAACTGCAGGCAGCAAGGTTGGCACTGGTTAAATTTAATCCACGAAGGTTTTGGGAGCCATCGAAATTTAATCCTTCAGGCCGTCTTTGGAGCTATCTGTTTCGGAACCTGTTCGGATCTGCCAAATAAGTCCCTTCCAGGCGGGCCTGATCCAACCCGGCAGCCTGAAACCAGGAAGCCCGGGTGAGGGTGGCGCCCCGGAAATCCGAATGGTCGAGAATCGCCTGGTCGAACCCGGCCCCGGTAAGATCGGCCCCCTTAAAAACTCTCCACCCAGGGAGCTTAGATTCACGCCAGGGAGTGAATGAGCTGATACTTGGTATCACCTCGTATGGTTTTGAAGCCGAGTAAAGGCTAAGAGCAAAAGAATAACGGTTAGGCCGGGGAACTAATTTATAATTTAACCAGACTCTCCTTGGGCAGCCCCTTAACTCCCTCCAAAAGGCCAAAGAAAGCACAGACGACGGCGGCAAGTCCAGCCACAACCGGCAGAAAAATTTGATTTAAGGCTATAGGAAAAGGCGCAGGCCAGGGCGCCAATCAGGACGCCGGCCCAGATGATGGCGACAAAATCAGCCAATACCACCACCACGCCGGCAAGCAGGGGATTTGTCCCAGGGCAAAGACACAGATAGTGGCAAGCATCGCCGCACACAGTACAGAGAAAAATTCCAAACCGGCCCCCAGGCCGCGCAAAAAAAGTATAAAGAAAAAAACACAAACATATGGTTAAAAAATTCCCGAAGAGCAGCAAATTCCCCAGATTTCCCAGAGTAAAAACGACACTTAAAAATGTCCTGCTCCAGCCCATATAAAGACCGGGCAGACCTGCTGAGATGATGGACAGTAAATAGAGGATTGCCAGCCAGACTGGCCCCAGACCGGCCCGGGCGGCGGTGAAGTCGGCGCCTTTAAGAACAGCCCCGGAAAAATCGGCGCTGCGGATGTCCGCCGGCTGAAGTCGGCTCCGGTCAGGTCCTGGCCCCGGAAAGAGCGGCCCTTTAGATTTTGAGAGGAATAATTTTCCTGGGGCATCTTCATCACTTGACGGTAGAGGCGGGTGGGTTGGGTAGTGGTTGCGCCGGGTAAGGTTTTTTTATCCAACAGATCTCGCACCAGGAGGAAAAGTTCCTGGCCGCCGCCGCCATGTCCAAGATGACGATATAATATTCTGCCGGCATAGAAATCAAAGTGGCAGACATCAAACTCTCCTTGATAGAAGCAATGGTCGTCGGCCGGGTTGGGAAGATTTTGGGAAGCGAAAAAAAAGTCAACATTTTTCCCCATTTTCATAAGGGAAGCCGCCGCCTGCCAGCGGACGCCGGCCGGTTCCCTCTGATCCTGCATGACTTCATATAACAGATTCAAAATAATATTTTTAAAAATCTGATTTTTACTCCCAACCTCACCGAGAGCGTAGACGGCGCTCCGCCGATAGTCGGCGTCTTTATCCCGGAGAATTTCGGTTAATGAATCTTCCATTCCCTCCTGTTTTTGCAGGATTGACTTTAACGGGGGCATCGCCAGGGGACCCATTTGCCCTAACGTATGAGCTGCCAAAAAGCGGCATTGATCATTTTTGAGGGCGGAAACCAGGGCGGGTATGGCTTTAGGGCCGGTTTTCCTTAAACTAAACGCGGCGTAAGAATCATGGTCATCAAGATAGTGAGTGTAGCGGAACTGGGGGTCCCGCTGGCACAGGAGTTCAAGCAAGAGCCGCGATGGACGCCGGAGAGCCGATTTTACTCAGGGCATTTAGTTCCTCGTGAGGTATTTCGTCATCAAGGCCGAGGAGTTCTACCCGGGAGGGGTCCCGGAAGACCTCGGCAAGGACAGGAATGATGGAAGTATCTTGAGGGTTGATTCTGGATAGAGAAACTGCCGCCCCGTACCGGATCAACCAGTTTGGGTCGGTGAGCAGGCCCCGCAGAGGCGGTATCGCTGCCTTGGCGTCCGGACCCAATCTGCCAAGCACATAAATCGTATTCAAACGAGCTCGAGGATCTTCGCTTTTCAGGGAAGCCAGCAACTTGGGGAGGTCCTGCTTCAGAACTTTTACAGTAGCGTTATAAATTTCCGGGCTTTCATCGTGTCTGCCGATGGAATTACTGATTAAGACGGCGGCAACGGCGGCGCACACGTCCGGGTTCGGGTCCTTGAGGGCCCGAGGAGGGCCTGCACCGGGGGATTGGTCAGATTATCGAAAACTTCTGCAATGGCATCGAGTTGTTCGGCGGCCTTGAGCCGGACCTGCCAATCGGCATGACGAAGATTGTTGATGATCTCCGAGAGATTTTCCTTTATAGCATAGATTGATCGAAATATTTCACTACGCTCATATTGATCGGCGCCGTCCAAGGCGGCGGCAAGGGGCGCCACAGCAACCGGGGAGCGGGTAGTGCCCAGAGTCCAGATTACTTGCCTGCGAACGTACCTGTTTTCATCTTGAAGGGCTCTAATGAGAGCCTGCAGTAGTTTTTGACCGGTCTCGGTTTGTATGAAGTCCCTATCAGTCGATAATTGCATTCTCATTAAGTAAGCGGCCCTTTCTCGAACTTTGGGATTATCATCCTGCAAGGCCAGAATGACGGCTGAGGCTGCGGTGTTTAGATTGCCTTTCATAAGAACCTTAGAGCCGCGAGACGAGTCCTAAGATCCTGAGGAGGCTTGAGACAATGCAACAAGATGGTTTCAGCACGATCTGAGGTTACGCCGAACTCTAAGAGTTTCATGGCCGCAGCCCGGCTTATTTCCTGATTTGGCGAATCTAATAATTCAAGCAAGAGCGGGATCGTCTTTTCAGGGCGTTTTAAGGCGCCAATGGCACTCAGGCGAACCTGCCAGGCATCATCCTCCAAAGCAGGGGTCAATAAAAAAGAAATAAAATCCGGAGGGATCTCACCGAGGCTGTTTTCGGGAATATTGCCCAGAGCTGCTGCAGCAATGCTCCGCACCTGCCAATCCTGATCCGCGAGGGCATCACCCAGAGAGAAAATAGTTTGAGGAGGTGCCGCCAGGTCTGGAACGGCCGCAACCGTGGCGGCGCGAACCTGCCATTTTTCATGACTGAGCGAGGCAACAACATTTTGCAGATCCTCCGCCGTTAGCCGCTCCAAGTCCGGTTTCTTCCCAAAGGCTATTTTAACCCCTGTTTGACTTAGGAGATCGAGGACAAACGCTTTTTGGGAGGCATGGACATTAAGTAACAGAGACAGGAGGAGTTCGACTACCTGTTCATCACCGACTCGGGAACCGATTGTTATGATGGCAAAGCTAAGATTATTGAGAGATCGGCTGTCGGATTCATCGAAATCCAGTTTTTTGAGAGATTCGAGCAGAGGCGGCACAACCCCAGGGCCTATGGCGGCCAGGGCATCGATGGCGATGACGGCAGGAATCTCCTTTTCTCGGCGGCCTTTAAAGTCCTCTTCCAGGGCAGTGGTCCTATCGCTTTCCTGCAAAGGGTTCATAACGGCCTGGAGGAGGACGGGGAGCATGGCTTTGTCCCGGGCCGCCAGGCGGACGAAGGCGGCGGCGGCGTGGGTGCGGACGAACCAGTTGCCGTCCCGGAGGGATTTCTGGAGGACCGGGAGGGCGGCCTGGGCGTCGGGGCCCAGGTGGTCCAGGGCTATGGCGGCGGCCATGCGGACGTTTTCATCTTTATCCTGGAGGGCCTGGGCCAGGGCCGGGACCGCGGCCTCGGAGCCGATTTTGCCCAGGGCTTTGGCAATGACGAAACGGACGTCGGGGTTGGGGCTGTCCAGGGCTGCGGCAAGGGCCGAAATGGCTTACGGGCGGCGGATCCCATCTGGCCGAGGTGATAAGCCGCGACCACCTGGATTTTCCAGTTAGGGTCCGAGAGGGCCTTGTAAGAGGGCCGGGATTTTGACCTCCGGTAAGATAGCGATCAGAGGATTGGGAGGCCGCGGCTCGGGTTTGGGCGTCCGGGTTCAGGAGTTTTTGGAGGAGATCATGGATATCTGCCGGCTGGGCCGGGAAGGGAGTAATGAGGCTGATAAAAGTAAAATCAGGAGCATCAGCTTTCGGAAATAAGGAGGAAAACCGGTAGGGCAATCTGCAGCGGGAACAGGGACAGGAGAAACTCCTGTGCCGCGGCATTTTTGATGTGGGTCGGCGGTTGGAAGACAGGTAAAGTTTTCCATAGTTTTTGGGGGACAATTTTGATGGTATTTTGGACGGAAGTTTAGCGAGGTCATGGTGTCACCTGCCAGAGGAAGCGGGCTTTGGTTCAGGGCTTGTAGAGTTTGGTGGTTGAGTTTTTGTCAATAACCTGCGGACCAGTTGGAAGAGTTCATAGCCGCCCCCTTTTCGTCTTCCTTCCGAGAATAAAAACCTGGCGGCATAAAGATCAAAAACCCGTCTGGCCAGACCCCAATTTTTCATACTAAGAGGGGGACAGTGATCCTCGGCAGGCATCGGTAGATGGTGCTCGACAAAGAAGAAATCAACCTTTTGCCCCATTTCAGGAGAATCACCGCTGCCAGCCGCGGACGGCGAGGGTTTCGCTCCTATCGTCCATAACCCCTGACAACATTTTGATGGAGGTGCTTATAGAGGCCGGATTTTTTGGCCGATTTGACCTAAAGCGAAAACGGCACTGCGGCGGCGATCGGCACCCCGGTCTTGTAACATTTCCTGCATGGCTGGGTCGATCCTATTCTGGAGAATGGCCGTTAAAGGCGGGATCGCCTCGGGACCCCGGCCCAGTGATTGAGCAGCCATATAGCGGATATTTTCATTGTCCAGGGCGGCGATCAGGGGAGGAATGGCCCGGGAGCCCACTTTTGCAGGGCAATTTCGGCCGGGTGCATTTCCTCCTCGAAATAGTGCGTGTATCGAACCTTTTCGTCCCGGACCTGAAAGAGATTTATCAGAGCTAAAACAGATTGAGGCGAACCGATTTCCGCCAAGGCCTCCAATTCGCCGTCTTCGAGTATCCAGTCGTCGATTGCAAGCATTTCGACTCGCCGGGAGTCACGGAAAATTTCTGCCAGGACCGGGGCAACGGCAGCTTACGGGGGCTGACTTTAAGCAGGGCAAGTGCGGCCCCGTAGCGTATCAACCAGTTGTCATTTTTAAGTTCGTCCAGGAGGGCAGGAACGGCTGGTTGGGCAGCCGGACCCAGTTCCCGCAGGACATAGCATGTATCCAAACGCGCCCCCGGGGATCACCGGTCTTCAGGGAAACAATCAGATCGGGCAGTGCCTGTTGGAGGGCAGCCGAAACGGCAGACCATATATTAGCCTCTCTTTTGTCAGCAGAATTAAGGAATTTTTTTGCCAGGCAGGCGGCGGCCCCGGCGCGCACATTAGGGTTTGGATCTTTCAGGGCATCGATCAGGAGAGTTGCCAGCTGTAACCGCACCTCCATAGTATTCCCCCCCAAACATATAGTTTCGACGCCGCGGCGGCGTACTCCCAGGCATCGTTCTGCAGATCGTCTAAACCCATTTTCAGGAAGTCATATTTGAATCGCTTGTGTAAGGTACTGATGGCGGCACTTTGGACATCTGCCTCGGGATCGGCGACTGCGGCAGTGAGGGCGGGAATGGCAGTGGCGGATTGATCTTCCCAAGAGAATAAATAGCCTCTTGGCTCACTTCCGCATATTTATCCTTGAGAGCGTTGACCAGGGCAGGCACGGCTTGTGGGCCGGACCCGAGAACTCGGCCGCAGCAACTCGAACCTTGGCGTCATCATCCTTTAGGGCCTTGATAACTGCAGCAGTGAATTTGGGATCACCAGGACGTTTTTTTGACAGAGATTTTAAAACCTCAAGACGAATTCTGGCATCCTGATGCTTCAGTGCATTGAGCAGGATTGATTCGGCCGAGATCTGATTCTCCGCCGATCCCCAATACATTCATGGCGGCGGCAACGCAAACAGCTTCTTGCTCATCCATCGAGAGATACGTAGTGAAGTATTTAATTCTTCCGGGAAGGTTACGGACCCAGACCGGCTACACCACGAGGTTATGGAGCTGAAGGCATTCAGGCGCACCCGCCAATCCTTGTCGTGCAAAGCTAGGTTTAAGAGAACCGGCACCTTGTTCTTATCAGCATATACCCGGCTCAGCGCCGCAGCGGCAAAACTGCGAACCTGCCAATCCTTATCATCAAGGGCTTTTTGGAGGTAGGGCAGGACCTGTTTTGGTGAGGAGAAGATCAGGGCGGCCAGGGCGGCGGACGCGAATCTGCATTTGCCGGGAATCAAGGGCCGCCACGAGGGAAAGATTTCTTTTCTCTCCGGTAGGCGGTTTTTTTCCAAGGACTGCCACCTCCCCGAATCGGCTCCACATTTTGAGTAAATCCCACGTCCGGATGTCTGTGACAATATTATTCAATAAAACCAGTTCAAGGTCAGCGGCCTGTTAGGACCGATTTGACACCCCAGGCTTATAAGAGCCAAGGCAACATTATGGAATTTATCGCCAAACTCATCAATATCCTTGAGAAATTCCAGTAGAAAGGGGGCAACTTGGGACCCTGGCGGTCAGGGCATCGATGGCCACGACAGCAGGAATTTCTTCCTGTCGGAGAAGGTTTGAGTCATTGGTTTCCGCTAAAAAATTTTCAACCGCTTTCAGGAGGATGGGAAGCATGGCTTTGTCCCGGGCCGCCAGGCGGACGAAGGCGGCGGCGGCGTGGCTGCGGACGAACCAGTTGCCGTCCCGGAGGGTTTTCTGGAGGACCGGGAGGGCGGCCTGGGAGAGATAGTGCCGAGATATCGGGAGGCGGCGGCTCGGGTTTGAGCGTCTGAGCTTAAGAGTTTTTGGAGGAGATCAGGGATATCCGCCGGGTAGTCCGGAGTTTGGGGAGTGGTCGAGGCGAGGTATCCGGGTGACTCGGTCGGCGACGCAATGGCGGCAGAGAAGTTAGCCGCGGCGGGTAAAACCGCCAACAGGCAGCAGAACAAGAAGATCCCCCCTGGGAGGGCAGTTTGACCCATGGTATTCATGGGTGGGCGGGCAGTTCTCCGGCAAGGGGATAGGATTCCCCGCTTGATGGCAGGCTGCATGGGTCCCTCTCCTTATTCCAAGGAGTCAAACAGTAGAAACCGGCTTAATTTATCTGATTTAAACGGAACTTATCTCCTGACTTGAGCCTCGATTTATTTAAGCAACTTTATCAATTAAATGAATTATAATATAATATTTAAAAAAAGGATATTTAAAACAAGAAGATAGACTAGTTTTTCCAAATCTGCCCGATCCGGAGTTTAATGCGGAAGATGTGAGGAGGATTATCAACTACAACGCGCCCAAGTCCAACTTGGGCGCGAGATGCTGAAATTCAGTATCCAAAGGCGGGAGGCGCTTGGGCTTCGCCGCCCTGCGGGTGCTTTCCCGCCATTTCTTTTCCGCCCTATAGGGGAACGGCAGCGGCAGCGCCCCGACCACATTTCAATATTTAAGCTTCCACGGTGCTCAAAAGATAGGCTTCGATGAACGGCTCCAGGTCGCCGTCCAGGACGGCTTCGACATTGCCTTCCTCATGTTTGGTCCGGTGGTCCTTGATGAGGCGATAGGGCTGCAGGATATAGGAACGGATCTGGCTGCCCCAGGCGATGTCCTGTTGCGCGTCCAGGACCACCTGGTTCTTTTCCTGGCGTTTGTGTTTTTCCAGTTCGTACAGCCGGGCCTTCAGGACCTTCATGGCCAGATCCCGGTTCCGGTGCTGGGAGCGCTCATTTTGCATGGAAACGACAATGTTGGTGGGGATGTGGGTAATCCGCACGGCGGAACTGGTTTTGTTGACATGCTGGCCGCCGGCGCCGCTGGCCCGGAAGGTGTCGATGCGCAGGTCCTTTTCCTGGATGTCAATTTCGATATTGTCATCGGCCTCGGGATAGACGAAGACCGCGGCAAACGAGGTGTGGCGGCGGCCGCTGGCGTCAAAGGGAGAGATCCGGACCAGGCGGTGGATGCCGCTTTCCGATTTTAGATAGCCATAGGCGTGAGGACCGTTGGCGGCAAAGGTAGCGCTTTTGACGCCGGCCTCGTCACCCGGCAGCAGGTCATACATCTCGGTTTTAAACCCCCGGCGCTCGGCATAGCGCAGATACATGCGCAGCAGCATTTCCGTCCAATCCTGGGCCTCGGTGCCGCCGGCGCCGGCATGAAGCGTTATAATGGCATTTTTATTGTCATCTTCCCCACCCAGCATCATCTCCAGCTCCAACCGGCGCAGGTCTTTTTCCTGGTCCTGAAGCTCATCGGCGGCTTCGGCCAAAACGGCCTCATCCGACTCTTCCTGGGCCAGATCCAGAAGGACTCCCAGATCTTCAAGACGATTTTCCTGATTCTGCCAGGTGTCCAGGGTATTGGTAATGGCACCGCGCTCTTTCAGGATTTCGGCGGCAAGGGTGGAATTTTCCCAAAAATCGGGTTTGGCGGTGAGTAATTCGATTTCGGTCAGACGAGCCTGTTTTTGTTCCAGATCAAAGACGACCTCGTAGTTGCATGAGGCGCTGGGAAAGGGTCAGTAGCCGATTTTTCAGGTCAGCAGGATTAATTAGCATAAACAGCTCCTTGGACTGCCACAGCCTTGCACGTACAGCCGGGCAATTTGTTTTATGATGATGGCAATGAATGGTAAAAAAGTAAATTTGAGACTAATTATAGCAGAACTGTTATGAAGCTGCCAGGAATTAAGGTGGCCAAGCGGAGCCTTGCAAGCACTAGCCGACGTTTGATGGCGGCAATGAGGAATCAGTTTTCAAGGCGGAAGCCTGGGGCCGGGAGGTCAAAAAAGCTAGATCCGGTTCGGATCCGCCTTTTTGACATAGTCGAGAATCTCCCGGGCCCGGGGGGAATGGAGTTGAATCTTCTCATAGTCCAGGGGAACATTGTTTAAGTATTGCATGATGAGTGTCTGGGTGTTGTGGAGGCCGGGCAGGATACCGGCAAAGAAGAAGCCGAGAGTTTCAACTTGGGGCGCCAGTTGCGATACCCAGGGCTGGCACAGATCCAGGTAGAGGTGAATGACCTCGAAACGCGCCAGACAGAGGTGTTTGAGATTATGCCTTAATTGCTGCAAAGAATCGGCTGGCTTTCATTTTAATGAGAGCAATGCCGGCAGTTGGAAACGTCTCAATGTCCGGAACGCCGGCCGGGGCCTCAGGCAAGGGAGGCTCATTGGCCGCCTCTGCTGCTTCAGGAGTCAACCCCAAGCCGTCATAGAGCCGCAGAATAATATCCCGGTGCCGGGGCGGCGGAAATATTTTCACCCCTGGCATTGGCCCGAGGCCTCGATAAATAATAAGCAGGGACTCCCGTTGGGACAGGTTTTCGTGGATTTTCTTAAAAGACAGAAAGGCTGGACCGAAGCCTAGAAGCAGGGCACAGGGTTTAAAACCCATATCTTCGGCAACCTTTTGGGAATACATATGGTTGGTGACCGGATGCCCACACAGGGCCTGCAGTTGCCTCCGGCCGGCCTCGGCCAGGGCATATTCGGTTAACCGTCCCAGACAGCCATGGCCGCGAAAATCAGGATCCACTGCGGCGGCGCCGAGTTCTGCCAGGGTGGCGTTTTCTTTGGAAAAGAACAAGGCTACATGGCCGACCAGTTCCGCACGGGACGAGATGGCCACCAAAGACAGGAGACTGCCGTCGGCGTTGAGGGCAATGAGCCTCTCGGGATAGTACATATGTTCAAACGGATACGAATAGCCATAAGTCCGATACAGGAGACGGATTACCGCCTGGGCATCCGTGGGTGAGAATGGCCGGATGACGAAGGTTTCGGTTTTATCCCGGGGTGGGCCGGGTGGCGCCGGCAGAGGCGCAGCCTCACAGACCTGCTGAAGCGATTCCTGCCCGCCGGCAAAATATTTTACCAATTTCACCTGGGCCCCGGCCCGTCCGAGATTATGAAATGATGCTTCATCCCAGACTCCCCTGACGCACGTGAGATGACCCTCCAGGCGCACGAGGGGACAGGCCCCGGGGTCAACGGCGAGGCTGGTAAGTTCCGCCTCTGATAACGGCAGGCCTTTTTCGCCGATGGTGACTTGGAGACCGATGGGAAGGCGCCGGCAGGAGATCTGAACGTCCTGATTTTCTCCCGGACTAAAAGCCTGAGAAATCAAATCCTGCAAAATAGTCAGCAGAGACTGGGCCAGCTGACGACTCTGATCAACATTGAAGCCCGATTGCCCTGCCACTGCCTGGAGATAAGCTGAAGCAATCTCGGCGTCGGGCAACCGGGCCGGGATAGTAAGAATGGAAATTTCGCAGGGATCCAACATAGTTCAGGACCTCTCTGAAGCTTGATTGACGTACAGTCAATCGGCTCAGGGCCGTCAGCTAGTGGGAATTTTACACCCGGTTTTTAAAGAACAGGCGCTCATCATTTTGACAACCCTGGTCTTATGGCAGACCGGACATTCAGGGACCTCCCGGGAACCCAGGACTAATTTTTCAAACTGAAAGCCGCAGTCCTGGCAAAGGAATTCATAAATTGGCATATTGGCAACCTCCTTATTCTATCCAGCGGTTTTTCTGATGTGTCACCAGGCGTGCTGCAGCCTGATCCAATTGCCTGCGGCCGCGCCAATGACGGAAGTTAATTTGAAACCACTATATTTTCAGATATAATGCCAGCGTCTGAAAAAAACAAGGTCCTGGGGCAGGGAAATAATTTTAGGGATTTTTCCTCTAAACCGGTGTAATTGAGCCAACATGAAAGTCTAAAAAAATCTTGACAGAACCATAAATGTTAACTAACATATATAAGTCTAGTATTTATCCTTTAACTGTTGCCTCACTAATAGCGGGCTTCAGCTGGCGTAGCTCAATGGTAGAGCAGCTGATTTGTAATCAGCAGGTTGCGGGTTCGAGTCCCATCGCCAGCTCCACTGATGAAACTGTCGCAGATTGATACGGCAAAGGGAAAATATTTTTGTGGAGAGGTTCCCGAGTGGCCAATGGGAGCAGACTGTAAATCTGCCGGCGAAGCCTTCGGAGGTTCGAATCCTCCCCTCTCCACCATACAGGGCACAGAAGGCGGGAATAGCTCAATTGGCTAGAGCATCAGCCTTCCAAGCTGAGGGTTGCGGGTTCGAGCCCCGTTTCCCGCTCCAACAAGCCCACGTAGCTCAGTTGGTAGAGCACTTCCTTGGTAAGGAAGAGGTTCACCGGTTCGATCCCGGTCGTGGGCTCCAGAAAATATTCGGCACGGCAAATCATCCCCCTGTGGATGTTGTTTTGACTTTAGGGAGAGGCAAATATGGCCAAGAAAAAATTTGAGAGAAAGAAGCCCCACGTAAATATCGGCACGATTGGGCATATTGACCATGGCAAGACGACGTTGACGGCGGCGATCACGAAGCACTTGTCAATGAAGGGGATGGCCGAGTTTGTGCCTTTTGATCAGATTGACAAGGCGCCGGAGGAAAAAGAGCGGGGCATTACCATTGCCACGGCGCACGTGGAATATGAGACCGAGAATCGGCATTACGCCCATGTGGATTGTCCGGGGCATGCGGATTATATCAAGAACATGATTACCGGGGCGGCCCAGATGGACGGCGCCATTCTGGTGGTGGGCGCCGATGACGGCCCCATGCCCCAGACCCGGGAGCACATCCTGTTGGCCCGTCAGGTGGGTGTGCCGTTTATCGTGGTCTTTTTAAACAAGGTGGACATGGTGGACGACCCCGAGCTCATCGAGCTGGTGGAGTTGGAACTCCGGGAGTTATTGTCCAAGTATGATTTTCCCGGGGACGACATTCCCATTGTCAAGGGTTCGGCCCTGAACGCCTTGCAGTCGGATGATCCCAATTCACCGGAGGCGGCCTGTATTTTTGAGCTGATGAAGGCGGTGGATGGATATATTCCGGAGCCTGCCCGTGATATTGACAAACCTTTCCTGATGCCCATCGAAGACGTGTTTTCCATCTCCGGCCGGGGCACGGTGGTGACCGGCAGAGTGGAGCGCGGCATTGTCAAGGTGCAGGAAGAAGTGGAGATTGTCGGCTTCCAGCCCACCTTTAAGACGGTATGCACCGGGGTGGAGATGTTCCGGAAGATTTTGGATCAGGGCCAGGCCGGTGACAATGTCGGTATCCTGCTGCGGGGCACCAAAAAGGACGAAGTGGAGCGCGGGCAGGTGGTGGCCAAACCTGGTTCCATCACGCCGCACACCAAATTCAAGGCGGAAGTGTATGTCTTGAACAAAGAGGAAGGCGGACGGCACACGCCGTTTTTCAGCGGTTACCGGCCGCAGTTTTATCTGCGGACCACGGATGTTACCGGCGTCGTGACCCTGCCGGAGGGCGTGGAAATGGTCATGCCGGGTGACAATGTGGCCATTGAAGTCCATCTCATCACCCCCGTGGCCCTGGAAAAAGAATTGCGCTTCGCCATCCGGGAAGGCGGCCGCACCGTCGGTGCCGGCGTCGTCACCGAAATCGTCGAATAATTAACTGACCCGCTGGCAATTGACCAGCGGGTTGCAAAAATAACATACCTAACAAAGTTGACAGAATAAAACATTATGCGCGATATTGTAATATTAGCCTGTACTGATTGTAAGCGTCGGAATTATACTACCACGAAAAACAAACGTCGCACTCCGGATCGGTTGGAATTCAAAAAATTCTGTCCTTCATGTCGGGCGCACACACCCCATCGTGAAACGAAATAAATCGGATACAGGCCAGTAGCTCCAACGGTTAGAGCACCGGTCTCCAAAACCGGGTGATGGGGGTTCGAATCCCTCCTGGCCTGCCATTTTTTTTTGTAGACCGATGTATTAACATGGAAAAGGTGAGTCAGGTCCATCTCCTCCCCCAACTAAAGTAATCTGGCATTCCTTCCCAGGGTAGAGTTTCGTGGGAATTCTCTAATTGGCGTAATATTACTTCACCCTATTAAGCGCCCTTTGGTTTGAGGAAGTTTGGATTGGGAACATAAGGATATGGATTTATTTTTAATTTAATCGGAAGCAACAAGTTGGACGCTGTTTGGTCCGTACCGGAAACCGGAGAGAAGACAGCAGATAGCCGATGAAAAAGATAAAAGTCAAGGAAAAATCCGGAGACAAGGCTCAAGAACCGGCGGCCAGGGAGTTAACCAAAAAACCTGGGAAAAATCAGGTTGTAAAGTTAAAGCCTAAAAAAGCCAAAACATTCGCCTTGGGCAATGTGAAGGAATTTTGGGACCGATCGCTACAGTTCATTAAAGAAGCCTGGATTGAGCTGAAAAAGGTTGCCTGGCCGAGTCAGAAAGAAACCCTGGGCGCCACTGCCGTTGTGCTGGTTCTGGTTATCCTGGTATCAGCCTACCTTGGTATGGTTGATATGCTTTTGAGCAGGCTGATGAAAGTTATTATAGGGTAAGGAGGGCTTTAGGCCTTGGCGCAAAAATGGTATGTGGTGCATACTTATTCCGGGTTTGAGAGAAAAGTAAAAAATGCCCTGGAAGAGCGTGCTCGCAGCCGTGGCATGGAAGAACTCATTACCGAGGTCCTGGTTCCCACCGAGCAGGTGGAAGAGATGATCAAAGGGCAGCGGCGCATTTCTCACCGGAAATTTTATCCAGGTTATGTTCTGGTTCGGATGGAATTGAATGACGACTCCTGGCATTTGGTAAAAGATACCCCTAAGGTAACGGGTTTTCTTGGTGGTCGGACCGAGCCGGTGCCAATTCCCGATTCCGAAGCGGAAAAAGTTATTACCCAGATTAAAGAAGGTGCATTAAAACCCAAGCCGAAGATTATCTTTGAACTCGGCGACAAGGTGCGAGTAACGGAAGGACCATTTACCAATTTCAACGGTATGGTGGATGAAGTAAAAGGTGAAAAGGGCCGGGTTCGGGTAATGATCAGCGTCTTTGGACGGCCGACCCCGGTGGAGTTAGAATTTTCTCAAGTAGAAAAGGCCAGTTAGGGTAGGGCAGCCTTTTTACCAGCAAATTTTGATGAAGCTTAGGATATTACAGAAGTAAGGAGTGCAGCATCATGGCAAAGAAGGTAATTGCGCAAATCAAATTGCAGTTGCCCGCCGGTCAGGCCAATCCTTCCCCCCCGGTTGGCCCCGCTTTAGGCCAGCATGGGGTCAACATTATGGAATTTGTGAAAAGCTACAATGCCAAGACCCAGGGGCAGGAAGGTATGATTATCCCGGTTCTGATAACCGTGTATGCGGACCGGTCTTTTACCTTCATTACCAGAACACCGCCGGCGTCGGTATTGCTGAAAAAAGCCGCTCAGTTAGCCAAGGGGGCGAAAGAAACGGGCCGGGAAACGGCTGGGCAGGTAACCATGCAGCAGGTGGAAGAAATCGCCCGGCAGAAGTTACCGGATTTAAATGCTGCTGATGTGGAAGCCGCCAAAAAGACCATCATGGGAACGGCCCGCAGCATGGGAATTGAAATAGTTTAAGTATCTTGTTTAATAGGATGGTGATGCGACATGCCGCACAGGGGAAAAAAATATTCGGCTATGCGGGAAAAGGTTGATCGGACTCGCAAATATACCTTTTCGGAAGCAGTGGCCGAGGCGATTGACAGTAGCTATGCCAAATTCAACGAAAGTGTGGATGTGGCTGTCCGGCTGGGAGTAAATCCGAGGCATGCTGACCAGATGGTGCGCGGGGCGGTGGTTTTGCCGAACGGCGTTGGCAAGAAGGTCCGAGTCCTGGTCTTTGCCAAGGGTGAAAAGGAAAAAGAGGCCATGGATGCCGGCGCCGATTACGTCGGTGCCGATGACCTGATTGAAAAAATCAAGGGTGGCTGGATGGATTTTGATAAGGCCGTCGCGACCCCGGATCTGATGGGCGCCGTGGGCAAGATCGGCAAGATCTTAGGTCCCAGGGGTCTTATGCCCAACGCCAAGGCCGGGTCCGTAACCTTTGATGTGGGACGGGCGGTACAGGAGCTTAAGGCCGGGAAGATCGAATTCAGAGTTGATAAGGCCGGCGTCGTGCATGCCCCCATGGGCAAGGTTTCCTTTGGCGGGGAAAAACTGCTGCAAAATATGGCGGCGTTTTTTGACACCTTGCTGCGTCTCAAACCGACGACCAGCAAAGGGGCCTATATGCAAGGGATTTCTGTGTCCACCACGATGGGTCCCGGTATTCGGATCGATCCCTTGGAGGTAAAAAACCTCATCCGTTTTGCCGCCACCTGAGAGGCCGGATAGAAAGAGGAAAAGCCGATGCTTAAAGAGAAAAAAAGCGAAGTGGTTGCTGCCCTGCAAGAAAAACTGGGGCGGGCCGAATTTAATGTTCTGACGGATTTTAAGGGCCTCAAGGTAGCGGAATTCACTCAGTTGCGCCGGGAGCTGAAAGAGGCCGGCGGCGAACTTGCCGTGGTCAAGAACACCTTATTGAAACTGGCGGCCGCTGACAGTGAAACCGCGGCACTGGCAAAATACTTAGTCGGTCCCACAGCGATTGTTCTGGGTTACCAGAACCCGGTGGAGATTGCCAAGATCGTTGCCAAGTATGCCAAAGACAAGCCGGATAATTTTATTCTCAAGGCCGGAGTGTTAGGCAAGTCGGTACTGACTGACAAAGACGTGGTGGAGTTAGCCAAGATGCCGCCTCGAGAAGTGCTGTTGGCCAAATTGCTGGGGGCCCTCCAGGGAGTGCCTACTTCACTGGTCAGCGTGCTTTCCGGTATTATTCGGCAATTTCTCTATACGTTAAAAGCGATTGAAGAAAAAAAAGCAGATGCCTAAAATTGGAAATTTTGCGCAACTTTTCGTTGCGTTTCATTTTTTGAAAGACAGGGTGTAAGGAGGATAGTTCGTCATGTCGATTACTAAAGCTGAAGTCATTGATTTTATTTCCAATATGTCCGTATTGGAATTGTCTGAAATGGTCAAGGATCTTGAAGAAAAGTTCGGCGTCACCGCCGCGGCACCGGTAGCAATGGCAGTCGGTGGTCCGGCGTCGGCGGAAGCGGCTCCGGCAGCGGAAGAACAAACCGAATTCGATGCGGTTCTCACCGTCATTGGAGCTAATAAAATTCAAGTTATTAAAGAAGTGCGCGCCATTACCGGTCTGGGTCTCAAAGAGGCCAAAGATGCGGTGGAAAATGTGCCTACGACAATTAAAGAGGCCGTCTCCAAAGCTGAGGCCGAAGAAATTAAGAAGAAACTCGAAGAGCAGGGAGCTACCGTCGAGATCAAGTAGTATGGCACTTAGTATTCACACACATACAGGCAGCATTTTGGAGTACAACAGACGGCAAGGTCTGTACTCAAGGAGAAAGAATGACTGAGGTATTTTCTCCTCAAAAATTATATCGGAAAAATTTTGGGAAAATAGAAAGGATTATCGACATTTCGAACCTGATCGAAATGCAGAAGGAATCCTATAATCGTTTTTTGCAAAAAGACACCCCATCGGAACTAAGGGAAGAGTACGGATTACAGGGGGTATTTAAAAGTGTCTTTCCGATTAAAGATTACAACCGTACTGCCTCCTTGGAATTTGTCAGCTACAGTTTTGCGCCTCCAAAATATGATGAGGAAGAGTGTTTGCAGCGGGGTATGACCTTCGAAGCACCGATGAAGTTGACGGTGCAACTGGTGGTCTACGATATCGAGTCCGAGGCTGAGACGCCGCCTATCCGGGATATTAAGGAGCAGGAAATTTATTTCGGCACCATGCCTTTAATGACGGATAACGGCACGTTTATCGTTAACGGCACCGAGCGGGTGATTGTCAGCCAGTTACATCGTTCCCCCGGATTATTTATCGATCACGATCGCGGCAAAACCCATTCCAGCGGTAAACTTTTATATTCGGCCCGTTTGATACCGATGCGCGGCTCCTGGATCGACTTCGAGTTTGATCCCAAGGATATCCTCTATGCTCGTATCGACCGCCGGAGAAAATTTCCCGTAACGGTGCTGCTCAAGGCCTTGGGGTATTCCACCGAGGAACTGCTGAACTTTTTCTATAATACTGAAAAAGTTTATATTGCAGATGAAACTATTGAGAAGCAATTCAATCCGGAATTCCTGCTGCAACGCAAAGCCACAACGGACATTGTCGTTCCTGGAACTGGCGAAGTGCTGGTAAAGAAACACAAAAAAATTACGTCGGCCCTGATTCGCAAGATCCAGGAAGCCGGCATTGATCGCTTGAGTTTATTGCCTAACGAACTTATCGGTCGATATGTGGCCCATGATATTTTAGACCCGGACACCGGAGAGGTGCTGATACCATGCAATGAACCGGTAACCGAAGAAAAATTGAAATTATTGCGGAGCCATCAACGTTAAGGAATTGGATCTTCTCTACATTGACGGTATTAATGTCAGTCCCTGTTTGCGGAACACCCTGACGGTGGATAAGACTGACAAGCCCAAGGACGCCGTTTTGGAAATTTATCGGAAACTGCGTCCCGGCAATCCACCGACTTTGGAAGTGGCGAATACCTTCTTTGAAAATCTTTTTTTCAAACCCGAATATTATGATTTGTCACCGGTAGGGCGCCTGAAATTAAATCTCAAGCTAAACCTGGATGCCCCGGTGACTCAGGGCACGTTATCAAAAAGATGTCCTTATAAGAATGACATTCTCTATGCCGTAAAAGAATTAATCTACCCAAAAAGAACTGGAAGGCCCCATCGACGATATCGACCACCTGGGAAACCGGCGGGTGCGCGCCGTCGGGGAGTTGTTGGAAAATCAATACCGGATCGGTCTGGTGAGGATGGAAAGGGCCATTAAAGAACGGATGAGTCTGCAAGAGATAGACACTCTGATGCCCCACGATCTGATCAACGCCAAACCGGTTTCAGCGGTAGTAAAAGAATTTTTCGGCACCAGCCAGTTGTCCCAGTTTATGGATCAGACTAATCCGTTGTCCGAAATTACTCACAAACGTCGTCTGAGTGCTCTGGGACCCGGAGGTTTGACCAGGGAACGGGCGGGTTTTGAAGTCCGTGACGTCCATGCCACTCATTATGGCCGTATCTGCCCGATTGAAACCCCGGAAGGTCCGAATATCGGTCTGATTGTCTCATTATCCACCTACGCCAGGGTAAATGAATTCGGTTTTATTGAAACTCCCTATCGGGTGGTGAAGAAAAAAGAAGTAAACGGCCGATGGGATGTGAAGGTTTCTCGGGACATTAAATTTCTGACCGCCCTTGAAGAAGAAAAACGCATGAAGGAAACCATATTATTGCTCAGGCCAATGCGGAATTAACCAAGGACAACCGATTTGCCAAAGACTTGATTTCCGCCCGGAAAGCAGGCGAATTTATCATGGTGCGGCCGGAAGAAGTTGATTATATGGACGTCTCCCCGAGCCAGTTGGTGAGCGTCGCCGCGTCGTTAATTCCTTTTCTGGAAAATGACGATGCCAACCGGGCTCTCATGGGATCCAACATGCAGCGGCAGGCCGTTCCCCTGCTGACCAGCACGCCGCCTTTAATCGGCACCGGCCTGGAAGGGGTAGTGGCCAGGGATTCCGGGGTTACTCTGGTGGCCAAGCGCGGCGGCGTCGTGGAAGATGTGGACGGCACCCGTATTGTGGTGCGGGCCGATAATGGTGAAGGCAAAGATTCTCAGTCTATTGTTGATATTTACAAACTGACGAAATTTCAGCGGACCAATCAAAATACCTGTTTTAATCAACGGCCGATAGTCCGTTTAGGCGACCGGGTGGAAAAGGGTCAGATTATTGCAGACGGACCCGCTACGGCTCATGGGGAACTGGCACTGGGCAAAAACGTCATGGTTGCCTTTATGCCCTGGGGCGGCTGCAATTTTGAAGACTCCATTCTGGTCAGTGAACGGATTGCCAAGGAAGACGTCTATACTTCAATCCACATAGAAGAATTTGAAGTTGTGGCCCGGGACACCAAACTGGGCAAAGAAGAAATAACCCGGGACATCCCTAATGTCAGTGAAGAAGCTCTGGCAAATTTGGATGAGAGCGGCATAATCCGTATCGGGGCCGAAGTTAATCCGGGAGATATCCTGGTCGGTAAAGTAACCCCGAAGGGTGAAACCCAACTATCTCCCGAAGAAAAACTGCTGCGGGCAATTTTTGGTGAAAAGGCTGGTGATGTGCGGGATACGTCCCTTCGAGTGCCGCCCGGTATTGACGGCATCATTATTGATGCCCGGGTATTTTCCCGAAAAGGCGTGGAAAAAGATGAGCGCACCCGCTATATCGAATCTGAGGGAATAGCCAAGCTGCAAAAGGATCAAGGCGACGAAATTGCCATTATCACTCAGAGCGTCAAGTACCGCTTAAAAGAGATTCTGATCGGCCGCAAGGTTATCGACATTCCGGAACATATAACTTCCAGGCGCTATCTTTTGGAAAGAGGCTTGGAAATTACCTCGGAAATTGTCATGCAGCTGCCCCTGGACCATTGGCGGAATGTTGTCTTTCGACGACCCGGAGATCGAAGACCGGGTAGACCGGCTGCTGGACAGTTATGACACGCAAATTCAACAGGTAAACGATCTTTTCGAAGATAAGATCAACCGGTTGCGGAAGGTAGATGAACTGCCGCCGGGCGTTATTAAAATGGTAAAAGTCTTCATTGCCATGAAAAGAAAACTGGCCGTAGGCGATAAGATGGCCGGCCGTCACGGCAATAAGGGCGTTGTTTCCAGAATTATGCCGGAAGAAGACATGCCGTATTTTGTCGACGGCACCCCGGTAGACATTGTCCTTAATCCCCTGGGTGTTCCCTCCCGTATGAATGTGGGGCAGGTCCTGGAAACCCATCTGGGTTGGGCCTCTCAACTCCTGGGACAGCAGATCGGCAAGCTGATTAACGACTTTTATGATCTGGATGCCATTAAGAATCGGATTCGAGCGGTGTACCAGAATCCCAAAATGGAAGAATGGCTGGTCTCCGCCAGTTATGATGATCTGAAAAAATTCTGGGAAAAATATAACAAAGACGGAATTTATATGGCCTCGCCGGTATTCGATGGGGCCCTGGAGTCAGAAATTAGAAATTGCTTGAATCTTGCAGGCGTATCGGAGGTTGGCAAAGCCAAACTATATGACGGCCGTACCGGCGAACCATTCGACCGGACCGTAACCGTAGGCGCCATGTATATGATGAAGCTCCATCACCTGGTAGATGATAAAATTCACGCTCGATCCATCGGCCCTTATTCTCTGGTAACCCAGCAACCTCTGGGTGGCAAGGCGCAATTCGGCGGCCAGCGTCTGGGCGAAATGGAAGTCTGGGCCATGGAAGCCTATGGCGCGGCGTATTCACTGCAAGAATTTCTCACCGTCAAATCTGACGATGTTGCCGGCCGTACACGGATGTACGAAAAGATTGTGAAAGGGCAATATGACCTGGAAGCCGGCCTGCCTGAATCCTTTAATGTTCTAATCCGTGAACTTCAAAGCCTGGCACTGAATGTCGAGCTTTTGGAGGACAAGGAAGCTGAGGGATCAGAAACCAATGGATAAGGCTCGAGAAGTAAATCTGGAAGATATTAACAGTATTTTTGCCAAACCCAAGGACCCCCTGCAGTTTAATGCCGTGCGAATTTCTCTGGCATCGCCGGACATGATCCGCGACTGGTCGTTTGGGGAGGTCAAAAAACCTGAAACTATTAATTACCGGACGTTCAAGCCTGAACGGGACGGCTTGTTTTGTGCTAAAATTTTCGGCCCCACCAAGGATTATGAATGCAATTGCGGTAAGTATAAACGGATGAAACATCGGGGCGTCATCTGTGAAAAATGCGGTGTCGAAGTCATTCAATCCAAGGTCAGACGGGAACGGATGGGTCACATTGAACTGGCCTGCCCGGTGGTGCATATCTGGTTTCTGAAAAGCTTGCCCAGCAAGATCGGCAATCTTTTGGATCTTACCCTGAAAGATCTGGAAAAAATTTTATATTTCGAGTCTTATGTGGTGGTCGATCCCCTTGAGACCACTCTGAAAAAGGGTGAACTGTTATCGGAAGAAAAGTACCGCCAGGCCCGGGATGAATTTGGCGATGATTTTGTGGCGGGCATGGGAGCCGAAGCCATCCGCCAGATGTTGCGAAGCCTGGATCTTCCCGGCCTTTCGGAGCAACTGCGGGAAGAAATGCAGAAAACCAGCTCCGAAGCAAAACGGAAAAAGATCAGTAAGCGCCTGAAAGTAATCGACGCTTTTAAAGATTCCGGCATTAAACCGGAGTGCATGGTATTAGAGGTAATTCCAGTTCTCCCGCCGGATTTACGCCCCCTGGTTCCTTTGGATGGCGGCCGTTTCGCCACGTCTGATCTGAATGATCTCTACCGCCGGGTTATTAATAGAAATAACCGTTTAAAGAGATTGGTAGAACTGGACGCCCCTGAAATCATCATTCGTAACGAAAAACGCATGCTGCAGGAAGCGGTTGACGTTCTCTTTGACAATGGGCGCCGGGGCAAGACCATCACCGGTCCCAATAAACGCCCGTTAAAGTCCTTGAGCGACATGCTGAAAGGCAAGCAGGGCCGGTTCCGGCAGAACCTGCTGGGGAAACGTGTCGACTATTCCGGCCGCTCCGTTATTGTTATCGGGCCTAACCTGCGGCTGCACCAGTGCGGCTTGCCGAAAAAGATGGCCTTGGAGCTGTTTAAGCCGTTCATTTACAACCGCCTGGTGAACAAAGGCTTTGTTAATACGATTAAAGCCGCCAAAAAAATGGTGGAAAAAGAGACTCCGGATGTCTGGGACACTCTGGATGAAGTGGTTAAAGAATATCCGGTCATGCTCAACCGGGCCCCTACCCTGCACCGCTTGGGGATTCAAGCTTTTGAGCCGATTCTGATCGAGGGGAAAGCAATCCAGTTGCATCCGCTGGTCTGTACCGCTTTCAACGCCGACTTTGACGGCGACCAGATGGCGGTGCATGTCCCCCTGTCCCTGGAGGCACAAATCGAGGCCAGGGTGCTGATGATGTCCACAAACAATATCCTGTCGCCGGCTAACGGCGAGCCGATTATCGTGCCCTCGCAGGACATTGTTTTGGGTTTGTATTATCTGACCAGGGAACGGCCTTTGGCCAAAGGGGAACGCATCCGGTTTAATGGTAACAAAATGAGACCATTTTCATCCCCGGATGAGGTGCGCATTGCCTATGATCAAGAATGTGTCAGTTTGCATGCCCAGATACTTGTACGAATGGATGGGTCGGCCATTCCTCTTAATGAAATTTTGGGCGATGATAATCAAATAAATCTTAATCCCGCGGCCAGGCTGCAGGTAATAGCGGCTGGCATTACTTTCGAGACCACAGCAGAGCGGTTGGTAGCCACTTTGGCAGAAAAGGGTATCGATCCTCATTCTGAGGATCAGGATGTTCAGGTGAAGCCGCTGGGAGTGATTGTTACCACTACCGTGGGCCGGATACTGCTGTCAGAAATTATACCTTCGGGTATTCCGTTTGACCGTATCAATCGGACTATGACCAAAAAAGAGATCCGCAAATTAATCGGCGAGTCGTATCGCAAATGCGGCATCAAAACTACCGTGGTGTTGGCGGACCGCCTGAAAGATATGGGATATAAATTCGCCACCCAGGCCGGTATCTCCATCGCCATTGACGATATGGTCATTCCGCACCGTAAGGCGGAAATTTTGTCACAATCACAAGCCGAAGTGGCGGAAGTGGAAAACCAATATCGAGAAGGTCTGATCACCGAGGGTGAGAAATACAACAAGGTGGTTGACATCTGGGCTCGGGCCACGGATGAAGTTGCTTCGGAAATGATGGAAGAACTGGCCCGGGAGAAAATATCGGGCTATCGGCTTGATGAAAATGGTAATCAAGTACCGACCGAGGTAATAACAGACAGTTTCAATCCCATTTTTATGATGGCTGATTCCGGCGCCCGGGGCAGTGATAAACAGATGCGGCAGTTAGCGGGTATGCGTGGTTTAATGGCCAAACCATCGGGTGAAATCATTGCCACGCCCATTACCGCCAATTTCCGGGAAGGCCTTACGGTTTTGCAGTATTTTATTTCTACTCACGGCGCCCGCAAAGGTTTGGCCGACACCGCCTTGAAAACCGCTAACTCCGGTTATCTTACCAGGCGCCTGGTGGACGTGGCCCAGGATTGCGTTATTACGGAATTGGATTGCGGCACGATCGATGGTATTGACGTGACTCCGCTGATCGAAGGCGGCGAGATCATTCAGCGTGTCGGCGAACGTGTATTGGGCCGCACCACTCTGGAAGATATCGTTGACCCGAACACTGATGAAACCATTGTCTTTGCCAATGAAGAAATTGACGAAGAAGCGGCCCAGAAGATTGAGGAAGCCGGCCTGGAAAAACTGCGCATCCGTTCGGTGCTGACCTGTCAGACCCGGCATGGCGTCTGTGCTAAGTGCTATGGGCGGGACCTGGCGCACGGCACTCCGGTAAATATCGGGGAAGCCATCGGCATCATGGCGGCCCAGTCCATCGGCGAACCTGGCACCCAGTTAACCATGAGAACGTTCCATATCGGCGGCACCGCTTCCCGCCGGGCTGAACAGAGTGTGCATGTGGCGCGCAACCGGGGTAAGGCACAGTTTGAAAATGTGCGCACGGTGCGGGATTTTACCGGCAGTTTAGTGGCCTTGAGCCGCCAGGGTGAACTCATTATTGTCAGCGCCAAGGGCAAAGAACGTTATCCGATAACCTACGGAACTCGTTTGCGGGTGGAAGAAGGCCAGGAGGTTCAGCCCGATCAGGTATTGGCCGAATGGGATCCTTACACCAACCCGATTCTTACGGAAGTGTCCGGAGTGGTAAAATTCGGTGATATTATCGAACAAAAGGATGCCGAAGACCTCAAAGACGTCACCATGCAGGAACGCGTTGACCCGGTGACCAGCAAGTCCTCCAAGGTCATCATTGAATGCCAGAATTCGGAAAAGCGGCCTCGCATTTCCATTAAAGATGAATCGGGTCGGACGGCCAGGCTCCCCAATTCCCAGGCAGTGGCCCGCTATCCGCTGCCGGTTGGCGCTATTCTGATGGCGAATGAGGGTGATGTGTTAAACCCGGGCGATGTTATTGCCAAAATTCCCCGGGAAACCACCAAAACCAAAGACATCGTCGGTGGTCTGCCCCGGGTGGCGGAACTGTTTGAAGTCCGTAAACCCAAAGAGCATGCGGTGATCAGTCAGATCAGCGGCACGGTGAGCCATGGCCGCCAGTCCAAAGGCAAACGGAAGGTTGTGGTCACCCCCGAAGTCGGTGATCCCATCGAATATTTGATCCCCAAGGGGAAGCATATTGCCGTTCAGGAAGGGGAACGGGTCAAGGCCGGCGAGCCTTTAATGGACGGCTCGGCCAATCCCCACGACATCCTGGCGGTAAGCGGCCTGAAAGAATTGGCCAAATACCTGGTAAACGAAGTCCAGGAGGTCTACCGCCTCCAGGGTGTGAAGATTAATGACAAGCATATTGAGGTTATTGTGCGTCAGATGCTCCGGCGGGTTCGGGTAACCGACCCTGGTGATACCAGCTTCCTCATCGGCGAACAGATTGAAAAATTTGTCTTTGAAGAAAAGAATGAGGTAGTCCTGGCCCAGGGGAAGCGCCCGGCTACCGCGGAACCTCTGCTGTTAGGCATAACCAAAGCTTCTTTATCAACCGAGAGCTGGATTTCAGCGGCCTCCTTCCAGGAGACTACCAAGGTTTTGGCTGACGCGGCAGTGGCCGGCAGGATCGATTACCTCAGGGGCCTTAAGGAAAATGTCATTATGGGAAGACCTATTCCAGCCGGCACGGGATTAGCCAAATATCGCAATATCAAATTGCAGGTTTTGGAAGAGCCGGTGATAGAGGCCGCCGAAACATAAAAATCTTGACAAAAACCTCAAAATTTAATATAAATTTATTTTTTAGTCTTTTGACGACCTCAAAAGTCACGGAGTTACGGAAAATATGCCGACGATCAATCAATTAGTGCGCAAGGGCCGGGAAAAGCTTGCCAAGAAAACCTCGACGCCAGCACTGAAAAGTTGTCCCCAGAAACGGGGAGTTTGTGTCAGGGTTTATACCACCACTCCAAAGAAGCCAAACTCAGCTTTGCGTAAGGTAGCGAGAGTCCGGCTCACGAATGGAATTGAAGTAACCACATATATCCCTGGTGTTGGGCACAACTTGCAAGAGCATTCCGTTGTCTTGATTCGGGGTGGTCGAGTGAAAGACCTGCCAGGGGTTCGTTATCACGTTGTGCGTGGAACCCTGGATTCCGTGGGTGTCCAGGACAGGCGGCAGGGGCGGTCAAAATACGGCGCCAAAAAACCGAAATAATCCGGTTTAGTGGAATGAGGGAGTAAACAAGCAATGCCGAGGAAACGTGAGGTAATCAAGCGGGAGATTAT
This sequence comes from uncultured delta proteobacterium, assembly GCA_963789385.1. Taxonomy (GTDB): domain Bacteria; phylum Desulfobacterota; class Desulfobaccia; order Desulfobaccales; family Desulfobaccaceae; genus Desulfobacca. The sequence continues at coordinate 45,266 of CAWBKT010000046.1, read as the reverse complement.
TCCCGACCCGAAGTTTAAAGATCCGATGATCGCCCGTTTTATCAACGGCTTGATGCGCCGGGGTAAAAAGACGACGGCTGTCGCAATTCTTTATAATGCTTTGGATATAATCTCTCGGAAGCAGCAGGAAGATCCTCTGAAGGTTTTCCATAAAGCCATGGATAATGTTCGGCCGCTTATTGAAGTAAAGTCAAGGCGGGTCGGCGGGGCCACGTATCAGGTGCCGGTGGAAGTGCCGCAAAATCGACGCACATCTTTGGCTATCCGCTGGCTGATCAACTATGCCAAGAGCCGCGGCGAGAAGAGCATGAAGGCTAAATTGGCGGCAGAATTTTTGGACGCCTTCCAAAATCGCGGCGCTTCAGTAAAAAAACGTGAAGATACCCATCGGATGGCAGAAGCGAACAAGGCTTTTGCACATTATCGGTGGTAAGAAATTATATAGGAAATAGTTATCTTGGCTTCAAATACCCCAATATCGCGCATTCGTGATATTGGTATTATGGCACACATAGATGCGGGCAAAACTACGACTACGGAGCGTATCCTCTACTATACGGGTGTAACCTATAAAATAGGGGAAGTTCACGACGGTCAAGCCGTAATGGATTGGATGGAACAGGAGCAGGAACGGGGCATAACCATCACCTCAGCCGCCACTACCTGTTTCTGGAAAGACTACCGCATCAACATTATCGACACACCGGGACACGTTGATTTTACCATCGAAGTGGAACGTTCCCTCAGGGTGTTGGATGGAGCCGTGGCGGTGTTTGATGCCGTTGCCGGGGTGGAGCCGCAATCAGAAACGGTATGGCGCCAAGCCGACCGGTATGGTGTGCCCAGATTAGCCTTTGTAAATAAAATGGATCGGGTGGGGGCGGATTTATTCCGGACCTACCAGATGATTATCGATCGTCTAAAAGCAAATCCGGTACTGATACAGCTTCCTTTGGGGAGCGAGGATAAATTTCAGGGAATAATTGATCTCATCGACATGCAGACAATCATTTATGACGAAGACGCCCAGGGAGCTAATTTTCGCCTGGCGCCTATTCCAGAAGAAGCTATGGAGACTGCCCGGGAGTATCGCAGCCGACTGATTGCCTCTCTGGCCGAATTCAATGATGAGATTATGAATTCTTATCTGGAAGACCAACCGGTGGAAAATGCTCTGCTGCGGCAGGTGTTGCGTCAAGGAACTATTGACCTGAAAATCGTACCGGTGATGTGCGGCTCAGCCTTTAAAAATAAAGGCATTCAACCTTTGTTGGATGCTGTCGTGGATTATCTGCCGGCACCCAATGATATTCCGCCAATCGAGGGCCTAAACGCCAAGGGGGAAATCGAGGCCCGACCGGCGGACGAAAAGGTGCCGCTGACCGCCTTGGCTTTTAAATTGCTTTCAGACCCGTATGTCGGGAATTTGACCTTTATACGGATTTATTCGGGAATTTTGCAAAGCGGCAGTTCGGTCTTTAACTCCTCCAAAGGCACGAAAGAAAAGATCGGCCGTCTGCTTAAAATGCATGCCAATAAGCGGGAGGAGATTAAGGAAGCCAGCGCTGGAGATATTATCGCCGCGGTGGGACTGCGGCAGACCGGCACGGGTGATACCCTTTGTGACGAACGGTCTCCCATCGTCTTAGAGAGTTTGGAAATTCCAATCCCGGTTATTGATGTTGCCATAGAACCGAAAACCAAGGCGGACCAGGATAAATTGGGGCAGGCCTTGGGTAAAATCATGGCCGAAGATCCATCGTTTCGAGTCCACACTGATCAGCAGACCGGTCAGACCATCATTGCCGGTATGGGTGAATTACATCTGGAAATTATCGTTGACCGCCTGATGCGGGAATTTAAAGTGGATGCCCAGGTGGGGCAGCCCCAGGTCTCCTACCGGGAGACTATAACTCAGCCTGTAAAGGCGGAAGGCAAATTTGTCCGGCAATCCGGTGGCCGCGGGCAATATGGTCATGTCGAGTTGGAATTAACCCCGTTGCCGGCGGGTGGAGGTTTTGAGTTTGTGGACCGGATTGTTGGTGGGTCAATTCCCAAGGAATACATCCCAGCCGTAGAGAGGGGTATACGGGAGGCTTCGGAAGGCGGTGTCATAGCCGGTTTCCCCATAGTAGACATCCAGGTGGCATTGGTGGATGGCTCTTACCATGAAGTTGATTCTTCGGAGCGTGCTTTTCATATTGCCGGTTCCATGGGATTTAAGGAAGGCGTTAAAAAGGGCAAGCCGAGTTTATTGGAACCTTTCATGAATCTTGAAATTGTGGTGCCGGAAGAATTTGTCGGGGATGCCATCGGGGACCTCAACAGTCGGAGAGGACGGATAAAAAGCCTGGAAAATCGCACCGGCTTTCAAATAGTTCATGCTGAGGTGCCGTTGGCCAGTATGTTCGGCTATGCTACCGATTTACGCAGCGCCACACAAGGCAGGGCCACTTTTACTATGCAGTTTGATCATTATGAGCCGGTGCCGCATAGTTTATCTGAAGAAATTATCGGTCGCAGCAGGACAAAATAGATTTGACAATAGTTCTCGGCGAGGGTGACCAGGAGGAATAATCATGGCCAAGAAAAAATTTGAGAGAAAGAAGCCCCACGTAAATATCGGCACGATTGGGCATATTGACCATGGCAAGACGACGTTGACGGCGGCGATCACGAAGCACTTGTCAATGAAGGGGATGGCCGAGTTTGTGCCTTTTGATCAGATTGACAAGGCGCCGGAAGAAAAAGAGCGGGGCATTACCATTGCCACGGCGCACGTGGAATATGAGACCGAGAATCGGCATTACGCCCATGTGGATTGTCCGGGTCATGCGGATTATATCAAGAACATGATTACCGGGGCGGCCCAGATGGACGGCGCCATTCTGGTGGTGGGCGCCGATGACGGCCCCATGCCCCAGACCCGGGAGCACATCCTGTTGGCCCGTCAGGTGGGTGTGCCGTTTATCGTGGTCTTTTTAAACAAGGTGGACATGGTGGACGACCCCGAGCTCATCGAGCTGGTGGAGTTGGAACTCCGGGAGTTATTGTCCAAGTATGATTTTCCCGGGGACGACATTCCCATCGTCAAGGGTTCGGCCCTGAACGCCTTGCAGTCGGATGATCCCAATTCACCGGAGGCGGCCTGTATTTTTGAGCTGATGAAGGCGGTGGATGGATATATTCCGGAGCCGGCCCGTGATATTGACAAACCTTTCCTGATGCCCATCGAAGACGTGTTTTCCATTTCCGGCCGTGGCACGGTGGTGACCGGCAGAGTGGAGCGCGGCATTGTCAAGGTGCAGGAAGAAGTGGAGATTGTCGGCTTCCAGCCTACCTTTAAGACGGTATGCACCGGGGTGGAGATGTTCCGGAAGATTTTGGATCAGGGCCAGGCCGGTGACAATGTCGGTATCCTGCTGCGGGGCACCAAAAAGGACGAAGTGGAGCGCGGGCAGGTGGTGGCCAAACCTGGTTCCATCTTGCCGCACACCAAATTCAAGGCGGAAGTGTATGTCTTGAACAAAGAGGAAGGCGGACGGCACACGCCGTTTTTCAGCGGCTACCGGCCGCAGTTTTATCTGCGGACCACGGATGTTACCGGCGTCGTGACCCTGCCGGATGGCGTGGAAATGGTCATGCCGGGTGATAATGTGGCCATTGAAGTCCATCTCATCACCCCCGTGGCCCTGGAAAAAGAATTGCGCTTTGCCATCCGGGAAGGCGGCCGCACCGTCGGCGCCGGCGTCGTCACCGAAATCGTCGAATAAGGTATAGGATGACCCATGATAACCCATAAGATACGCATCCGGCTGAGATCATTCGATCATAAACTGTTGGATCAATCAGTAGGTGAAATTGTTGATACGGCCCGGCGCACCGGTGCCCGGGTAGCCGGACCTATTCCCCTGCCTACCGACATCAATAAGTTTTGCGTTTTGCGCTCTCCGCATGTTGACAAAAAATCCCGGGAGCAGTTTGAAATCCGGACTCATAAACGTTTATTGGATATTTTAGAGCCGACGCAGCAGACCGTGGATGCGCTTATGAAATTAGATCTGGCGGCAGGAGTCGACGTCGAAATCAAGCTCTAAGATTGCCATGACAGTTCTGACAAGGACCTAGTCCGGCAGAGCAGGTATTGAGGAAAGTCATGATAGGAAGGCTACTGGGAAAAAAGTTGGGAATGACCCGGATATTTGATGCCGAAGGCACGGCGCTGCCGGTAACGGTGATAGAAGCAGGGCCTTGTTATGTGGTGCAGAAAAAAACCGAGGCTTCCGACGGCTACGACGCCGTGCAACTTGGATTTATCAGGAAAAGATTAGAAAAACTTACTAAGCCTCTTCGCGGGCATTTTGAAAAACACGGGTTTAAAAGCGGTTTCAAGTTTCTCAAAGAATTTCGTCTGGATTCCGTGGAAGGCCTGGAAGTAGGACAGGAATTGGATGTGAGTCAATTTGAGATCGGCCAACGTGTAAATGTGATAGGGTTTAGCAAAGGCCGGGGTTTTACCGGAGTTATCAAACGCTGGAACTTTCATCGTGGTCCGGAAACCCATGGCTCCATGTCACATCGGGCTCCGGGTTCCATAGGCGCCAGCGCCTATCCTTCCCGGGTTATCAAGGGGAAAAAAATGCCTGGGCGGATGGGTGATGCCCAAATAACCATGGCATCCCTGCAAGTAGTGGATGTTCGCCCGGAAAGCAATCTTCTCTTATTAAAGGGATCTGTCCCAGGAGCTCGAAACGGTCTCCTGCTGATACAAAAGTTATAGTGAATATTGGGGAAATGACATGGCTGTAGTTGATGTCTATGATATAAATCGCGCCAAAGTAGGCGAAACCACTTTACGCGATGATATTTTCGGCATTCCGGTGCAGGGCCACATAATGCATGAAGTTGTGACTATGCAACTGGCATGCCGACGGTCCGGCACAGCTTGCACCAAGGGTAGGGCAGAAGTAAGAGGCGGTGGCCATAAACCCTGGCGGCAGAAAGGGACCGGCCGGGCGCGAGTTGGATCAAACCGCTCACCGCTCTGGCGAGGTGGTGGGGTAGTATTTGGTCCCAAACCTCGGAGTTACGCTTACAAGGTGCCCAAAAAAGTACGTCGCCTGGCCTTGAAAATGGCCTTGTCGAGCAAGCTTGCCAATGGGCAACTGCTGATCTTGGATCAGTATCCTTTTGAGGCGCCGAAGACAAAAGAATTTGTCAAGGTTCTGGAAAACCTTCAGGTTGACAAAGCCCTCTTTATTACTGCGGGTGAAGATGAAGTTTTAACCTTATCATCCCGCAATGTGCCATATACACAGGTAATGCGCACCGAAGGGCTCAATGTCTATGATATTTTGAAATATGAATATTTAGTGGTGTTTCAGCCGGCCATTAGCCAGATCGAAGAGAGGTTGGTATCGTGAAGGCTCATCATTATCTGATTAAAAGTCCATTGATCACGGAAAAGAGCCACCTCAATAAAGAGACGAGCAACAAAGTCACCTTTAAGGTGGTTCCCACCGCTAATAAAATAGAAATTCGTAAAGCAGTGGAAGAAATTTTTAAGGTTAAAGTCCTGTCGGTAAATACCTGCCGTTACGAAGGGAAGAAAAAACGTTTAGGGCGACATGAGGGCAAACGGGCGGATTGGAAAAAGGCGATCGTAACTCTGGCACCAGGCGAAAAAATTCCCTTTTTTGAAGGCGCTTAAGGTATAGCAGCCATTGGTTTGCAGCTACAGAGACAGTAGACCATTTCTCGGCGACCAGACGGGAAAGGATAATTAAGATGGCATTGATTCAAAGAAAACCAACATCAGCGGGCCGTCGTTTTCAGACAGGGCACGATTTTAATGAGATCACCAAGGCAAAACCTGAAAAAAGCCTGGTGAAATCCATATCTAAAACCGGCGGGCGCAATAATGTCGGCAGAGTGACTACCCGTTTTCGGGGTGGGGGCCATAAGCGGCTCTATCGGCTCATTGATTTTAAAAGAAAAAAAGAGGAAGTACCGGCCAAAGTAGCAAGCATTGAATATGATCCCAACCGGTCGGCCCGGATAGCTCTGCTCCACTATCTGGATGGAGACAAGAAATATATCTTAGCACCCATTGATCTCAAGGTAGGTGACTTGGTTGTTTCCAGTCCCACTGCCGATATCAAGCCTGGGAATGCGCTGCCGTTGCGGAACATCCCCTTGGGAACCATGATTCATAATATAGAATTAAAGCCGGGTAAAGGCGGTCAGATGGCCAGAGCGGCGGGAGCCTCCGCCCAATTGGTGGCTAAAGAAGGAAGCTATGCCCAGATTAAATTGCCTTCAGGAGAAGTCCGGCAGGTACATCTGAATTGCAGAGCCACTGTGGGCCAACTCGGCAATGTGGAGCATGAAAATCTTTCCATCGGCAAGGCCGGTCGGAAGCGCTGGTTGGGTCGGAGGCCGCATGTTCGCGGCGTGGCCATGAACCCGGTGGATCATCCCATGGGTGGCGGCGAAGGAAAGTCTTCCGGTGGGCGACATCCGGTCAGCCCCTGGGGCAAACCGACCAAAGGCTATAAGACTCGGAAACCCAAAGAGAGTGACCGTTATATTATTAAACGCCGAAATAAGTAGAAAATGAGGCAATAGTCCCTGGTTCCAGGTCAGGCCAGCGGACGCTCGACTCATAATGGAGGTTACGTGCCGCGTTCACTGAAAAAAGGCCCTTACGTTCAAGAGAGCTTATTAGGTAAAGTTCTTAAGGCCAAAGAAATCCAGGATCGAAAAGTAATTAAAACCTGGTCCCGGCGTTCGACCATTACCCCGGATTTTGTCGGGTTAACGCTCGCTGTTCACAACGGCAAGAAGTTTATCCCGGTGTTCGTCACTGAAAATATGGTGGGCCATAAACTGGGAGAATTCTCCCCGACGCGCACGTATTACGGGCACGCCGGAGCCAAAAAGACTAAAGTTAAAGGAAAATAAACTTACGCTGAAAAAGGCGTTGCCGACAGGTTCATTATGGAAATTCGAGCTCAAGCAAAATTTGTTCGTATCTCGGCCCAAAAGGCCCGTATCGTCACCCGAGCTATCCAAAACAAGAAAGTGGAAGAAGCTTTAGCGGCTTTAATGTTCATTCCTAAAAAAGCGGCTCGACTGGTGCGTCGGGTGGTGGCCTCGGCTCTGGCCAATGCCACTCAGCGTCCGCAGATCGATGTTGATAGTCTTTATGTTAAAAAAGTTTATGTCGATGATGGACCCTCGGTGAAACGTTTTATGTCCCGGGCCATGGGGCGAGTGAACCGGATCACCAAACGTACGAGCCATATCACAGTGGTACTGGCTGAAAAAGAATAGTATTTTCTTAATTTTACATAAGGCGTCATGGTAACAGGAGGATCGCTTGGGACAAAAAGTTCATCCAGTCGGATTTCGGTTGGGCAGTTATCGCCGCTGGCATTCTTATTGGTTTGCCCGGAAAAATTATTCCGAGCTTTTATTAGAAGACCAGAAAATCCGCAAATTTATTAAAAATGAGAAAGAACTTCAGGGCGCCGGAATAGCTACGGTTGAAATCGAGAGGGCGGCTAACAAAGTTAAGATTAAGATTCACACTTCCAGACCTGGGATTGTCATCGGCCAGAAGGGTCGAAAGATCGAAGAACTGCGCCAGAAACTCGAAAAGCTGGTAGGCCGTGAATTAATCGTCGATATTCATGAAGTTCGCAAGCCGGAACTTAATGCCCAACTGGTAGCGGAAAATATCGCGTTGCAATTGGAAAGGCGGGTAGCGTTCCGCCGGGCCATGAAAAAAGCCGTGGGACAAGCCATGAAATTTGGCGCCCAGGGCATTAAAGTACGAGTTGCCGGACGATTGGGTGGAGCTGAAATGGCTCGGCGGGAATGGTACCGGGAAGGCCGGGTGCCCCTGCATACTTTACGGGCCGACATTGATTTTGGTATGGCCGAGGCACGCACTACCTATGGTGTCATCGGAGTCAAGGCATGGATTTTTAAGGGTGAAATATTGCTGGAAGAGGGTCTCGGTATTTAACCACGGCAGTTCCAGCGATAAGAATGGATACATCTTATGTTAAGTCCAAAACGAGTAAAATATCGTAAACAACAAAAAGGGCGGATGCGGGGCAAGGCTTCCCGAGGCAATACCGTGGCTTTTGGGACTTTTGGCTTAAAGGCTTTGGAATGCGGTTATTTAACTTCCCAGCAGATTGAAGCAGCCCGTATTGCCATGACCCGTTACGTTAAACGCGGCGGCAAGATTTGGATCAGAGTCTTTCCGGATAAACCTTTTACCCGAAAACCGGCTGAAACCCGGATGGGAAAAGGTAAAGGCAGTCCAGAAGGTTGGGTAGCCGTTATCCGTCCGGGAAAAATTCTTTACGAAATGGAAGGTATAACCGAAGATATAGCTCGGGAAGCCTTACGTTTGGCCAGTCATAAACTTCCCCTGAGAACCAAGTTTGTCCTGCGGGAGGAAGAATAATGAAAGCCTCCGATTTAAGGGAACTTACTGCGGAAGAATTACAGGCCAAATTAAAAGAATTGGAAGAAGAGATTTTTAACCTTAAATTCCAGGTTGCCAGTCAGCAGTTGGAAAATACGGCGCGGCTGAAGGAATCGCGACGGGATATTGCCCGGTTGAAGACAATTATGCGAGAAAAGTCGATTTAGTACGATAGCTCGGAGATTGAGCAGACTGGTGCTGAGAGAAAAAATATGAGTCAAGAACGAGGCAATCGAAAAACCCTGACAGGAATCGTAGTCAGCGATAAGATGGATAAAACCGTGGTGGTTAGAGTGGAACGGTTGGTGCGGCATCCTATTTACCACAAAACGGTAAAAAGACGGAAAAAATTTAAGGCTCACGATGAGGGTAACACCTGTGGTGTGGGAGATAAAGTCCTGATTACTGAGTCTCGTCCTTTGAGCCGCGACAAACGCTGGCGCGTTAAAGAGGTGTTGGAAAAAGCGCTTTAGCTAATCTGGAAGCAGAATTTTCAGTTAGCGCGAAGCTTCAATGCAAATATTGGCTAAACTCATCGAGTGAAGGTCGGCTATGATTCAAGTACAAACGAAATTAAATGTCGCTGACAATTCAGGCGCCAAACAATTACAGTGCATTAGAGTCCTTGGGGGCACCAGGCGTCGGTATGCCCGAGTTGGCGATATCATTATAGTAGCCGTTAAGGAAGCCCTGCCTAATTCCAAGGTTAAAAAGGGCGACGTCAAACGGGCTGTTGTGGTCAGGACTATTAAAGAGACTCGCCGAGCTGATGGTTCTTACATCAGGTTCTCAGACAATTCGGCAGTATTGATTAGTCCTGCGGGCGAACCGATCGGCACCCGTATTTTCGGGCCGGTGGCCCGGGAACTGCGGGCGAGACGATTCATGAAAATTATTTCTCTGGCTCCGGAAGTTTTATAGGTGCTCTCATGGCTAAAAAAGAACACACAAAGATAGCGGTTCCCATTCAGATAAAAAAGAATGACAAGGTTGAGGTTATTGCCGGCAAGGATAAAGGTAAGACCGGAAAAATCCTGAAGGTTTTACGGGATAAAAACCGGGTGCTGGTAGAAAAAGTGAATATGATTAAGAGACACACCCGCCCGAGTCCCCAAACCGGTCAAGGGGGTATCGTTGAAAAGGAGGCATCTTTGCATATTTCCAATGTCTTGCTTATTTGCGGCAAATGCACTGCCCCTACCCGAATCAAACGGACGCAAACCGGTGATGGCAAATGGGTCCGCACCTGCAAAAAATGCGGTGAAATAATCGAAGGATAAGTACACTATGACGCGCTTATATAATTTTTATAAAGAAGAATGCGTCCCGGCGATGATGCAGGAGTTTCGATATAAAAGCTCCATGCAAGTGCCTCGCGTAAAAAAAATCATCGTCAATATGGGGTTAGGGGAAGCAACCCAGAATATTAAAATTTTGGATTCGGCAAGCGCTGAATTGGCTGCCATAGCCGGGCAAAAGCCGGTCATTACTCGGGCCCGCAAATCAATCGCGGCGTTTAAATTGCGGGAAGGTATGCCCATCGGCTGCATGGTAACCTTACGTCGGGATAAGATGTTCGAATTCTTGGATCGGCTGTTGAACATTGCCCTGCCCCGGGTGCGGGATTTCCGTGGCGTCTCCGATAAGGCCTTTGACGGGCGTGGTAATTATACTTTAGGCATCAAAGAACAGATCATCTTCCCTGAAATTGATTACGATAAGATCGATAAAATCAAAGGGATGAATATTACTATTGTTACTTCCGCAAGCACTGATGAAGAGGCGAAATTCCTGCTCAGACGTTTGGGAATGCCTTTTAGAAGTTAGCGAGGAGACTTGAGTGGCTAAAAAATCTCTTATTGCCAAGGCCAAACGGAAACCTAAATTTGAAGTCCGGAAATATAACCGGTGTCCATTATGCGGTCGACCCAGAGCCTACATTCGTAAATTCGGCATCTGCCGTCTTTGTTTTCGGTCATTGGCGCTCAAAGGTGAAATACCGGGCGTGATCAAATCAAGTTGGTAGTTTCTTTTAACCTGGTTGTTTTGCACAGTTTTTATCAGGGCCTGCGACAGGATATGAAACGGCAACAAACATTCATATATAGGAGCCAGACATTATGGGCTTAACCGATCCCCTGGCGGATATGCTGACTCGGATCCGGAATGCGGGGGGGGCGAGATTTGATAAAGTCGATATTCCCGCTTCCCAAATGAAGATCAGCTTGGCACGTATTCTTAAAGAAGAAGGCTATATCAAGAATTTCAAAATAATTAAAGATAAAAAGCAAGGTGTCCTCCGGGTTTATCTAAAATATGATGAAATCAATAAACCGCTCATAAACGGTTTAAAGAGAATCAGCAAGCCCAGTCGTCGGGTTTACGCCTCCAAAGATGATATTCCCCAGGTTTTAGGAGGATTAGGCGTCGCCGTGGTTTCGACCTCCAAAGGAATTCTGACCGACCGGGAAGCAAGGCGAAATGGCATTGGCGGCGAAGTTCTCTGCACGATCTGGTAAGGCAAGAGAAACCGCGTAATTACATGTATTACAGCGGCAATGAGGAATGAATATTATGTCGCGTATCGGCAAAAAACCAATAGTTCTGCCCAAAGAAGTGAAAGTAACTTACGATAACGGCACGTTGACAGTAAAAGGTCCAAAGGGAACATTGACTCACACCCTGCATAATGCGGTAGACTTGGAGATTAATTCGGCGGAAATCAAAGTCTTTCTAAAGGAAGATCTTCAGGCGAATTGGCGTTATTGGGGTTTGGAACGCACTTTGGTGTCAAATATGGTTACTGGGGTGAGTAGCGGTTTTACCAAAACTCTCGACATTATCGGCACCGGCTATAAGGTAGAAGATAAAGGCAGTCATTTACTTTTTAGCTTAGGTTTTTCCCATCCTGTAGAGTTCAAATTGCCGGCTGGTATCACCGCCCAGGTGGAAAAGGCAAATCGTTTAATTCTGCAAGGAGCCAATAAGGAATCCCTGGGACAGACCGCCGCGATTATTCGACAGATGCGTCCTCCGGAACCTTACAAGGGTAAGGGCATCAAATACGCCGACGAAGTCATCAGGCGCAAAGTCGGCAAAGCTGGTGGACGTTAACATATCAGCATCAGGTGCTAATTTTTAATTATAATAAATCGGTAATCATATTTATAAGGTAAGGCATCATGGGAAACACAAATCCAAAAGTTGTGGCCAGACTCAAGAGAAAGAAACGAGTACGGAAAAATATTTTAGGAGATGCAGACCGGCCGAGATTGTCAGTTTTTAAAAGTTCAAGACATATTTATGCCCAGATTATTGACGACCGGAAGGGACAAACTCTTATCGCAGCTTCCACCATGAGCAAACAGTTCCGCACAGATGCAACTCCAATGAAAAAAATTGAAGCAGCAAAGCTTGTGGGGAAATTGCTGGCTGAAAGAGCCAAAGCCTTGGGAATTTCCAAAGTTGCCTTTGATCGGGGTGGTTTTTTATATCATGGTCGAGTAAAAGAGCTGGCCGAAAGCTGTCGTGAACATGGCCTGGACTTTTAGCGGGCTTCACTAGCAAAGATTCTTCGAAACGTACAAGGTACGGAGGTGACATTGTTCGAGAGCGATTCAGAATCCCAATTTTTGGACAAAGTAGTCCATATAAGTCGGGTGGCCAAAGTTGTTAAGGGTGGACGCCGTTTCAGCTTTAATGCATTGGTTGTTGTAGGGGACGGTCAGGGCCAGGTAGGTGCTGGTTTGGGTAAGGCCAACGAGGTTCCGGAGGCTATCCGAAAGGCTATGGATCGTGCCAAAAAGAGTTTAATTAAAATTCCTATTATCAATTTTACCATACCATATACCGTTTTGGGAACATTCGGTTCTGGCAAGGTACTGCTGAAGCCTGCATCTGAAGGAACCGGCGTTATCGCCGGTGGACCGGTTCGGGCAGTGGTGGAAGTAGCCGGCATTCAAAATATTCTGACTAAATGTTTGGGGTCCAATAATCCGCATAATGCCGTCAAAGCAACTTTCGATGCCCTGAAACAGTTGGCCAGTCCGGAAGATATTGCGCAAAAGCGAAATCGCACTCTCGAGGAAATCAGGGCATAATTAGCAAGGGAAAAGAGATTTATATGGGTGAACAGGTTTTGGAAATTACTCTGAGGAGGAGTCCTATTGGCAGACCTCAGCGGCACCGTATAACATTGGCGACGTTAGGCTTGACTAAACTTCACAAAACCGTCTGTCTCAAAGATACTCCCTCAGTTCGTGGTATGATCAGGCAAATTTCCCATTTAGTTGAAGTTCGCAGTGGAAGCGAACAAGAAGGTTGATAAAGCATGAGACTAGATGAATTACAACCCTCACCGGGATCGAAACATAAAATGAAACGTGTGGGTCGTGGTACTGGGTCTGGACATGGTAAGACTGCCTGCCGCGGTCATAAAGGACAAAGATCACGTTCCGGAGCAAAAATCAGCCCGGCCTTTGAAGGTGGTCAGATGCCTTTAATCAGGCGTTTGCCAAAACGTGGTTTTACTAATATTTTTAAAAAGCCTTGGATTATTATCAATATTCGAGATCTCGCCCGATTCCCGGCTGACACGGTCGTGGATGCCGAAGTATTGATTAAAGCCGGCCTAATCAAAAAAACCGATGGCAGGGTCAAACTGCTCGGCCAAGGTTCCATCAGTGTCCCCTTGACGGTGCGAGTTCAGGGTGCCAGTGTTCAGGCTAAGGAAATTATTGAAGCCCAGGGGGGCAAGGTAGAGGTGATCTAAGTTGTTGGGCGGTTTTCAAAACATTGCCAAAATTCCTGAGCTAAAGCGGCGAATTATTGTCACTTTATTGCTTCTGGCCGTGTATCGCATCGGCTGTAATATTCCAACTCCTGGAATCGACACCGAAGCTTTGATGAATTTTTTTGCTCGACATCGAAGCACTATCTTCGGTCTTTTCGATATGTTCTCAGGTGGCGCCTTAGAACGTTTAAGCGTTTTTGCCCTGGGAATCATGCCTTATATTAGTGCCTCTATCATTATTGAATTACTTGAAAATTGTCGTGCCAGCCATCGAGAAGCTTTATAAAGAGGGAGAGGCAGGGCAAAAAAAGATTAAACAATATACCCGTTACGGTACCGTTGTTTTAAGCGCCATTCAAGGTTTGGGAATCAGTATAGGCCTGGAAAGCATGGGCCTGGAAGGTGGCGGCGCTGCAGTTGTGCTGCATCCCGGGTGGGGTTTCCGCCTGATGACCGTTTTGACCCTTACGTCCGGAACGGCTTTCATTATGTGGTTGGGAGAACAGATCACTGAGCGTGGCATCGGCAACGGGATTTCCCTCATTATTTTTGCCGGCATCGTGGCTCGAATGCCTTCGGCCATTATCAATACCTTGCAATTAGTCAAAACTGGTGAAATAGGGATTTTTATCATATTTCTTATTACAATTCTGATGATTGCAGTTGTGGCCTTCATTGTTTTTATGGAACGAGGGCAAAGACGAATTCCGGTACAATACGCCCGGCGTGTGGTAGGCCGTCGGATGTATGGAGGACAATCCACTCATTTGCCGCTGAAAGTTAACAGCGCCGGCGTTATTCCTCCTATTTTCGCTTCCTCTATTCTCATGTTTCCGGCAACCATCGCTTCTTTTATCACTATTGATTGGGTTAAAAGAGCGACCGACCTGGTATCTCCCGGTGCCCTATTGCATGAAATCCTCTACGTTCTCTTTATTATCTTTTTCTGCTACTTTTATACCGCGGTTACCTTTAATCCGGTAGATGTCGCAGAAAATATGAAGAAATATGGCGGCTACATCCCTGGTTTGCGTCCGGGTAAACCGACTTCAGAGTATATCGAACGCATACTGGCTCGTATCACCCTGGGGGGTGCTCTATATGTCTCGGCGGTCTGCGTTCTGCCGTCAATCCTGGTATCACGTTTTAATGTTCCATTTTACTTTGGTGGCACTGCCCTTCTCATTGTTTGTGGTGTGGCTATGGATACTGTGGGACAGATAGAATCTCATATGCTTTCCAGACATTACGAAGGGTTTATGAAAAAGCGTATTGGCGGACGGACACGACGTTAATTTTTTTTCCAAGGGATACACAAGAGTATGGGAGTTAAAGCGACACAAGGCGTATCGATAATAGCATAAGGAGGCAGGTATGAATTTAATTTTATTGGGCGGTCCTGGAGCTGGCAAAGGCACACAAGCAAAACTTTTAATCGAGAAGTATAAAATACCTCAGATTTCAACCGGTGATATTTTACGTGCGGCGGTAAAAGAAGGCACCGCCATGGGTAAAAAGGCTAAAGAATACATGGATTCCGGCAAGTTAGTGCCTGATGAAGTTGTTATCGGTATTATCGAAGATAGATTAAAACAGGCTGATGCCAAAAAAGGTTTTATCCTTGATGGATTCCCGCGCACCGTGCCCCAGGCCGAGGCTCTTGATGCTACTCTGAAAAAGATGGGGGCCAAGATTGACCATGTCGTCAGTATTGAGGTTGATGAAGAAGCGTTAGTTACCCGCCTCACCGGACGGCGGACTTGTAAAAATCAAGCCTGCGGTCAGATGTTTCATATAAAGTTCACCCCTCCCAAAAAAGAGGGTGTCTGCGATAAATGCGGCACTGAATTGTATCAGCGCGATGATGACAATGAAACTACCGTCCGCTCCCGGTTGTCAACCTATAATCAGGCGACCAAACCGTTAATCGACTATTATTCAAAACAAGGTATCCTCAAAAATATTAAAGGTGTCGGCGGCATTGACGATATCTTCAATAAAATTGTCGGCATTCTCGGCTAATTGATAATTCCGGGGTATCCTTAACAGGTTAAGGGTTCCCCGGAACCCACTGCTATGATTAAAATTAAATCTCCATTGGAAATTGCCAAAATGCAGGTGGCCAATCAGATAGTGGCCGAAGCATTAGCGGAGATCACGACATTTGTCAAGCCCGATATTGAAACTCTGGAATTAGATGCGTTGGCAGAGGAAATCTGCCGACGGCGAAAGGTTAAACCGGCATTTAAAAATTATCGAGGTTATCCAAGGTCTATTTGCATATCAATTAATGATGAAATAGTCCATGGCATCCCCTCGCATCGCCGTATCAATGCCGGAGATCTCGTTAGTATAGATTTTGGCGTCCGTTACGATGGTTATTTTGGAGATGCAGCTGTCACTTTAGCGGTTGGGAAAGTAAGCGAGACCGCCGAAAAACTTATGAAAGCCACAGAAGAAGCATTGTATGCCGGTATTGCTAAAGTTGTAGCCGGCAACCGGCTCAGCGATGTTTCTCATGCTGTCCAAACGACTGTTGAATCTTATGGATTTTCAGTGATTCGAGATTTTGTCGGCCATGGCATCGGCCGTTCGCTTCATGAAGATCCTCAAATTCCTAATTATGGGCCCCCAGGCCATGGGCCGCTGCTGCAGCCTGGCATGACGTTGGCCATTGAACCTATGGTTAGCGCCGGCAGGTGGGAAATCTCTGTAATGCCGGATGGCTGGACGGCAATAACCAAAGATGGAAGTCTGGCTGCTCATTACGAACATACTGTAGCTTTAACAGAAAATGGTGTCTTGATTTTAAGTAAAATATAAGCATATAATTAAGAGATGGATTTATTTTTTTTTTATTTAATTATACAATTTAATTTTTTCGCCAATTCATTTGAAAGCAGCATTTTATGCCCAAAGAAGAAGCCATTGAAGTAGAAGGTATTGTCATTGAACCGTTGCCTAACGCCATGTTTCGGGTGGAATTGGAAAACGGGCACAGAGTTTTGGCACATATTTCCGGTAAAATGCGAATGCACTATATCAAAATATTACCGGGAGATCGAGTAACAGTGGAATTATCTCCATATGATTTAAATCGGGGACGCATTATTTATAGAGCTAAATAAGAGCGTTAGCAATGATTTGGACAGGATAGGATAATGAAAGTAAAAGCTTCAGTCAAAAGAATTTGCAGCAAATGCAAAATCATCCGGCGCAAAGGCGTTGTTCGAGTAATCTGTGAAAATCCGAAGCATAAGCAGCGGCAAGGATAAAAAGGGGGAAGGAAGTTGGCCAGAATTACAGGGGTAGATTTACCACGAAATAAAAGAATGGAAATCGCCTTAACTTATATTTATGGGATTGGTCGTACTACCGCGAAAAAAATTCTCCTGGAAGCCGAGGTCAATGGAGACACCAAATCGGATAATCTTACCGACGCCGAACTGACCCGCATCCGTACTGTGATCGATTCCCACTATAAAGTGGAAGGGGATTTAAGACGAGAAATATCCATGAATATTAAAAGACTCATGGATATCGGATCTTATCGGGGTTTACGGCACAGAAAGTCCCTGCCGGTTCGGGGGCAACGTACTCATACTAACGCCCGTACTCGCAAAGGCCCCCGACGGTCGGTGGTCGGCAAAAGGAAAAAAGCATAAGGAGAAATCATGGCTAAGGTAGCTCGCCGGGGCGTTAAAAAGAAAAAAGAAAAAAAGAATATTCCAACGGGTGTTGCTCATATCCAATCTACTTTTAATAACACCATAATCACCATTACCGATCCTACCGGAAATGTGGTGTCATGGTCTTCTTCGGGCACCCAAGGTTTTAAAGGATCAAGGAAAAGCACTCCCTTTGCCGCGCAACTTGCTGCCGAAGATGCAGCCAAAAAAGCTATGGAACATGGGATGCGAACCATTGATGTTTATGTTAAGGGTCCGGGCGCAGGCCGGGAAGCGGCAATCAGGGCGCTTCAGGTAGCCGGTTTTACAATTAATTTAATTAGAGACGTTACCCCTATTCCACATAATGGGTGCAGGCCTCCCAAAAGGCGACGTGTCTAAGTTACTTCAATTTGTTAGACTAATTAATCATGAGGTGTTAATTGGCTAGATATACCGAACCAGACTGTCGGCTTTGTCGACGTGAAAGAATGAAATTATTCCTCAAAGGGGATCGTTGTTATACCGACAAATGCGGCTTCGAGAGACACAGTTATCCGCCGGGGCAACATGGACAGGGTCGGGCCAAATTTTCGGATTTCGGGATTCAGTTGCGGGAAAAACAAAAAGTAAAGCGTATCTATGGACTGCTCGAAAAACAATTCCGTAGTTATTTTACCACTGCCGACCGCCAAAAAGGAATTACCGGTACAAACCTGTTAACCTTGCTGGAGCGCCGCTTTGATAATGTCGTCTATCGCTTGGGTTTTGCCATGTCTCGGGCCCAAGCTCGGCATTTGGTGAGCCATAATCATTTTCTGGTTAACGGCAAAAAGGTAAATATCCCCTCATTTAGGGTAAATGTCGGTGATATTATTGAAGTTCAAGAGAAAAGCCGAAAGATTCCTCAAGTTCTGGAAGCCCTTGGGGCAGTAGATCGACGCGGCATACCTCAGTGGTTGGAGGTTGATAAAGAAAATTTTCGGGGTGTCATACGGTTGTTGCCGGCCCGGGAAGATATTACCATGCCAATCCAGGAACATCTCATTGTCGAATTGTATTCCAAATAGTTAGTTTTGGTTTCCAACCTCGCCGGAAGAGGTCTTTTCTTTTATTAAAGCGAGTTTTGCAATAAATTTGGCAAGGGGACGCGAAAAACCAGAACATGGTTTTTGTGCGAAGGAGAGCGAATGCACAAGAACTGGACCGAACTGATTAAACCTAAGAAATTAGATATCGATCCTGATAGTCATACTCGATTTTTTGGAAAATTTACGTGCGAACCACTTGAACGAGGATTCGGCACGACACTGGGCAATGCCTTACGTCGGGTGTTGCTATCTTCCCTCCGAGGCTCCGCCATTACCTCGGTAAAAATTAAAGGTATCTATCACGAGTTTTCCCCCATTCCAGGCATAATTGAAGATGTCACGGAAATAATTTTAAATCTTAAAGCAGTGCGATTTAAAATGACACTCCAGGGAAGACAAGGTAGTTATTTTAGAAGCAAAAGGTGATGGTGAAGTCACTGCCAGTGCTTTTCAGACTGATGGTACTGTGGATATTTTAAACCCTGAAGCTCATATCGCCACTCTGGCCCGTGATGGTGAATTAGTCATTGAGGCCACTGTTAGAACGGGCAAAGGATATTTTCCGGCAGAAAGTAATAGGGAAGAAGGACGGTCAATTGGGGTAATTCCCATTGATGCCATTTTTTCCCCCATCCGTAAAGTCAATCATGTGGTGTCCCAAGCCCGCGTTGGGCAGCAGACAGATTATGACAAGTTAACTCTTGAAGTTTGGACTGATGGCAGTGTTACTCCTGAAGACGCCGTGGCTTTGGCTGCAAAGATACTGAAAGAACAGCTAACCATTTTTATAAATTTTGAAGAACCTAAAGAAGAATCAGAAGAAAAGCCCGCTACCGAAGCCAGCCGACTCAATGAAAATCTCTTTCGTCCCGTTAATGAGTTGGAGCTTTCGGTGCGTTCGGCAAACTGCCTGAAAAACGCCAATATTCGCCTCATTGGTGAACTTGTCCAAAAAACTGAAGCCGAGATGTTAAAAACCAAGAATTTCGGGCGCAAATCACTTAACGAGATTAAAGAAATTTTGAACGAAATGGGACTTAACCTGGGTATGAAACTGGAAAATTTCCCTCCCCGGGAAGGATTTCCTGAAGGAAAGGAAGGATTGTCATGAGGCATCGGAAAGCAGGGAGACAACTTTCCCGGACCAAAGAACACCGTTTATCATTAATGCGCAATCTTGTCACTTCATTATTCGATCACGAACGATTGGAAACAACCAGTGCGAAAGCCAAAGAATTACGCCAAATGGCCGAAAAAATAATCACTTTGGCCAAAAAAAATGATCTCCATGCCCGTCGGCAGGCACTGGCTGTGATCCGGTCTAAAGATGTAGTGGCTAAACTGTTTAGTGATCTGCGGGAGCGTTTTCAAGAACGACCTGGAGGATATATTCGCATAATTCCTAAAGGAATGAGATTAGGCGATGCTGCTCCAGTATCGATTATTGAATTGCTGGGTCGTCCGGAAAAGATAAAAAAGACTAAAAAATCAAAATCTGCGGCTTAATTGGTTTATCTGGTCTTATAAAGACGAGGGGCATAACGCTCCTCGTTTTGTTTTATTGGAGATCTCAAGATTTCAAACCTTATAGATTAAATCCTATTATGTCTGCGACTAATTTAGAACCTAAAAAAAACGGCCACCATTTTTCTTATCGCATTCCACTCTATGAGATTGATATAGGTCAAGCCGTCTATCACGGAAATTATTTTCATTTTTTCGAATTGGCGCGCGAGGCTCTCCTGCGGGACCTGGGCTTCGGTTATCCTGAACTGGTGGCCCGCCAGATACATCTGGCCGTTGTAGAGTCACACTGTCAATATCGGCAACCGGTCCGTTACGATAATTTAATTGATATCTATACCACCATTCCCAGACTGAAAAGTCGCAGCGTTCAATTTCACCAGCAGCTTTATCTCACTGCTACCGGTAAACTGGCCACCGAAGCTTTAATTACAACGGTTAGTGTTAGTTTTGCCGGCAAACCTGTCCCTTTACCGCCGGAACTCCGACAGAAACTGGAGATTTTATCAACCGGGGGCAGCAGCACAGAATAATTTTCCCCCCTGCCCCTGCCCTCCTGTTAAAAAGCCACACCTTCAATTTTAATATTCCGACAATTGATTACCGGCTGGCATTTCTCAACTGCACCATCAAGGACGCAAAATTCTGGTTTCACCGATTTTAAGAATGATAAATTTATCTGGGTTTATTTGTTTTTCCAGTAGCACTTTTTCTAAAAACAGTGGCGGCTCCGCTACGGGTTCTTCGGTTAAGACAAATGTCCCCCAATGCATGCCGATGGATTGTTGGGAATGAACATCCTGGTGAACCATCACTGCTTCAGCCGGATTTAAATGCATAGGTTTCATAAACCAGCGAGGCATGTAACCACCGATGGGAATGAGGGACAGGCGCATTGGACCCAGCTTTTGACCGATTTTTTGAAAATCGGGAGAATACCCGGTATCTCCGGCAAAAAATATATTACCGGCAGGTGTAGCCATTACCCAGCCGGACCAGAGAATTTTATTCGCATCAAACGGTGTCCGCATGGAAAAATGCTGCGCCGGAACACAATGAAAACGGACTGGTCCAAACTCTGCGGTTTGCCACCAATCAAGTTCCGTCACCTTGTCCACCCCCATTTTTTGAAACCAGCGGGCCAATCCTAATGGTACAAAAAAATTTGGTCGTATTCCCCAATTTGCCTATTGTTGCCGAGTCCAGGTGGTCATAATGATTATGACTGATTACAGTCGCGTGAACAGGTGGAAGATCTTCTGGCTGCAAAGGGGGCGGCACTATTCTTTTGGGACCGATAAAATTAAGGGGTGAGGCACGATCACTGAATATCGGATCGGTAAGAATGTTCAACCCGGCAACCTGAATTAAAAAGGTACTATGGCCCATCCAGGTAATCTGAATTGTTTCAGGATCGGCATGATTTAGACTATTCAAATCCGGCGTTATCATGTCGGGCTTATAAGCCGCCACAGTTCCCGCGGCCAGAACGGGTTCCTCCTTCGGGCCCAAGCCAAGGCGCCACCGAAAAAAATCTCCGCGCCGGCCTTTGGCATCAATGTGTATATTTTTAAACCTTCCCTCGGTGTAATGGTCGGAATTTTCAGCTATCTGACAATCTCTCTCCCAAAATTTCGAAAAAAATACCAAAACCACGAACACCAGGAGGAAAACCAAATAATAAACATTTGGAGACTTCAATAACTTAATGATATGATTTACCATATTAACTAAAAACTATCATTTCAATTGATATTACAAGAAACAGCCACTCCGGCATGATTTAAAAAATAATGCCCAGTTATGATAAGATCAAGTTATTGACTTTCTCTCTGAACCGATTACAATTTTAAACCTTTGAATATTTTGTTCGCCTTTGAGGGCTAAAAACCAAGGAATCCCTTTTGCAATACCGCACCTATTTTTTTATAATCATCCTTACTAGTTCTGTTTTTTCTTTTATTAACCCACCACGTTTCTGCCTGGCAGCTGAACCGGCAGTGGAAAGTTATTTCTGGCCACCTGGTTTTTTCCTTAATTTTAGCAAGCTCAAACAAGCTCAAAAAGAACTAATGATGTCCGAAGTTGAAAATAAATTAGCCTTTCTGAGACAAACCGGGCAAAGGTTTGCTGGTAAGAGGCGACTTGATGAATAAAATTCAAATCAATGTGCAGGAATTAAACCCGGCAACCATTCTGGACCAGAGCGGATTTGTCATCCTGGTCAACAATTTCCCTAATATTTATTTCAACTTCACCGGACCTCAGACATTTATCAGTCGAAATACCTTTATAGTAGCTAAAAATCCCAAAGTTGATAGAGCGGAGAGCATAATTCGGCAGTCATTGGTGTTAACTGGAGAATTCTTCGCTTTTTCCCAGGCCTACTTAAAATCCACTGTCGAAAACCTCCAAAAAGCGCTCAGAGCCCAATCAGAACAGGGTCAATTCGAAGGACAGCAGCCGGAAACAGGCAAAAAAATA
This sequence comes from uncultured delta proteobacterium, assembly GCA_963789385.1. Classification (GTDB taxonomy): domain Bacteria; phylum Desulfobacterota; class Desulfobaccia; order Desulfobaccales; family Desulfobaccaceae; genus Desulfobacca. The sequence goes on along the minus strand of CAWBKT010000046.1, from coordinate 23,204 downwards.
AAAAGAAGATAATCCCGGAGATTCAGGAGCTGCCATATTTTCATGATATCTTGAGCCTTAACGCTGAACATTGCACTATCTCATCTGATTAGCTATAATTAATTGTTTGAAATTTTTACCTGATTGGCTGAAAAAATTGAACATTTATAAATATCAGGCTTATTATGTCAAGACGTGAATGGCTGGAAATACGAATAACTTTACCTGAGGCTCTCCAGGAAGAAGCTGGAATCTTCCTGACTGCTTGGAGTGGCCGGGGAGTCGTACTGGAAGATAGTGCGGAAACTGCCGGCAATGTTCGATTTGCCGGTATCCGGACATATTTTCCGGCAGCCGATTTTACTGCGGACAATCGCCGTGATCTTTTGCAATATTTAGATAAGCTGGTTTCCCTGGGGTACCGGATCGGCGAACTGGAACAGCGGATTATTGAAGAGGAGGATTGGGAAAAAGCCTGGCAGATTCATTTCAAAACTCGCCGTCTGACCAGCCGTATAGTGGTAAGACCACCCTGGGAGGAATACACGCCAATTACAGGGGATGTGGTTCTGACAATTTACCCGGGCATGGCCTTTGGCACCGGGCGGCATCCCAGCACCTGGCTGTGTCTGCGGGCCTTGGAAGAGCTGGCCCGGGATTGGGCTGCCGACTCGTGGCCGCAAGTCCTGGACGTAGGCACAGGGACGGGCATTTTGGGTTTAGCAGCAGCACATTTCGGTGCCAAAGTTTTAGCTATTGATTTAGACCCTGAAGCCTTGGCTGCCGCCAGAGATAATATCCGGCTTAATGAGTTGCAGGATCGGGTACGCGCCGATGATATTCCTTTAAGCGCTATCCGGCAGCAATTTGATCTTATCCTCGGCAACCTTACCGCCCCCGATTTACATTCTCTGGCAGAATCTCTGGCCGGGCGCTTGCGTCCATCCGGCCAACTCATAATTTCAGGTTTTTTGTCCACTGATCTTCCCAAGCTACAGCAACGATTCGAGGCACAAGGTTTGACATATCTGAAAACTCACCAAAAAGATGATTGGACGGTTTTAGTCTTAAAGCGAAGTTAAACTGCATGTGTCCGAATAATAATAGTGCCGGCCGACATTTTCAGGACCGCCAGATGAGAAGATTTTTTGCCGGCCCGGAACAATTCCAAAGTGACAAAGTTATTCTTTCCCCCTCAGAAACCCACCATTTGACTAATGTCTTACGTCTTCAAAAGGGAGAACGAGTTGAAGTTTCGGATGGGTGTGGAAAGATATTTTCGGCCGAGATTTCTTTGCTTGAACCCGCTGCGGCCCACCTTAAAATAATTTCGGAATTACCTGCCTCCTTTGAATCCTTCCTGCAGATTACGTTGGGATTAGCTCTGGTTCGCTCTGAAACGTTTGATCTGATTGTCCGACAGGTCACGGAGATGGGTATTTACCGGCTGGTTCCTTTTTATGCAACCCGATCCCTGATCAAACCGGGGAGTTGGAAAAAGACCCGACACAATCGTTGGCTGCGTCTGGCTCAGGGAGCTTTGAAATCGAGCCAACGAGAAAATTTACCGGAAATAGAATTGCCGGTGGATTTTTTACCTGTGCTTCAGGGAACAGAGGATTTAAAAATATTGTTTTGGGAAAATCAAAGAGAATCTTCTTCTAAAATAGATTTACGAACTACTCATCATCCCAAAAGTGTCCGGGCGTTAATCGGCCCGGAAGGTGGATTTACCACCTCAGAAGTGGCTGCCGCTCAAGAAGCCGGATTTATTTTAATGGGATTGGGACCCAGGCGCCTGCGGGTTGAAACCGCGGCCATCGCGGCAGTGTCCATGCTGCAATACCTATGGGGCGATTTAGGCGTATGAAGCCAATCCTATCCCCTGATTTTCCCTTTTACAGTCTCAATGCTTATTTACATGATCAGTTTGGTGAGCGGGTGCAAAAAATTACCCTTGATGCCGGCTTGACCTGCCCCAATCGGGATGGCCGGGTCGGTCGCGGCGGCTGCATTTATTGCAACAACAAGGGATCCGGAACCGGCGCCAGTGCCCTGGGACTAGGCCTTACCAGGCAATTGACGGAAGGTGTCGATCGAATTGGCAGACGTTATAAAGCCAGAAAATTTATCGCCTATTTTCAGAGTTTTTCCAATACGTATGCCTCCCTGGAGGAACTTCAGTCGTCTTTATGAAGAGGCCCTGGCTCATCCTCAAGTCGTCGGCTTAAGTATCGGTACACGTCCGGATTGTCTTTCCCCTGAAATCATTAACCTTTTAAGTTCATTTTGCCGAACTCATGTTATCTGGCTGGAATTGGGCCTGCAATCTTCACACGACCGGACATTACAGTTGCTCAACCGCGGCCATGATGTCGCCTGTTTTGTCGAAGCCGTTAACTTAACTTCTGAAAAAGGCTTGCATGTCTTGGCTCACGTCATTCTTGGTCTACCACAGGAATCCAGGGCTGATATACTGGCGACTGCCAGATTCTTGGGCAAGTTGCCAATTCAAGGCGTTAAAATTCATTTATTATATGTCATCAAGAATACGCCTCTGGCCAAACTTTATGCCGACGGCTACTACAAGCCATTGTCCCAGAGAAGATTATGTTGATCTGGTTGTTGATTTTATTGAACTTTTGCCGCCCCACATGGTTATTCACCGATTGACCGGCGACCCACACGCCGATGAACTTGTCACTCCGGAATGGTGTTTAGACAAAACCGCGGTATTGAGACAGATTAAAGAAAACTTTTTACGGCGACAGACTTATCAAGGCCGCCTCTGGAATCCACAATAGACCTTCATCATGCAACTTCCTGAGAAAGAGAATATATCATTGTCAAATCTGCCCGAATCTTCCGGCCAGAAAAATAATAGCTGGCTTCCCCTGGCTATGTCAGTTGTTATTGCGGTCGCCTTTATCGCTCTCTTCCTTTCCGTTTTCTGGCATTATCTTAGTCCATGGATGGCGGACTGGTATGATTTTCTCAGCAGTAAGGAGAAAATCAAGACCTGGCTTAAATCTTTCGGTTCGGCTGCTCCTTTAGTGTTTATTTTTATTCAAAGTTTTCAAGTAGTTTTTGCCCCTATTCCTGGTGAGGCCACAGGATTCCTGGGAGGCTACTTATTCGGTATTCCCGCAAGGCTTCCTTTATTCCACCATCGGTCTGACGGTAGGATCTGACGGCAGCGTTCCTTTTGGGAAGGTGGCTGGAAATCCATTTTGTGGAAAAGATAGTTAAGCGGGAGACCCTGGAAAAATTTGATTTTATCATTGAGAGGCAGGGAGCGCTGTTGGCCTTCCTGTTCTTTCTAATTCCTGGTTTCCCCAAGGATTATCTCTGCTTTATCTTGGGATTGAGTCAGATGCCTTTACGGGTCTTTCTGATCATTGTTACGATTGGCCGCATACCGGGGACTTTCCTGCTCACGCTCCAGGGAGCCAATGTCTATAAAGGCCACTATATTACTTTTTTTATTCTTTTGGGGATATTTTTGCTGGTGGGTTTGCTCATGTTTTTATATAAGGAAAATTTATACCGCTGGTTGCGGAATTTGGAAAAAAAATGAAAGAATCTAACCAATAAATATTCCAAAGTGTCGGAGGCCGAAATTAACCTGAGGGTTGCATTCAACTTAATACTGCTTATGTTATGCCAGTGTGGGTATTTTTCTCCCCAAGGAGGTTTTACAATTGAATATTGTCTATTTATTAATTTTTTTGGTAATTTGGGTCATTTTTAATGCCTGGATCCTCCCCAAACTTGGAGTGCGCACCTGAATGAGCCCAAATTCCTGCGCCGTGCCGCGCCAGGAAAAGACGGATGTCAAGGATAAAAATTTAGAATAATAAAATCAAACATGGATAACCGGGCACTGTCTGGATGATTCTTAGACTTAGCCCGGTTTCACACAGAAGAGCAGCAGTTAAAATTAATCAAATTGGGCGTTTATCGGTTTCGATGTAAGCGTAGGCAGAGTGGTTATGGATGGATTCAAAATTTTCCGAGTCCACGGAATACCAGGTAAAATTATCATCGCGGTCTAATTTAAGAGCAATTTCCCGGACAATATCTTCCACAAACATGGGATTGGCATAAGCCCTTTCCGTGACAAATTTCTCATCCTGCCGTTTCAACAGGGCGTACACTTCGCAGGATGCCGATTCTTCAATTATTCTGATCAGATCCTCAATCCAGAAAAATTTCTTAAACCTGACGTTGACCCGGACTTCCCCCCGTTGGTTATGGGCCCCGACTTTGCTGATTTCCTTGGAGCAGGGGCAGAGGGTGGTTATCGGCACCTTGACACAAGCCACCAGGTCAATATTGCCCTTTTCATTCAATGACCCCTTAATGGTGCAGATATATTCCATGAGAGCGCTGGCTTTGGACACCGGTGCTTCTTTTTCGATGAAATAAGGAAAAGTCATTTCAATATGGGCGGATTGGGCGTGCAATCGAGTGCGGGTTTCCTCGAGGATCTGGGAAATATTTTTTATGCTGATATTGCGTCGAAACTCGCTGAGGATTTCTATGAACCGGCTCATATGGGTGCCCTTGTGGCGAAAGGGCAGATTGACATAGACATTGATGCAGGCTATGGTGTTTTGCGTGCCGTTAAATTTATCCAACACCACGATAGGATATGAGATATTTTTGACTCCCACCTTGTCGATGTTGATATTGCGATGATCCGGCCTGCTTTGCACATCAGCAATGTCGGTTAAGGCAGTGGCCACGGCCTCCCCTTTGGACACTTATCTTCTCCTCTTGATCCTGGCACCGCCGTTCAAAATACATCCGGTGTCACAGATCCTCAGCCGGCGGGGATAATGGCCCGGAGATTGGCTGTAAAAGAAATCCGAACTTAGAAGGATTAAATTGCCGGGCTTACACATAGCGGAACCGTTCAGCCACAGCTCGCGCATGCAGCGGCAGTCCCTCGGATTCCGCCAGTAAGATGACGGCATCCTTGAGAGATTTTAAACCTTCCTTAGTCAGGTGCTGAAAGGTTGGTTTTTTCAAGAAGTCGTCCACCGAGAGCCCGGAAAACATGCGGGCCGTTTGCCCGGTGGGAAGAACATGATTTGTTCCGGAGGCGTAATCACCGACGGGTATGGGAGAGTAGGGGCCTAAGAAAATGGACCCGGCATGGCGTATTCGAGGCAGAACGTCAAAAGGCTCCCGGGTAAGTATCTGGAGATGCTCTGGAGCATATAGATTAATAAAATCAATTGCTTCAGAAAAATCCTGGGCCAACAGAACCGCGGAATGATTGTTGATGGCAGACAGTAATATTTCCCGGCGAGGCAGCGAGTTAATTTCCTCTTTAATAAAGTCAATGACTTTATGCGCCAGGGGTTCCCACGTAGTGACCAGGACGGCTGCCGCATCCGGATCATGTTCTACCTGCGAGAGAAAATCCAGGGCAACTATTCTGGATTCGGCAGTTTCATCGGCAAAAATCAGGCCTTCGCTGGGCCCGGCGGGAGAATCAATACCGACCTCGCCAAAAACCAATAATTTAGCGGCGGTGACATATTTATTACCGGGACCGACAATTTTATCTACCTTCGGCACGGTCTCGGTGCCATAAGCCATAGAGGCCACCGCCCAGGGACCGCCGATTTTAAAAATTTTCTGGGCCCCGGCCAAATGAGCCGCAGCCAGGGTCGCGGCATTGGCCGTCATGCCCTGGCCAGGCGGCGTACAGGCGATAATCTCAGGCACCCCGGCCACCCGGGCTGGAATAATGGTCATCAACACCGTGGACGGATATTTAGCCAGCCCTCCGGGGATATAACAACCGACGCGGTCCAAAGATCGATATACTCGTCCGGCCATGATGCCGGGTTGAACTTCTATGGACCACATCTCCCGATCCAACTGGGCCTTATGGAATTTTTCAATGTTAGCCGCGGCGAGCTTCAGGGCATCAATAAGCTTGGGATCCAGGCTTTTATAAGCCGCAGCAATTTCCTCGGGGCCGGCCAACAGATCGGCAGCACTAATGTCCGATTTGAATTGCCGGTGAAATTCCAAGGCTATCCTGTCACCATATTGGCGGACATCCTGGACGATTTTCTTGATATCTTCCAGGACGGCGGAGACATCCACGGCGGAACGCTTGACGATAGCCTGCAGACGCTCGGGAGTAAGGTCTCGAATAGTTTCGAGGGCAAGTTTGATCATGGCATTATATTCCAGATAGGTCTTTCAATGATAAAGTTTGTTTTATTGTAACTATTCTGCCAAAAAATGCCATAGTTAAGGCAGATAATCTTCATCCTTCGGTAAATAACCTTTTTCCTTTTAGGATTGGCCGGTTTCGGTCAATTTGCGGCCCCGGAGGCGATCACGACGAGCCTCAACGTCACAGACCATGACAATCATATCAGCGTTATTGCCATATAAATCTTTCACCAAATCTTCAAAAATCGCTTTGACTCCGAAACCCGCATTTTTAAAAGCAGTAATGGCAGCAGGAGAATTGAAATAAATCTCCGAGACCAATTTCTCCAGGCCGAATTCTATCGCCAACTCGGTAATTTCATTTATCAACAAAGTCCCCAGACCGCGACCCTGAAATTCTTTGGCAACCGCCAACCGGACATTGCCCAAATGGCGCTTCCAACCGGTGCGGCGCATATGCAAGGTCGCGTCCCCGACAATTTTATCGTCAACCTCGGCAATCAAAGGGAAGACTCTATGGTAATCGATATGATTGACCCAATTATCGATTACTTTCGGGTCATGGACATTGTTGCGCAAAAATTGGCGATCCTGGTCAGAAACTCGCAAGAAAAAATCTATTAATTTATCACGATCTTCTTTAACCATGGGGCGCAACACCACAATGGTGCCATCTTTGAGGATTCCTTTTTTGCGAAACTCCTGCATCATGATCAACCTCCTCGGGTTTTCCGAAATGGCGGCAGCAGCTTAGATTCCTTCAGCCAGACGTTCGGCCAGATAAGGCGGCAGATTGGCAGCCAATATTTTACTCTGGGCTGAGCCGATATTATAAGGGACCAGTTTATAGTGCAAGATGAATGCCGCGGTATCAAAAACGGCGTACGACGCCAGGGGAATCCCATTTCGGGGCTGACCGACGCTGCCGGGATTAATGAGATAAAGATTAGCAGGGTCCAGATGCAACAATTGCTCGGAAACGGGCAGGTGAGCAACCTTGCCCCGGACATCCCGAAACCAGATGGCCCGACGGTGGGTATGGCCGAAGAAACATACGGTGGCGGGATTTAGTTCCTGCCGGAGCATATTCAGGACTCGTTTCCCTTGAAAATGATGGGAAATATACGCATCCGGACTAACGGGATTACCATGGCAGGCCAGGAAACGGTTTTCAATGACCCGGGTTAACGGCAGTTGACCTAAAAAAGCTTTATGACGGTCGGCTAACTGGCCACCGGACCAGATAACCGCCTGGTAGGCAATAATATTGAAATCCTGAGCCAGAGCCGGGTCCAGGACGGCCCGATCATGATTACCGGCCACACACAGGATGTTCCTGTCGCAGATAAGATCAACGCATTCCCCGGGATTGGCATTATACCCGACCAGATCTCCCAGATGGAGAATCAGGTCAACCTCTTCCCGGTCAATGGCACTGCAGCACTGCCTCAAGTGCTTCCAGGTTGGCATGGACATCTGATATTAAAGCCAATTTCATACTGGATACATTGCGCCTCCCAGAGGTGCGGCTACAGACCGACTAGAGAAAATTTATTATAACAACCTCCTAAAAAGATTGCCATGAGAAAGCCCGGCCGGAATCTGCCAACCTTGACATTTCCCGGTGGCTTGATACATTAATAAAATTCTCTAATTTCAATAATAATATGACAAATTTCCAGGTTGTAGAATTTTTCGAAGATCGTAAAATTTTCTGTGCTTTTGTGGGAGACGATCGCGGCGAACGATTGCACGTCATCACCGAGCAGAATCGGGAGATGAATCTGCCCCGCAAACGTCTCATCCACTCGACTCCCTGGTCAGCCGGGGCAAATTTATCACGCCTCGACCTGGTGGAACAGTTGAAAGCCATCAGCCGGCGTCGTGAATCTTTAAAACGGGAAATCAATCTGGAGGAAGTCTGGGAACTTCTCGTCAATGATACTGAAGGCTTTATTCTGGCTGATTTAGCCGAGTCCTGGTATGGAGAATCGGTAACCTCGGACCAGATCGCGGCGCTGGGCCGGGCGCTGTTTGAAGACCGATTTTATTTTAAATTTAAAGGCAATCTTTGGCAACCTCTTGCGCCCGAGGTTGTGGAGAACCTGAAAGAACAATATCGCCGGGAACTTGAGCGCCGCCAGGAACGGAAAACAGCTGCAGCCCTGCTGAAATCTGCCTGGGAAGGTCAGGAAATTACCGATCCGATCTGGCGCCAACGGCTGGTGGAAATTCTTCGGGATATGGCAGTCTTCGGTTCAGCCGGCGAGCACTACGAGTTAGGTCGGGAGTACCTGGAAGAAGCCAAGCTCTTCAAACCTGAAACGCCGTTCAAATTGCTGCTCAAGCTGGGAATTTTCCTGCCGGATGAAAATCTGGACCTGTATCGCTACGACGCGCCGCAGGAATTTTCCCGGGAAATTATGGAAGCCGCCTCGCAACTCAGCTCCAGTTTAGACTTTTTATCTGCTCCGGTTTCTGGCCACGTCGATCTTTCAAACCTTGAAACCTTCACCATTGACGGCGAGCGCACCCGGGATTTTGACGACGCCCTCAGTCTCGAAAAAATTCCTCAGGGCTGGCGCCTGGGAGTGCATATAACGGATGTTGCCTCCTATCTGCAGCCGGGTGATCTGCTGGACCAGTCCGCCTTGGAGAGAGGGACTTCCCTGTATCTGCCGGAGCGCCGCATTCCCATGCTCCCGGAAACCCTGTCAGAAAACACCCTCAGCCTGCTGGCCCAGGAATTGCGGTTGGCTGTCAGTTTTCTGGTAGATCTTTCCGAGGATGGGGAAATTTTAGATTTCAGTATTGCCCCCAGCGTCATCCGGGTTCATCAAAGGCTCACCTACCATGAAGTGGATCTGCACCTGGACCAGGAAGAGCGTTTGGCAACCTTACACCGGCTCACCTCGAAACTCCGGGAGCGGCGGTTAAGCAACGGCGGAGTTCAACTGCAGTTTCCGGATGTCTTTATTTACACCGACATGCAGGGAGAAGTTCGGGTGGAAATCGAGGACACCGAAACCCCCAGCCACGAGATAGTATCGGAAGCCATGATCCTGGCTAATTTTTTGGGGGCTCGATATTTATCGGAAAACCAGCTCCCGGCCCTCTACCGCTCCCAGTCCCCGCCCCGGGAGGAGTTGGCCATTGTCGAAGGGAGGTCCATTTTTCAACTCTGGCAAAACCGCCGCCGTCTCAGCCGCGTGGTCCTGGAACCGGAGCCCCAGCCGCACTGGGGCCTGGGTCTGCCGGTCTACACCACCCTGAGTTCGCCTATCCGCCGTTACCTGGACATCATCATCCAGCGACAACTGCTCGCCGCCTTGCAGGGAAATCCGGCCCCCTACTCTCGGGAAAATTTAGAAGAATTGCTTAAAACCCTGGAACCGGCCCTGCGACGGGCCGCGATCTTAAAATCCCGGCGGCTGCGCTATTGGCTCCTGAAATATCTGAGCCAGCGCCTGGGCCAGAAAATGCAGGCCCTGGTGCTGGAACAATACCCGAACCGCTATCGCCTGCTTTTACCGGACATTCTCCTGGAAACCGATATGCCCTCCCCTTCCGGCCGGCAATTTCACCCCGGCGAAACCATCCTGATCCGCCTGGACCGGTCCATTGCCGCATGAAGATATTTTGAAAGTCAGCCTGGCTTAATCCTTCCATAGTTAAGTTGACCATCGCCAAATGTTTCCTTCTGCCGATAGTCATGCTCCCCCATAAGGTTAAGATTAAATTAGCCCGGCTTTGTAGGTACGGAACTTGAATAATGATATTTGATTATTGATCGGGGATGGCAGCAGCGCCTGGGGATATCTAATTTCCTGAAGGTTTTGTTGCTCCATCAATGTTGTTCGAATCGCTCGGCTTAATTCCACAGCTTAGCGGGACGCAGGAGTTCGCCATGCCAGTATGTCAGAAATGTAAAACCCCTTATGATGAGTGGCAGCACTTTTGTCTGCACTGCGGTGAAAGTTTAAAGGCTGAACCGCCACCCTCCCACCGTTGCCCACAATGCGGAACTCAGGTTTCACTTGATCGTACCTTTTGCCATGTGTGTGCTGTGACTCAAAAAGATGATACCTCCCATCCGAACAAACTCATCTCCCGTTGGGCCTGGCTCACGGGAGGATTGATTGCTCTACTAGTGATTCTCGGCATAATCTTTGCCTTTTATTTTCTGAACCGGCCCCGGTGGATTCCGGCGCCTGTAGCTGAATCTCCTACCACGTCACCTCCAGTACCTGGAAACCGGATTGTTTCGGGTGAAGGGAAGGCACAGGAGACGAGGTCAGCGGTTGACAGCTTACAGGGAGATTTGGAGGAGATCCTCAACCGGATCAAAGAGGCCAATCTGAAAAAGAATATCCTGCTCTATATGGGCACATTATCTGCTCAATATCCCCAAGCGGAAAAGAAACGGCAGGAGGTCTCCAAGACCTGGGAAAAGTTTGACTTTAAACAGATGGCCTTTTCCGTCAATAAGCTCCAGGAGGTTGACAGTAACAATGCCATCGCCGAAGTGAAGTGGACCACAACGGCCCAAAATCAGACCACCGGGGATCTGCGAACCGGTAATTTCTATTACCGGGTCCGGTTGACTAAGGAACTGGGCCAGTGGAAGATCAACAAAATAGAGGAATTGCCACCCGGATCGCTGAACTAGGTGAAAAGCTATCAGAAGCTGAATGAACCTGGCCCTATGATCGGATTTCCCGGTGATTTCCAACCATGAAAACGTCTATGAAAACCGTGAGCCCTGTGTAGAAAAGACTGGATTGATCAACAGCACACGGTGGTTTTCATACTTCGTTGGGGGTTTTAAACATGATGACTTTTGGCAATTGCTACAGAAGCAAGGAATCTGTGACCTCTCATAGGTTTTGGACGTTTATGACCATGATCCTCCTGGTGGGAAGCACGGCTTTCCTGGAATGCCGTTCCAGCGAAGCCGTGGGGTCTCTTTATGTCGTAGCGGGCGAAGCCGCGCTTTTGCGGGATTATCCTACCCCGGACAGCGGCATCGTCACCAGGTTGCATCATCACGATCAGGTAGAATACCTGGATAGTAATGCCTCGGGCTGGTGGAAAGTTCGGTCCCTGCGGACCGGGACGGTTGGCTGGATGACGGCCGATCTCCTGTCTCCGGACGTGCCGGCCGCCCCGACCGCCGCGCCGGGCAAACAGGTGTATTACTATGCGAACTCACCATTCGATCTCCGGATTATCCCCCTGTTTTCAACGGCGGTCAGCGGCCGTGTCAAGCTCAACGACCGGTTGGAAAAGGTGGGCTCGTCCCCGGAAGGCTGGACCAAAGTAAGAAACGTGCAGGACGGCAGCAGAGGCTGGCTGCCAACGCGCTATTTATCTTCCCACTTCGTCTCTAACCCTCCCCCGAAGGCCTATACTCCCAAAAAGCGGGCCAAGCGCGCCCTCCCCGTCAAGAAAAAGAAAGGCGTAGAAACGGCTCCCACTCCGGAAGAGGCCAAGCCGATGTAATCAATTTCTATGATGAGAATGGTACCAACGGTGACCCATTCCACTTAGAGCGTCAAGTTGATAAATTTTTATCCGGATGGCGTCAAGGCCTGAGGCCTAAAGGCCAAACATGATAAATCTTTAATTTTATCAAAATGATAATTCGGAAAAATTATTCATTCATTTCAATATTAAAATGAAATTCTGCAGTAATCGCATTCACCTTTCGAGTGGAAATCTTTTGGACGTAAATCTTTGCCAAGGCCGACACCAGGGCTTTTTCTGATTACGGGTATCTTACCAAGAGCTGGGTAGAAAAATCTCCCTACCAGTCCTGGGTTATCCGTAGTGCCAGTTTCACCACCCTGCATAACGGCGCTCTTTATTCCCAATCCGTAAAAATTAAAACTCCCATTATTATGGAATTATGGTAAAATCCTTACCAATTTCCCCTGGGAGGCCTCACCGGCATGAATTTCAAATTCTCCGAACTTCTCAACGCCCTTCTCGCCGCCGCCGCCTTTGTCATTATCGTCGCCGGAATTCAGGCTGCTTCCCCTATTATCATTCCATTCCTGCTGGCGGTTTTTATCGCCTCGCTCTGCGCCCCGCTCCTGTACTGGCTGCAGCGCCGCCGGGTCCCCAATGCCCTGGCGGTCTTGATCATTTTTCTCGGGCTCCTGGTGATCGCCATCCTGCTCATGACCTTTGCCGGCAGATCACTGAATTCCCTTTCCCGGCAGCTCCCGACCTATCAGGAACGGTTGGCCGGGCTCATAACTCACTCTATTGTCTGGCTGAACAGTCAGGGGCTGGATATTGATGCGAATAATTTTCTCTTGACCGATTATTTCAGCCCGAGAGTGCTCATGAGTCTGGTTTCGTACGGGTTGTCCATCTTGCGGGTCCTGTTTACCAACATGTTTCTGGTTCTGCTCACCGTGCTTTTTATTCTGCTGGAGACTTCCGTTTTTGCCCAAAAGTTTGAGACCGCCTTTCCTGATCCGAAAATCCAGGCCCATTTCAAAACTATCAGCTCCAATGTCAACCACTACATGGGACTGAAAGCCCTCCTCAGTCTGGCCACCGGCGTCTTCATCTGGATTCTGCTGGCGATTATCGGGGTCGAATTTCCCGGAACCTGGGGGCTGCTGGCGTTTTTTCTGAATTTTATCCCGGCCATCGGTTCCATCATCGCGGCGGTGCCGGCGATTTTGTGGGCCCTGGTGCAGTTGGGTTTCTCCGCCGCCCTGCTGACGCTGCTGGCTTATCTGGCCGTTAACATCATCATCGGGAATTTTCTGGATCCGAGAATTATCGGCAAGAAATTGGGATTGTCTCCCCTGGTCGTCATTATTTCCTTAATTTTCTGGGGCTGGGTGCTGGGACCCATCGGCATGCTGCTTTCCGTCCCCCTCACCATGATCGCCAAAATCGCCCTGGCCACCAATGACGACACCCGCTGGCTCGCCATAATGTTGGAATAAGAGCTGCCTTCAGCCAGGCCGGGGCCTTTGTGCTCCCCTCTCCCCTGAGGGCGCCCAGGCCCGGCAGGCATCACCAAAAAGGAATTACCCATGTCCGCAACGTATTACTTTATCAGCGACCTGCATATCGGCGGCGATGAGGCCCTCGGGGTCTGCGATTATGAGGCCGAACTCATCGACTTCCTCAAGGATCTGGCAGCCCGGCCCGAAAACGCCGAACTCCTGATCATCGGCGACATCTTCGGCCTCTGGGAGTTCACCGACATCGAGGGCCCGGAAAAGCTTAAAGCGGTTATGGAACAATTCCCCCTGATCTTCCAGGCCTTACAAGAAACCGGCCGCACCGTTAAAATCACCATGCTGCCGGGCAATCACGACTATGAGATCGCCTGCTACCCTGAATTCGTTGATCTGCTGCGCGTCTACAATATCCATCTGGAGCGGACGCCGGCCGTCACCCGGGAAATCGGCGGCCGGAAAATCTGGATCGAGCACGGCAATCAGTACGACTCCTATAACCGCGTGCCGGATTTCGGCAACCCCTATGCTCAACCCATCGGGTATTTCATTACCAGCAGCGTCGTCAGCACCGCCGGCAAACATTCCAAGTTCGGGCGCTACAACTGGCTGAAGGATATCCAGTCAGTCTACCCCTCCGAACAGATTCCCTACTGGGTCCTGTCCAATTACTTTTACCAGGAGATGAGTCCCTTGCTGCGCTGGCTCATCCTGCCTTTTATACTCCTGTCCGGCTTCGAAATCTTCGTCCTGGCCGGGGCCGCCCTGGAATGGTTCGGCAAAACCGAGACCAATATCTTCCTCAACAACCGGCTGTTCAGCTCCCTGGGCTTCATCGGCAACCTGGTGCAGATGGTCCTCATTATCAACACCATCCTCTTTGTGAACTTAGTCGTTCTGGGGGTGCCCCTGTATTTCATCTGGCGGGACTTCAGGTCGGCGCTGCAACGCTTTCGGATTGTCATCAATCCCGCCGAACTGAGCAGCGAAAAAGAGGAGCAGTATCTGGAGGCGGCCCAGGAAATCTTCGCCCGGGACCCCGACACCGTTATCTTTATCTACGGCCACACCCACTTCCCCTCCCTGCGGCAGTTCGGCTCCCGGGTGGTTATCAACACCGGCACCTGGCTGAAAAGGCTGGACGATGTGTCCACCCGTTTCGGCTTCCTGCCCTATATTTACGTCCCCTTTTTCTGCCTCAACTATTTCCGTATCAGCGACGCCGACGGCAACATCACCATCGACTATAAAACCATCGATAAAGCTGCGCCCAAGGATCTGAGCCTTCTGCAGCGCTTCCTGATTTTTAAAAGACGCCGCCGGACCTCGGAACCCATCCCCGAGCGCACCGTGCTGAAACCTTGATGTGCAGGCGGATGACTCTCGGAAAGGATTCGACCATGCCCTCGTTGCCCATGAGAAGCCCCGGTTTTAAATCCGTGCCGGCCTGGTTCGTCTGTCTGGCCCTGTTTCTGGTCCTGACCCCGGGCTGCGCCACGCTCAGGCCGAGAAATACCCTGCCCGAGTTTCAGGAATCCAAGGTCCAGATTCCCGGCCTGCCGGGCGTGCGGGCCTGGGGGGATGAAATCAGCGAGGTCTTTACTGAGTTCACTCTCAAGTCGGCCCAGCAGGAACGGGCTGCCTATGGTGAGAAAGTTGCCAACCAACCGGTCTACTTCCTGGCCCTGTCCGGAGGCGGCGACGACGGCGCTTTTGGCGCCGGAGTCCTGTGCGGCTGGACTGACCACGGCGATCGCCCGAAATTCAAAATGGTAACCGGCATCAGCACCGGCGCCTTGATCGCCCCCTTTGCCTTTCTGGGGTCCGATTACGACTATGTCTTGCGTCATCTGTATACCGGCGTCACCGCCGACGATATTTTCCGCCGCAAGAGTCTGCTGACGGTCCTCTGGCGGGAGTCGGTGGCCGATACCTGGCCTTTGGCCCGACTTTTGGATACCTATGTGGATGAAGCCTTGCTGGCGGCAGTGGCCGCAGAAAATCAAAAGGGCCGGCGCCTCATCATCGGCACCACCCAACTGGACGCCCAGCGCCTGGTGCTCTGGGATATGGGGGCCATCGCCTCCAGCGGCCACCGGGAAGCGATAAAATTGTTCCGCAAGGTCATGCTGGCCTCCGCCTCCATCCCCGGCGCCTTTCCACCCCAATACATCAAGGTGGAGGCCGGGGGGAATTTTTATGACGAAATGCACGTCGACGGCGGCACCACCGCCCAGGTGATTCTTTACGAAACCGCCCTGGATCCTGAAGCCATGCTGGCCGGATTGGATCAATTATCCCGGGGCCGCCCCCGCATTCTGTATATTATCCGCAATTCCCAGATCAAACCCGAGTGGGAAGAGGTCCGCCCCCGGGTGGGACCCATTGCCACCCGGGCTATCTCCACCCTTATCAAGTACCATGGGGTGGGAGATCTCTACCGCCTGTATGCCTTTGCCAGGCGGGATAAAATGGACTACAACGTGGCCGCCATCCCTCCGGAGGCCGCGCCTACCCGCCGCGAACCTTTTGATCAGGTCTATATGAATCAACTCTTCGATCTGGGGTATGACATGGCAGTCAAGGGCTATCCCTGGATGAAGCACCCGCCCTTTTTTAATCCGGCCCCCATTTTCAAACCTCCTGGCCGATACAAGCCTCTACCAGTGAAGAATAGCGAACCTTAGGGACTGTTGCCGTTAACCCCAGGGAGCGAGTGTCTTCTCGGAGAATTAGGTATGCCTCATGCTGATAAGCGCCATTATTTGGCAGAGATTGTCCCGCCTTACCAGAAATACACGTATTTCAAGGACGCCCAGGCGGATACCCTCCGATTCCGGCCTGACGCCCGGAGGGTTCGATATGGTCAATGCCTGGTGGCTCATTGAGTCCTCTATCCTCTCCTACTCAAATAAAGAATCGGTAATCAAAGAATTTGCCAAAGTTAACCTTCCGGAAGTTATTCCTTTCAGCGGTAAGAGTACTCAATGTTATGCCGCCAGTAATGATGACTTTCTCATCCTGGTATTTAGAGGCACCGAAATTTGGGCCAGGCAGGGAGAGACTAACCTTCTTAAAATCATGGAGGCCATCTTTGCGGATGTCGTTACGGACAGTAATATTGGGCTCGACGATTGGGGGCATGGCGGCAGGGTCCATAGAGGTTTTAAAAAAGCCCTGGACGAGGTCTGGGAGGGAGAGAGTGGGCTTTTCACCTATCTCAAGAGCAAAGCTGAGGATGGCCGCAGCTTATGGTTTACCGGCCACAGTCTTGGCGCCGCTTTGGCAACCTTGGCCTGGAAACGCTATAGTCGCCATGGTAACGTCCATGGCCTCTATACGTTCGGTTCTCCGCGGGTTGGAGACCGGGATTTTGGGCAAGGCTTGCAGTTGACCTACAGATTTGTGAATAATAAAGATATCGTGACCAAGGTGCCCCCTCCGGGAGAGTACCGGCATGTGGGTTGTTTAAAGCAGATCAACGCCGGGGGAGTCATCGACGACGACTCCTGTTCGGCGGCGGCAGGGGAACATGTCTCACAAATGGACAGTTCTTTTTCGAAAGAAGAAATGAATACCTTCAGGGCCATCATGCAAAAGGCCATGAGAAAAATTCCGCCCTTCTTAACTCGCCAGGGTAAGTTCAGCGCCGGCCTGACGAATTATATTCCAGGGGCAATTTTGGATCATGTGCCGATCCTCTATGCCAAACATATTAAAAAAAATATTCTTCAGGGGAAGAAATGACATCGGGACTGTGCCAGGCAATCTCGAACTGATCGAAAGGAGAAAAAATATGTCAATAACGTCAATGTCCATCGGATTATTCCTGATCATGGGCATGTTAACGGGGTGTGGTGTAGCAGCCAAGGTTAGTCCCGGAATGGAATCCTCAAAATCGGCTTATCTGCGATGCCTTGAACAAAACCCTGATAATCCGGAAAGATGTGCCGCTCACAGACAGGCGTATGAAGCCGACATCAGGGCTTTTCGCGATACCACTCAGGGTTTAACCAGAAGAGGGGTTTTGTCGCCTGATTGACATTGAAGTTAGACCTTATCTCTGTTCAATATCAAGGGCCGCTAAATGCGAATAGACTCAGAACATACAGAGCAGAGACAACCAACTGGCAAATGGTCAGGGGCACGCCGTAGCGCATGAAAGTGACAAAGGAAATGGGCTTGCCGTGGGAGGCGCAGATACCGGCGCTCACCACATTGGCCGAGGCGCCGATGAGGGTGGCGTTCCCGCCCAGGGTGCCGGCGAACATCATGGCCACGAAGACGGGCAGAAGGTTCCCGGGCCAGTCTACGAAGGCCGGGGCCATGGCAGTCTCGGGGACTAATTGGGCGGTGACAAAATACCCCTTGACCATGAGCAGCATGACCGCGACCACCGGAATATTGGCCAGGAGGCTCGAAGAGACACCCACAACAGCCAGTATGACCAGGCTGATCAGAACGAGATTCGTGCCGAACCATTTGTAGAGAAACTGCGACATTCCCTGGAGGAGGCCTGTGTTGGAGGCCAGGAAGCGACGGTTCCGGGTCGGTGGCGGTGTCTAACAAAGGTGCGCACATTCGCCTGGGTGACCCCCCGCTCCTCCGCTTCGATCAGGGCATAAAGCACCCATTCTACCAGCGTCAGCCACTCCTCATCATCCCGTCGCACCACCGGCCCCAGGGGTTCTTTGGAGATAATCTCATACCAAGTTGCGATCATAGAAGTAAAAAGAAAATGTTTAGCTCTTTGAAAGGCGGGAGGCGCTTCGCTTTGGCTTTCGCCGCCCTGCGGGTCCCGCCTTTTTTTGCGTGGTAGACATTCCCACATGGGAAAAAATTTCGACGGTAAAAAATTTTTCAAAGAGCAGATATACCGTGGTTCTCGAAAGCAATTTCGCTTCAGGTCAGAGGGCGCAGCAAGCGGCGCCGCTACAAGCCGAAATTATTCTTGAGAACGAGTATAATTGGTATCAGCCGTATATTTTACTGGGATCCCCAAAGATGCTGTTACTCCGGAAGTCCTCATCCCGGCGGCGGTTGGGGATGTGTTTGGGCGGATTGTTCCTCTTGTAGCCGTGGGAGATTTCGAAGAGTTCATCGGCACGGCGGGCGGTTTCGTCATAGGGAGGCGGCGGTTTGCGTCCGGGGTCAGCAGCGCCGGGACCAGGGATTGGGGAAGAGAGATCGGGGGCCGGGTCAACAGCCGGTTTGGCATAAGGGGAGAAATCCGCCAGGTATTCGGCCAGTTCGGCGGCCTGGGCGTCGGCCAGGGTTTCCCAAGGGCCGGCCTCGTTGAGAGTGGCCGGGGGGTGAGAAGCGGGAGGCAGAGGGTCGAGGGCCAGGTTTGTCCCAGTTATTTTCTCTTCTTGTCTATCCCTTTTAAATTCTTCAATATTTTCTGAAAGAGGCGAGATTTGTCCCGCTTCTGTCCCGCTATTGTCCCGCATCTCTTCCGGCTCAGAAAGGCAGGGATCGGGGAGGAGGGAAGAAGGATCAGAAAGACAGGGACCGGCGTGGGACGCAGTTGGTTTCGGGCCGTAGGGCCGGACATTGGTCAAGGGGATGAGGAAACCGGGAAATTCCGGTTGCCGGGCCTGGGGGAGATGCGTGTTGGCATCGGGTTCCTGAGCAAGTTTGAGATATGCCGCCACATCTTCCGGGTCAAAGAGGGCGTCGGGTGCGGTTTCCGGACAGGCAGCGGCGAGGCTGCGGACCAGGTTCAGGCGGGGGCCGGCCAGGATCTGGGGATCGCCGGGCAGGAGGGAGTCCGGCTGCACATAATCCCGGGAGGTTATGAGGCGATAGATAGTTTCATGGTCCAGATCGACCCCGAATTTAGCCATGTTATTGATGATCCGGGTCCCGGCGTTGGCGGCCTGGAGGGTCAGGCGGGCGTTGCCCTCGGCCCGGGCCGCGGCCACGGTGGCAGCAGCGGCGGCATTATAGTCATTTAGCTGGAAAAGATAGCTCAGGAGGAAATTATTACGCAGGCGGTCTTCGGCCTGAGCTATGGTCCGGTGCAGATGCTGCTTGTGGCGGTGCAGGGCCGAGCGGCTGAGGCCGAACTGCTGTTTGAGGTTATCGAGGGTAAGGCCGGCCAACAGGGCCAGGTTGATGTCATGAGCCTGGGAATGGTTGCAGACGGTACATCTTTTATCCATGATTATGACTCCGTTTTTTAAAGACAGTTTGCTTTTTTTCGGAAAAAAGCATTCAGCCTGCAGCGGTCAGCGATCAGTCGATAAAGCAAAAAACAGCGAAGAGGGAATAGTGGAAAAAAGACTAATTGGATTAATGGATAAGCACTGATTTTTCTTAAAAATCATAGTTTTATTATACTAGAAATGCGGAGGGAATGACAGAACACCTGGGACAGATGTCACGGGAAGAGCAAAAGGCAGAGGGTAGCCAGGATTTACGGCCACAGGGAGAGGAAATAAATTTATCGAAAAATTGCATATATGAAATGGTCATTGAAACTAATTGCCGAAAATCAAAATGGCACATTGTATAGCAGTGACTGAAACTTCTCAGTGATTGTTTCCGGCACAGCTCCTTAGGTTTCATCCTTCCCCTGGCCCAGTTCGAAGCATTGCGTCAGGAATAGATTTGAGATGCACGTCCTGTTGGGGATAGGGCATTTCTATGCCATGGTCTTGGAACTGCTGCAAGATGCCCTCGAAGAGGTCGCTCTTCACTGAAGCGATGCCGTTTTGCGGGTCATTTATCCACACCCCTGCTTCCAGGTTGACGGCGTTATCCCCTAAGCCCGTCATCAATACAAACAGGTTTAGGATCTTTGAGGATCCGCGGGATGTTTGTGGCGGCAGTCAGTACCAACTCCTTGGCTTTCTCCAAATTCGAGCCGTAGGCCACACCAACGGGCACCCTTAACCGGACGAGGTTCTGACTGTAAGACCAGTTGATTACCTCGCCGGTTATCAGGTTTTCATTGGGGATGAGATGCTCGATACCATCATGAGTGACGACAGAGACATAGCGGGTTCCCAGAAAATTGATCCAACCATAGGTGTCTTTCAACTGAATCACATCGCCTGGCTTGATGGATTTGTCCGCCAGGAGGATGAACCCACTCACGAGGTTGGCAAAGATTTTTTGCAGGCCGAAACCCAGTCCCAACCCCAGAGCGCCGCTGAACAGAGCGAAGACGGTGAGATCCAGCCCCAGGTAATGTAAAACTATAACAACACTGGCGGAAAAGAGAAAAATGCTGCCGAGCCTATACAACAGGATTTGGGCCGCAGGAGCAAACCTGATTTTACGGTCAGCCAGAAATGGAGAAATATTCGCAGGTTTTTTGACACCCAGTAAAGAGCCAACAACAGGAAAAAGGCCCGCTGAATAGGTAAAAGAGAAAAGTGTACTTCCCCGAGCTGAAAATCAACACCGCAAAAAACTA
Source organism: uncultured delta proteobacterium (assembly GCA_963789385.1). Lineage (GTDB taxonomy): Bacteria > Desulfobacterota > Desulfobaccia > Desulfobaccales > Desulfobaccaceae > Desulfobacca. The sequence continues at coordinate 2,615 of CAWBKT010000046.1, read as the reverse complement.
AAAGAGGGGTCGACAAGATTACAATAAAGACAGAGGCATAAATCCAAATAGCAATGGCGCAATCCGCCGAGAAGACGATTTTTCATCTTGTTGGTGAATAATCGCACCAGGGTCAGGGCCATCAAAATTTTGCCAACGGCGTACAGTTCATTGGAGGGCCAGTTGTAATGGCCCGCAATAATATAGGCAATCGCCACCAGGATAAAAGAGATAAGGCATCAACAACCTCTGGATCCAAGAGTTGGCCCCCTGTCGCAGCTTCTGAGGTGGCGTATTGCTACCCGTGGCGGATCTCCCAGGCCGTATGCCCACCGCTTACTTTGGTCTATCAGGACAACCCAGCCGATAATATGATTTGACCCGCCAGGGCCCAAGAGAGCACGTGCTGGAAGAAATATTCCCGAGCCTGAGACACTATTTTGTCGACTTGGGCAAGATCAAAAGGACTACTCATGATGCCTCTCCCTGGAAAAAACAACTGTGTAATTATTTAGCTATGGTTTTACGTTTTCCTGTAAGCCAAGTCATCGTGGAGAGCCAGGAAGCACAAATTTCGATTAAAATGGTATTTGCTTGTGTCTGAACATACCATCCTCTTGGTTAGGAGATATTTGGCATGGCGTGAGACTATGAACCACTGGCCAACACCTCCCGGTAATAATGAGTCAATGGAAGAGGAGAAGAATTATAAGCAATTCATGTCTCTGCGAAAAAAATTGCCAGGTTACTTGCCATCTCCGAGAGTTATAGCCTAACTGGTAAAAATGCCAAATATGATCTGGTGATTGCAACCTCTCGAAATCCTGGAAGATTGAAACAAAAGCAGGAATCAACTATTAATAATTGGAGTTGGATGGTTATCTTTTGTTGACATATCTCCGACATTTGGACCCATCTTATTTATTTGTCGATCCACACTCTTTTTAAGTTTGGTTAAATCGGAGGATTTTTCAATCAAATCGTCGAAAGGCCGATCCTCAAGAGCAAGTTTTTTATATCTTGAAAGGGCCGTAAAGCATATTACAGGCAGATCCGGCCAAGCTCTTTTGATTTGCCATAAAAAATCTAACATATCAGGACCAGCATGGCGGAGATTAGTAATTATCAGATCCACTGGTATAGAGTTGTCATTCAGGATCTTGAGAGCTTCGTCTCCTGAATCGGTGGTCACCACTTTGTATCCCGCCTCTTCAAATTCCTCTTGGAGCATTAAAAGAGTGGAATAAAGCTTATCAATTATGAGAATAGTTTTCATCTGGAATTAAACCTTGGGAAGTGGTACCAGCTGCAGATTGTAACAGGTCCTGGCTGATTGAAAATTTTGATCATCACTGAGGCATCGCCGGGGTTTTCTGTTAGATGTCTATTCCAAGCCTTTTTGAGTGATTCCCCGTATTTTACCTGCACAACCGCCATCTTTACTCCCGGACTTTTTGCAAGGTTCTCCATTTCCCGAATTTTTCCCATTCCGGTATTTCCTTCATAAAATTTTGATTTTTGAATAAAGCCGAAAGTCCTCTACATTAATACACATCAGAGGGTCGTTAATTTTTAATTATCGACAACTGATTAAAGTTTCATAAAAATTTTTAGAGATAGAAACAGACCTGAAGATTTCACCTCGGCAGCTGTTTTGCTTGGCTGTGATAATACCAAGTTGCGATCATAGAAGTAAAAAGATAATGTTTAGCTCTTTGAAAGGCGGGATGCGCTTCGCTTTGGCTTTCGCCGCCCTGCGGGTCCCGCCACATTTTGGAGTCTAAACAGTTGGGTCAATAGATTTATTACCTGTTTGTGCGCAACTCGGTATCAGGCAATACGTCGTATTCCTCGGCCCCGCCGGTCAGCATCGTCCGGAAGGCGGCTATCTGCGAACGATCCGCAGTAATGGCCTGGCATTGGCCCTCTAAAAAATTATCCTTCAACTCTTGGAGGGTCTCCACCGGCAACGATTTATAGGTCCAGCCCCGCTGTAGAAAGTAATCCCCCAGGGTTACCTCATGCGTAGTCCTTTTCGCGATGCAGATGGTGGCGCCATCCAAATCGGCTAGTTGACGTATGCCGCTGCCGCGCCGGACCATGAAGGCTTGCCCATCATAGTAGTAAATTCCGGCAAAGCGTACCCCGATGGCGGCTTCACGCTCAAAGGTGTAGGTCGTGTTGCGCAGCAGCAATTCTATTTTGCCGGCAAGCAGCAACGGAAACCGACTGGCTGAGGTCACCGGCACAAAGGCCGCCTTATCGGCCTCGCCTAGAGCGGCAGCAGCCACGGCCCGGCAGAAATCCACGTCAAGGCCCTGCCAGCGGCCGGCCTCGTCCTGCAGAGAAAAGCCCCGTAAGCCCACGCTGACCCCGCACCGCACCACACCCTTGGCTCGCACCAAATCAAGAGTTGGGCCACACAGGGCCGGGGCGGGATGGAGCACCCCAACCAGTAACAAAAAGCACGCACTCAGAATCAGATGCATCATACCTTTATTGCTCCGTCTTTCCGGAAGGCCTGGTAAACGAACTCAGCCAGAATTGATCAAATTTATTTATAATTATTTGATGGCAAACAGCAACTGATTTAATTCCTGTCTCTGGAAATAGGTTTCAAGGTACAATGAAAGTCC
>CAWBKT010000045.1:0-106053 GCA_963789385.1 uncultured delta proteobacterium | reverse complement strand
GGCCAGGGCCTGGTCCAGGTCGGCCTGGAGATCCGCCAGGGCTTCGCAGCCCACGGAGAGCCTGACCAGGTCGTCGGTGATGCCGGTCCGTTCCCGTTCTTCCCGGGGAACGCCGGCGTGGGTCATGGAGGCGGGGTGTTGGATGAGGGATTCCACACCTCCCAGAGAGACCGCCAGGGTGATAAGCCGGAGGTGATTCATCAGGGTGCGGCCGCCGGCCAGGCCGTTTTTGACGCCGAAACAGAGCATGAAGCCGAAGCCGTCCATCTGGCGCCGGGCTATCAGGTGCTGGGGATGGTCGGGCAGGCCGGGGTAGCGGACCCAGGTGATTTTGGGGTGCCCGGCCAGAAATTGGGCCAGGGCCAGGGCGTTGGCCTGGGAGCGGTCCAGACGCAGGGCCAGGGTGCGGATGCCGCGCAGGATGAGCCAGGCCTGGTGGGGATCCATGACGGCGCCGTTCAAGGTGAGATGGCGCTTAATTTTTCGGTGCAGGTCCGGGTCCCGGCCGACGATCATGCCCCCCAGAACGTCGCTGTGGCCGTTGAGGGCCTTGGTGAGGCTGTGGACCACCAGATCGACCCCGAATTCCAGGGGACGCTGACCGCAGGGAGTGGCAAAGGTGTTGTCCACCGCCACCAGAGCCCCGGCATCATGGGCCAGGGGAACGGCGGCGGCCAGATCCGTGAGTTTCATGGTGGGGTTGGTGGGGGTTTCCAGAAAGAGGAGCCGGGGGCGGGCGGCCAGGGCCAGGGCCAGTCCTCCAGGTTCGAGCAGTCCACGAAAACGGGGGCGATGCCGAAGCGGGGCAATTCCTTATCGATGAGCGTGTGCGAAGGGCCATAGAGGCAGTCGCCGGCCAGGACGCCCTCACCCTGGCTCAAGAGGCTGAAGAGGACGGCATTAACCGCCGCCATGCCGGTGGACGCGGCCACGGCCCAAGCGCCGCCTTCCAGGGCGGCCACTGCGGCTTCCAGGGCATTGACGGTGGGGTTGTTCATGCGGGTATAGATATAACCCGGCTGCTCGCCGGAAAACCTGGCGGCGCCGGCCTCGGCGCTGGGAAAGGCGAAGGTGGAGGTCTGAAAGACCGGGGGTGAGACTTCGCCAAAAACTGTTGATTTCAGGCCGCCGGCATGGATGGCCAGAGTTTCCTGCCGCCAGGGCTTATCCGATTGCTTTGCCGCCATAATTCACCTCCGGGGCCGCAGTAGTCGAGTGTGGGGCGTTACCTGAAGAATGAGAAAAGAGATGCACGGTTCTGCCATGGCCGCCTCAGGAGGCAAAGCAGCCGGATAAGGAATTGACGTTTCTCATTATTGGTCTTATACTTATGATAAGTTTACACTTTTTATAATTTCTAATGTACAGGTTTTAGACGATATCGGCAAGATCAATTGGTATAAATAGAAAATCTGATGAAAAATCTTAATTGAAAACAGGCTATAGGCAAGAGGCTATGGGCTATAGGTCTCTCATGGGCATCTGCCTGTTTTCAGGCTTCGTGGTGTTCCACAGAACTTGTTGACTTATATGAAAACCATAAGCCGTGAGCGGTGAGCCGTAAGCCGAAAAACTGGATTGAGCAAGATGGCCTTTTTGGTTTGCATGCTTTGTGGTGATTTTTAAACATGTTGGCTTTTGGAATTGGCACACTAGAGAAATTAAGTGGATCTAGTTTGATATTAAAAAGCAAAATGTGGTAGATACAGATAGATGAAAGGTGGGGAAGCGGGGGCTTCGGAAAAGATATCGGGCTGTCAAGCGGCAGCCTGGGAACCGGTTTTGAGAAAAAAACGAATGAGCAGCAGGGGGCGGTATGACAGAAATTATTCCCGCAGTTGAAAAGCAGAAACGGGAGCAGCCGCTGCCGTTGGTGGTGGAAATATTACCCGGTCAGGCGGGAGAAGGTTTGCTGGAGATCTTCGAGCCCGGCAGTTATGAAGGCAAAGAGCTGTACGATTTATGTCAGCACATGCTGGAGCGCCGGGATTGGAGCATTGAGGAGCGGCAGATACTCGAAGATATTCAAAGGCAACTCCAGGGAGGGAGACTGTTGGCCAAAGGGCGGCACACCCAGTCTCCGGTCCTGGAATACGCCAGGGTGGAGCAGTCCGAGGATGGCGAAACCTATCTTTATGTGCCGGTCAGGGCTATTAAACCGCAAGAAGGCGGAAGGAAGTGAAAAGTGGATAGTGGAAAGGGGAAGGGGGAAAGTGGGAAAAGTTTTGAAATGAGGCAGCAGTGATGTGGCATTTGTTGAATTCTGAGATGGAGGTATTGATTAGAGAAGGCTTTATTTATGTACCGCTGTTGCTGGATGCGCAGATTGAAGCGGAAGTCGGGAATTTGACCGGAGCAGGGGCGGCCACGGGGCCGGGAGCGGTGGAGAGCTTTGACGAATTATTGATTAGGATAGATACACAGTATTTTATTAAATCCCTGTCATTGGATTCTTTCGTAGAGAATTATCCGGCAGCCTTTCCGGAAGAATATGAACAGCGGAGTTTACAGCTGCGGCAGCGAATTTTCCCCGGGGCTTTGACCTATCAGCAACCCTTAGACGCCAGACTCAGGACCATCCTCTTTGAAATTCTGCCGCATTTCTGGCGGCGGCGACGCCACCGGCGCCGGGAAAAGAACGGCAGGGCGGCGGTTCTGGCTTATCTGGCGGCCAACCTACCGGAAAATCGGCGCGCTCCCCTTTATATCAAAGATTTGCGGGAGCGGCAGTCGATTTTGCGGCAGATGATACTTCGCCTTGAGTCTCTGGGGAGGCGGAAACCGGAGCCGTTGCCGGAGCGGCGCGGCCCGGTGAGGGATATAACCGGCTGGTTTGAAGGGGCCTTAGAATGGAAACTGGTGCGGCAGGAACTTAACCGATGGCAGCGGGAGCTGGACCAGGTGCAGGATCTCCTGGACCTTCCAGAGGCGGAGTTGGGGATGCTATTGACTGTGGCCGCCCAGGGCGCAGTTGAACTGGACGGCTTCGGTTGTTTCCCGGACCCGAAACATTCCGGAGACTACTGGATCTATGTGAGGACCGGTGATTATCTCCTGCAGGATTATTTCGGCCGGCTGTATCTTTTCCCGGACTGCCGGGTAGCGGTCTCCACGGCCGGGCCTTTCAAGCCGATAGTTCTGGAGACTTACAAACATCCGCTGCTGCGGAGAATTAAAGATAAGCAGCAGATCTGCTTGACCGATTACCAGCCGGAGGTGGAATTTTCCGCGGCTGCGGCTAGCCGGGCCCTGGAAGAAGGTCTGAATGCTCTGTTTTATGGGTATAACAGCCGCAAACGGAACGGTTACAACAGCCTGGACGGGTATGGACGAGACAAGTCGGAGGTGGATTTCGAAGATTTGCGCCTCGACCCGGGTGACGTGAGGGTTTTGCAGGGTGAGCTGGAAGTGAAGAACAGGAATATATGAGTTTCGAGTTTAGGGTTTCGAATTTCGAGTGTGGAGCTTATAGGGTTTGGTTAGAAAAATAGCAGAATGAAGCTGAAAGAGCAGATAAAAAAGGGCAGGGATAGACAAAAGATCAGGGAGCCGTTGCCGGAGACGGTGTTGGCGGCGGTGGCCGGAATTGTGAAAAAATTTAATCTGCAGGCATTACCGGGGGAAAGGGGATATGAAGGCGAACTTCCGGCGGTGACGAAACCGGCGGACCGTTTGAGCCTGTTCCCGTTGTTGACCGCGGGGCAATGGCGCCTGACCAGGGAACTTGTGGCGAGGTTTGACAACCCATACTTGATGTTTGCCCGGTCGCCGGAAGAGATCAGCCTCAGTCGGCGGCTGTATGAGAGCAATCCTCATCTAACGGAGGAGGCTTTGCGGGAGCAGTCGTTGGGGACATTGTGGGCCCAGGAGGGGAAGGGAAAATCCCTCTAAACCCTTCTTTAATAAAGGTGGGATTAACAAGCAATTATAACTGAAACCGGGAACCACAGAACGGCAACTTAAGGTAAATTAGATGTATGATTATATTTCAGACCGGAGCCGGAGACGGATCACTGAAAAGATAGAAGGCAAACGGCAGCAGCAGGTTGAAGCCGCGGCGGAACATATCATCGAATTCAGCAAAACGCCGGTGGAGTTGAAGAAAGACCTGGACCGGTTTATTATCGGGCAGGAAAAAGGCAAAAAGATCATGGCGACGGCCATTGCCTTTCATTACCGGCGGTTGGGGCACTCTCTGAAAGAGGCCCTGGCTCATAATGGTAAAGATATCGATGAGGCCCTGCGCCGGACCCGGACACCCAAGGCCAATATCCTGCTCATCGGCCCTACCGGCTGCGGTAAGACGTATACGGCGGAAACGGCTTCCAATTTTGTGGGGGTCCCTTTTGTGGTGGAAGATTTAACCAAATTCAGTGAGACGGGTTATGTGGGGCAGAATACCGGCGATATTTTGGTAGATCTTCTGGTGGCGGCCGGAGGCAACCCGCAGGTGGCCCAGATGGGTATTGTGTATCTGGATGAGCTGGATAAAATTGCCGGCGAGGCCGCATCATACCGGGATGTTTCGGGCCGGGGAGTGCAGAAAGGATTGCTGAAGCTGGTGGAAGGGGTGGAAAACACGGTGGATCTGGGCAAAGAGCGTCTGTCTTTATCCACCAAGCATGTGCTGTTCATCGCCGGGGGGGTTTTTGAGAAACTGGAGGCGGTGGTCCAGAAGCGGATGGATCTCCATGGCTTCACCGGCGAATGGCGAGACCATCTGCTCACGGAAGACCTGGTGGTTTTTGGCATGGAACGCCAACTGATGGGACGCTTTCCGGTTCGAGTCAGCTATGACATGCTGACCACGCAGAATCTGATGGACATCCTGACGCAGAGCGAGGACAGCCCCTTGAAGGCGTATATGCACGATTTTAAGACCTGGGGAATCGAGCTGCAGTTTACCAAGGAAGCCTTAAAGGCGGTGGCGCTCAAGTCCCAGCAGGAGCGAACCGGGGCGCGGGGATTGATAAGCATTCTGCATCGGGTGCTTAGTGAGGATATGTACCGGATGCCGGGAACCCATACGGGCAGTCTGGAGGTTGACGACAGCTACGTCCGCCTGAGGTTGCGGCAGTGAGAATCAGGAGTCTGGCCGATCTGAAAAAAACGGCTAATCGTGAGATCCTGCTGGCCGAACTCCCGGAAGAAATTTTCATGACCCGGTATGCCAGGGACAAGGCTTACAAAATCAATCAATTCGTCCGGGACATCCATCAACGAAGCTACGAATGGTACGGCTTTACGCTGGCTGACCTTCACAGGCCGGAGTTAATCAATGATATCGGTCTGCCGAAGAACGAACAAAACCTGGAGCAGTACGTCAGCCTGGCGCCGGAAAGGATTATCGAATATCGAGATTCCTTGCCGGAGACCGTAGTTATCAACGGCTGGATTCACTCGCATGGAGAGCTGGAGTACCATCGTTTTTCCGAGACAGATATGGCCAACCAGGAGACCGTCCTGGATTATGTGACGGCGCGTCTACGACTGCCGGTGGCCAAGGTGGAGGTGATCATCAGGGATTTGGCATTACTGCACGGGGAAGACTGGTCGGCGGAGGATCTAAAAAAAGGCAGTGTCAGTCTGATAACCGACAATCCGGTCTCGAAGGCGAAAATTTGGGAGACGGAATACGGCGGGTTCTGTTATGCCATCGTGATCGGCGATGACGGTTGGCATGAGCAAGAGATCCATTACAAGAAACGCGGGATTCTTTCAGGCCGGACTTTTTGCAGTAAAATTGCGGCATCTATCCGTCTCAGCGATGACGGGCGCCTTTTGACAGTCTCGGATATGGAAGCTTTGGAAGAAGAGGTAAGAAATCAGTTGGCGCCGGTTCCGTACGTGCCTCCTAAGCTGGAGGGGCTTTAAGAGAGGTTTTCGGTTTTCAGTTTATGGTTTACGGATAAAAAGTGGAAGTCGAGAATTAATTTGACCGGGTAGAATGGGAGCCGGGCAAGAGGAATATAAAGGCGGGGTGCGCGGTGATTTCCCGCCTGACGTTTTGGGTTAAGGAATTATGGTAATGTCGGATCAGGGGCGGTTGGACAGACAGTTGCGGATTCCGGAGTGGAACCAGGGGATACTGGAACGGGCTCAGGTTGGGGTGGTCGGTGATGAAGGCCTGTTAACTTCCCTGTACCTTTTAGGAACGGCGGCATTGGGAATTAATCAGGTTCGGGTGGTTGCCCCCAGACTGGATGAACGGTTAATTTCGATGGCCCGCAGGTTGAACCCGGACTGGCACCTGAGTCATTTTGAAGGATATTTAACCCACCCGTGCTGTCAGGAGGTCCTGGGGAGCGGCAATCTGGCGGTGGATTTGAGCAGTTATGGCCTGGCTGATAAAATTATCCTGGAAAATGCCTTTCAGCGCCGGTTGATGGTAATTCGGTGTTTGAGCCGGCAGGATGAGAGGGAAGAAGGTTTTACAATTTTTACCTATGTCAGAGGCCGGGAATGGCCGGAGCTTCAGGAGGTGATGTCCGGCAGGAGTCTCCCGGGGAATGCTGCAGTGAGAGACGGAGCCATGGACATTATCGCGGCCGGCATTATTTTGGAAGAAACCAAAAATTTGCTGTTCGGGGGCAAAAAATCGCCGGAAGTGATCCGTTACCAGCGCCCCCGTTTTCCGCCGGTTTACCAGCAGCCTTCGTTAGCAATTGTGGGGGCCGGCGCCTTGGGAAATTTTGTGGGGCTGGGATTGGCCCTGGCCGGTTTTAAGAAGATGACCTTCATTGATCCGGATGTCATCGAGGTGACCAATCTCAACCGGCAGGTTTTTTTCAGCGGAGCCGTGGGTGCGGGTAAGGCCGAGACCCTGGCGGCGAGACTTAATACATGGTTTGAGACCAGGGCGGTGGGGGTGCGGGATTATTTCCGGGATGGCAGCGATATCAGCGGCTTTGACGGTATTTTTGATTGTGTGGACAACTTTGACAGCCGGATAGCGTTAAGTGAGGCCTGTGCCGCGGCAGGTAAAATCCTGATCAGCGGCGGGTCCGATGTCGCTCGCAGGCCAGGTAGTGGTCTATCACCCCCTGAGGCAGCCTCAGACTCCGGCTGTTTTACTGGGTTTGCCGGAGATTGTGGCCCAGCGTCCTCAGAGAGGCCCAGGCCGGGAACGGGCAGCCTGTATTTACCAACCGGATCCGGCGGTGATCATGACCAATCAGATTATCGGCGGCTTTATGGTGGAGGCATTCCGAAAAGTATTAGCCGGTCAGGAAGCGGCACCTTTGTTTTACGACGCCACCGCGGATCAAAAATTTGCCCTGGCGCAGTAGCGGCTGATTATGAAAATCCTCCTATCTCATGGTAATACCTGAACTATTGGAAAACGTATTGAAAAATATTTTTTCGCAACCGCGATGTTATTCTGATTCTATCTTTGGTGCTGGGCCTGGCAGGCGGACAGTTTGCCGGATATACCGAAAAATTGGTACTGCCCGCCCTGGGAGTGGTCATGACGCTGTCAGTTTTAGGAGTTCCAGTCAGTATTTTTCGCTCACCCCAGGCGCTGGTCAGGCCGACCATAGCCGGAATCGTCTGCAGTTTTTTTCTCCTGAGCGGATTGTTAGCCGGTCTCAGCCACTTGATGATTCAGAATCAGGAACTCAGGAATGGGTTTATCATTTTGGCCACCGTGCCGCCGGCGGTGGCGGTTATTCCTTTTACCGTCATTTTGCAGGGCGACCAGGTTTTCTCTTTGCTGGGCACCGTCGGTTCTTATCTCAGCGCCTTAATTTTAACGCCGTTGCTGGCCCTGCTGTTATTTGGCGGGGGGATGCTGGTGCATCCTTTGGATATAGCCATCATCGTGGGAGAATTGATTATCTTGCCACTGGCTCTGTCCTGGCTGCTGCAGTGGTTTGGTTGGGCTGAAAAAATTGAGCCCTGGAAGGGCACAATGACCAATTGGTCCTTTTTTATCATTACTTTTACCATAGTGGGTTTAAACCGGCAGTTTATATTCCACCAGCCGCTGTCGCTTTTGCCGGTATTTTTCATTGCCGTCGGCAGCACCTTTTTATGGGGAGAGGTAATAGAGCGCCTCTGCCGCTGGCGAGGATTAACGCAGCCATTAACCATCAGCCTGATACTTTTAAGCACCTTGAAGAACTACGGTCTGGCCGGAGGTTTGGCGCTGGCCTTATTTAGCACCCAGACTTCGGTGCCTGCAGCCGTTTCTACCGTTTTTATGATTGTCTATATCATCTGGCTCAATGCCAAACGGAGATGGGTGTGGTCAGATGCACCTGAAATTGCCAATTTTTAACTTTTAGGAGGGATTACCATGAGTGGACAGGAAAATTTGATCAGAATTTTTGAATACGCCCTCAATCAGGAGGAAACGGGAAAGGCATTCTTTCAAAATTCCCTGCAACGACTGGGGGTCGGCTCGGCGGTGACGGCCTTTGAACGTCTTATCAAAGAAGAAGAAAAACATATCGAGTTTTTGAACAGGCTGATTAGCGACGTGAAGGCCGGCAAGAAAATCGCCTTGGCCGATGTTGAGGAAGTGGTGCTAAAGCCGACGGATTATTTTGATGCCCGGGCTCGATCCGAATTTTTGCAGCGCTGTGTAAATGAGTCCATGGTTCCGGATGTGACGGTTTTTAACATGGCATGGCTCATCGAGAAAGATTTAAGTGATTTTTATCATCTGATGGCGGAGAAAACTGAAGGAGAAGCCCGAACGGCACTTAATATGCTGGCTGATTGGGAAAGCGCGCATGAAAAATTTTTCCGCCAGTTCCGGGATTCTTTGAGCGAAACCTATAGCCGGATGCCCTGGGGGGGATAATTAAGTTTGAACCTAAAATTTTTACCTAACCTCTCCCTCGAGAATACCCCTGGCGAGGGAGAGGCGGTTACCCAAGTATCTTAGTTTTTCATTGACTTTTTGGAAGTTTTTGAGGTAATATTAGCGATAAGAGTTATGGGGGGAGAAAAATGTTTGGGGGGATATTCAGGGGATACCGCCTTCTGGCGATATGCTTCCTGGGGGTGGCATTACTCCTGGGAACAGCAGGTGATGCCCCGGCTTCCATACCGCCAAAAGACAGCGGCGGCCAGACCTATACCCTGCCCATTTGCCCTCCGAAGAGTTCCCTGGAAGTGCAGCTGAGTGATCCCAAGGAAGCCAACCCTTTTGTTACCTTTTCCTTCAGAGAGCGCCTGCCGAGAATCTCCCCCGGGCAAAATTCCGGGGCTGCGGCTCGTTTTGATAACTTAGACAAAAATTCTCATCAGATGTCGGCGAAATTTCAATTTTCGCCATCGGCGGAGTTGCGGGTCTCATTTCTGTATAATCAGGACCAGTCACCGGGACAATCGGCTATCGGTCCCACCAGTCACCTGCTATTTCGCTACTCCCTGGATTATTGCATAATGCCTACTTTAAAAGTAGGAATGAGCGGTTATCTCTACAAACCTCCCACCGATTATTTTGCCTGGCGCAACAGCTTAAATTTCAATGATCCGACCTTTGGATTTGGCCCGGGAATTCAATATGACCTGGGGCGCTGGAGTTTTCTTTTAAGATCGCAACTGGAGCCGGGGCATAAGGAAAGAGGCGAAGCCTTGCACAACTGGTTCCGCGTCTGGTATGCATTCTAACCAACCGTTTTACTTCCGTTTTGCCTTTTTTATACCTGCACAATCAGTTTAGCGACATTAAGAGCTACGCCTGCCCGAATTGTTTGCCATATGTTCACGCCGGGTTAGGAGGGGCGCAAAATATTCTTGCCATCACTTTGAGAATATTTTAACATAATCTTGTTTAGAGCAACCGGGATGAATTTCAGTAAATACCAATAACATAGTATTTTTAGTTAGTTATTTATCGGAAGCAAAAAACCTCAAGGCGATCAATCGGCTTTAAAAAAGGTGGAGTGAGTTCAGATGAATAGTTCTCTGAAGATATTTGCCGGCAACAGCAACCCTGACTTGGCCCTGGAGATCTGCAATTGTCTGTCTATGCCGCTGGGAAAAGCGTATGTGGGAACTTTCAGCGACGGCGAAATCAGAGTTGAAATCGGCGAAAATGTGCGCGGCCGGGATGTTTTCGTAATTCAATCTACCTGTCAGCCCGTCAATACTAGCCTGATGGAACTTTTACTTATGATCGATGCCTTAAAACGGGCTTCGGCGCGTCGCATTACGGCGGTGATCCCTTACTACGGTTATGCCCGCCAGGATCGAAAAGTGGCTCCCCGGGTGCCTATCAGCGCCAAGCTGGTGGCCGATCTGTTGACCAGCGCCGGCGCCAACCGCATTCTCACCATGGATTTGCACGTCGGTCAGATTCAGGGTTTTTTCAACATTCCGGTGGATAACCTGTATGCCTCTTCCGTCATGATGCCCTATATCAAGGCCAGTTTTAAAAACGATCTGGTGATGATCTCCCCTGACGCCGGAGGTGTTCCCCGGGCCCGGGCCTATGCCAAGAGACTGGAGTCCAGGTTGGCTTTCATTGATAAGCGCCGGGATGCGCCCGGCAAAGCCAAGGCCATGAATATTATCGGGGAAGTCAAGGACATGGAGGCGGTCATTTTAGATGACATTATTGATACCGGGGGGACTTTGACCGAGGCTGCCAAAGTGCTCATGGAAAAAGGGGCAAAGTCGGTTTACGCCTGCTGTTCCCATCCGGTGCTGTCAGGTCCGGCGGTGGACCGGATTGCGGCCTCCCCTTTAAAACGCCTCGTGGTCACCGACACCATTCCGTTGCATGACAATGCCAGGCAGGTAGACAAAATCGTGCAGCTATCCGTGGCGCCGCTTTTCTGCAAGGCCATCACCGGCATCCACAAAGAAGACTCGATCAGCTCGCTGTTTGATATTCAGTTTTAACTTAAGGTAACATTAAAATAGGAACTGCCAGGCTGCTGCGGCATGAGCTGGCATTTTTGGGCAGAAAAAGCATGCAGCCGAGACGCCCAGGTTTTTTAATTTTTCCAGGTAATTCCCTCCAGGCTACTGATAGTCAAACAATAGTAAAATTTATCCCTTGATCATGCAAACCAAAATTATTGCAGCTTAATTTCCCTCGAGAAGGTTTGGCTAATCCATAGAATCTAAATATAATAATATCTTGAGTAAGAAATGCCAGAAATTTTCAAAAAAACGCCGGCCTCGGCAATTTGGGCGGAGGAGAAAGCATGGCACAGGTCCAATGGTGGGAGGTTATCTTTACCGGCGCGACTTTTTTGGTATTAACGGCCTATCATCTGTTCTGGGTGTATCAGGTGCGGCGGATGCCGCTCAAAACTTACCTGGGCATTACCAAACACCTGCGCCGCATGTGGGTGGAGTCGATCATGAAAGAGAAGCGGGACATCCTGGCGGTGCAGACCTTGCGCAACTGGATCATGGCATCAAGTTTCCTGGCCTCCACTGCCATCCTTATCGGCCTGGGTCTGCTGAGTCTGCTCTTTAAGCCGGAGCAGGTCACGGAACTGCCGTTTGATTTTACCTTGATATTTTCCCGGATGAGAACCCTGTTCCTGGTAAAAGTCATGCTCCTGGTGATGCATTTCTTTTTCGCCTTTTTCAGTTTCACCCTGGCCATCCGCTATTTCAACCACACCAATCTGATGATCAATGTGCCCCTGGAGTGCGATCTCATGCTGAATACCGCGTATGTGGCCCATATCCTCAACCTGGGGAACCTGCATTACACCCTGGGCATGCGGGCCTATTACCTGTCGGCGGTGGTGACCCTGTGGCTTTTTGGGCCGGAATATATGTTTTTGGGCGCCCTGATCCTGATTATTATCATGTATAAGCAGGACCACTGTTGTGCCGAAGATTATGTGGGGGAATGCCCGGTGCCGCCGGAATGGGAGATGTGATGCAGTGGTCAGCGATACAGTTAAATTGGATCAGCCACTGTTTTTTATTTCAGATTTCTCTTGCAATTATTATGAAATTTTTATAAATTTATTTTTTTAGGAACTAAGGAGGCGGTTTCATGGCTCGAATTTGTGAAATGTGCGGCAAAGGGCCGCAGGTCGGTAATAATGTTTCGCATGCGAACAACAAGAGCAAACGGCGTTGGCTGCCCAACCTGCGTCGGGTGCGGGCATTGCAGAACGGTCAGGTAAAATATATCCAGGTATGCACCCGTTGTTTACGGTCGGGTCGGGTGGTAAAGCCGGCCTGATTTTTTTAGCTGTCCAATTCCACAGCCACAAGAAAAATCCCCCTGACCCCCCTTTAAAAAAGGGGGGCAATAACATCCTCTCATATCTGCAATAACTGGGAAAGTTCCTTTTGGGAATTGGGGGATTATTTTGTTTAACAGACGATAATTTTCAGCTCATCACCCGGTTAACGCTGAGAACATTTTTCACCCGCTTAATGGCGCTCACCACCTTGGCCAGATGGTTGGTATCAGTCACTTCGATGGTAAACCACGACAGGCCCTTTTGATCCACCGTAGTTTCAATACTGGCTTTTAAGACGTTGGCTTCGGCCTGTTTCAGGGCATTACTGATGTCGGCCAACAGTCCAGGTTTATCCACTGAAATAACTTGAATGCGGACAGGGTGCCGACCGCCGGCCAGGCCATCCCAGGCTGCCGGCATGTGGCGGAGGCTCTCGGTGCGGGCCAGCACGGGGCACTCGGATCCGATGGATGGTAACTCCCTTGCCACGGGTGATGTAGCCCATAATATTGTCCCCGGGGATGGGATTACAGCAATGGGCCAGGTTGATGAGGAGGTCATCGAGATCTTTAACGCGGATGCCGCCGCGGTCGGCGGTTGCAGCCTTGGCCGCGGCCTTGGAAGGTAGTTCAGGAACGGCGGTTATATGATCTTCCTTGGGGAGCAACCTGGTAATCACCTGGTTGGCCGACACTTTGCCGAAACCCACCCCGGCCAACAGATCATCAATGCGGACATAAGACATATCCTGGGCGGTTTTCTGCAATTCTTCCTCTGATTTCAGCAACTTTCCAAAATTCAAGCCGGCTTTGCGAAATTCCCGTTCTAGAATTTCTTTCCCGAGGGTAATACTGCGTTCCCGTTCGACAGTCTTAAGCCACTGTTTAATGCGGTTGCGGGCCCTGGTGGTGCGGACGAACTGGAGCCAGTCCCGGCTGGGGGCATGAGTAGGAGAAGTAATGATTTCAACGACATCGCCATGTTGCAGCTCATGCTTCAGTGAGACCATGCGGCCATTGACCCGGGCGCCGGTGCAGCGGTGCCCGACTTCACTATGGATGGCGTAGGCGAAATCAACCGGCGTCGAGGCCCGGGGCAGCTCTTTAATTTCTCCCTTGGGTGTAAAGACAAAGACTTCTTCGGGATAAAGCTCCATACGGACGGTGTTCAGGAAATCTTCGGGATTGGTTAGATCCTTTTGCCACTCGATAATCTGTCGCAGCCAGGAAAAGCGCAGATTGTCATCCTGTTGGACCTGGCGCCGCTCTTTGTAGGCCCAGTGGGCGGCGATGCCTTTTTCAGCAATAATATCCATTTCCTTAGTGCGTATTTGAATTTCCATCCGCTCACCATAGGGGCCGATGACCGTGGTATGCAAGGATTGATATTTATTGGCTTTAGGCATGCCGATGTAATCTTTAAACCGGCCCGGCAGCGGCCGCCACAAGGAATGGATTAATCCGAGGGTTTCATAACATTCGGGAAGGGTTTTGAGGATGATCCGGAAGGCGATAAGATCGAAAACCTGTTCAAGACTTATTTGTTGGGCCTGCATTTTACGGTAAATGCCGTAGAGGTGTTTGGGGCGGCCTTTAACCTCGCCGTCGAGGTTATGTTCTTTAAGCTTGGTATTAATAATTTCGGTGATTTCTTTGATGTACTGTTCCCGTTCGCCGCGTTTGCGGGCCAAGCCGTCCTGAATCTGCTGGTAAATTTCCGGTTCCAGATAATAAAAGGCGAGATCTTCCAGTTCGACTTTGAGATGGCCCATGCCCAGGCGGCCCGCCAGGGGGGCGAAGATATCCAGGGTTTCTTTTGCCACCCTTTTCTGGCTTTCCGGTTTCATATAGCCCAGGGTGCGCATATTGTGGACCCGATCGGCCAGTTTTACCAGGATAACCCGGATATCATGGGCCATGGCCAGGATCATCTTGCGGATATATTCTGCCTGCTGGTCAATCTTTTTGTCAAAGGAGATCTGGCTGATCTTGGTGACTCCATTGATGATGTCGGCCACTTCCTCGCCAAAAAGTTCGTCCAGATCATCCAGGGAGGTGTTGGTGTCCTCCACCGTGTCGTGCAGGAGGCCGCAGACCACGGAAACCGGGTCCAGGCCCATCTGGGCCAGGAGATAGGAAACTTCCAGAGGGTGGGACAGATACGGTTCGCCGCTCAGGCGAGTCTGACCTTCATGGGCCCGGGCTGATAAAATATAGGCTTTTTGAATCAGGGAAACGTCGGCCCCGGGGTGATGGGACAAAACTTCATCGACGATATCGTTAATTCGGATTATTCTCACTGCCATGGAAGTCTGCCTCAGTCTGCCCTCGATAACTAAAAGCTAAAAATTACCAGAACTAAAAGAACCTGACATATCCCTGCCCCCCTTAGAGAAAAGGTGGAAATATAATGTTGAATTTTAAGGGGGTTACAAGCATTACACAAACACATAACTCGATTTAAGGTGGTGCTAATTTTTAAAGAAGATTTTCCTCTTGAATCCGATTTTGAAGTTCTTCTTTCAGAACCGGGAGCGGAATCAGTTCCATTTTTTTGGTGCGGCGGTTACGGACTTCTGCTGCCCCCTGCGCCAGGGTTTTAGGGCCCAGGACCAGGCGATAAGGAATGCCCAGGAGGTCCCCGTCTTTAAATTTTATGCCCGGCCGTTCATCGCGGTCATCAAGGAGCACTTCCAACCCGGCGGCAGAGAGTTCTTGATATATCCTCTCCGCGGTTTCCATAGTTTTAGCGTCATTGACAGCTATGGGAATCAGGAGGATTTGAAATGGGGCCAGGGGAGTCGGAAAGATAATACCGTCGGTATCATTATTCTGTTCGATGGCGGCGGCGACGATACGGCTGACGCCGATACCGTAGCATCCCATATACATTAGTTGTTCCTGTCCCTGAGCGTCCAGATATGTCGCCGCCATGGCTTTGGAATATTTGTAGCCTAACTTGAAAACATGGCCCACCTCAATGCCCCGGAGGAATTCCAGAGGGGCGCCGCAGCGGGGACAGGGATCAGAGGGGGTGACCTGCCGCAGATCGGCGTATTCTTTTACGGCCAGATCGCGATCCGGATCAACATTTAGATAATGATAATGATCTTCGTTGGCGCCTGCCGCCAGATTAGAGGTTGTCCGGAGGCTGTAATCGGCGTAAATGGGGATTTTGAGGTTGAGAGGCCCGGCAAAACCGACCGGCGCACCGGTTTCCCGGCGCACCGTGGCTTCCGAGGCCAGGGCGAGATCGTTGACTTTGAGAAAATTTTTCAATTTGACTTCATTGACTTCATGATCGCCCCGGAGCAGAACGGCGAGGGGTCCCGCCTCAGTCTCGTAAAGCAGGGTTTTGAGCACCTTCGCCATAGGAATAT
The DNA here is from genome assembly GCA_963789385.1 of uncultured delta proteobacterium. Taxonomy (GTDB): domain Bacteria; phylum Desulfobacterota; class Desulfobaccia; order Desulfobaccales; family Desulfobaccaceae; genus Desulfobacca. The sequence goes on along the minus strand of CAWBKT010000045.1, from coordinate 90,498 downwards.
TAAGAAAATCAGCAACTTCCTCCACTGTCCGGACATCGGGGGTATGGACTTTGACCACAGGAGCAGGAGATTCGGCGGCGGGGGAGGCCGGCGCCGAGGTTTCGGCCTTTTCAAGATTGGCGGCGTAGGCGCAGGCAGTGCAGGAAACGACGACGTCTTCCCCGGTTTCGGCCAGGACCATAAATTCATGGGAAAAACTGCCGCCGATGGGGCCGGAGTCGGCCTCGACGCTTTTAAAGCGCAGGCCGCAGCGGCTAAAAATGCGGTCATAGGCCTGATACATGCCTTGATAGGTTTGGTCTGCCGCGGTTTCATCCAAGTCAAAGCTGTAGCCGTCTTTCATAATGAATTCCCGGCCGCGGATGAGGCCGAAGCGGGGCCTGATTTCATCCCTGAATTTGGTCTGAATCTGATAGAGGTTGAGGGGCAGCTGGCGGTAGGAATGCACTTCCCGGCGCACCAGGTCGGTGATCACCTCTTCATGGGTGGGACCGAAACAATAATCCCGGTCATGGCGGTCTTTAAACCGCAGGAGCTCTTTGCCGTAAATTTGCCAGCGGCCGGATTCCTGCCAGAGTTCGGCGGGTTGCACCGCGGGCAGCAGGACTTCCTGGGCGCCCGCCCGGTTCATTTCTTCCCGCACGATGGCTTCTACCTTGCGTAAAACCCGGAGCCCCAGGGGGAGGTAATCATAGATGCCGGAGGTCAGCCTGCGGATCATGCCGGCGCGCAAAAGCAACTGGTGGGAGATGGTCTCCGCTTCCGAGGGAACTTCTTTCAGAGTGGGCAGCAGCATCTGAGAATAGCGCATTAACAGCTCCTTCAAGGGGCACGTCAGATTTTTATAAACCAGACTGCTCTAAAAAATTCGCACTATATACTATATCTTATTTTTCAACGGAGAGAAACGGGGTTTTGCAGATGTCTAGCTATGCGCCAGCAGCAATCAGCCTGCAGTTGAAATTAGCAAGATTGGATTTTTCCTGGTATAAAATTAAATTGGTGTGAAATCGACTCGATTTAAACGCTGAGGGCGGAAAGCTAACAACTAGGAACGTCTATCCCTGCCAAGGCTCTTTTGCTGGCAATCTGGTAGGCTTGAACCATGAGTGATTCCAGGTTGACGACATCTTCCTGATTATAACGCAGGAGCAGGTCCCGGGCGACACGATTGCCCCGTTGAGCCCGCTCCCACAACAGGACCGCATCATAGCCGTCGAGACCGACCAGGTCGGGGGCGCGGTTCAGACCGAATCGGGGCTCGATCTTTTTCAGGCCGCCCTTGAAACCCAGGCGGGCCAGGACAAAGCGCAGGTCGATGTGGGTCTGCCGGAATGGCCGGCCGCCGAAAAATGCCTGCAACACCGGCAGATCGAATTGGGAGCCGTTGAAGGTGACCAGCATTTGAAATTCATCGATAATGTCGAGGAAATCCAGGATATTTTCGCCAAGCACAAATTGATGAAAAGTTCGGCCGTCGTAGAGGCCGATGACGGTGACCGAGAGGTTCGGCCAGTTGGCGCCGGTGGTTTCGATGTCCAGGTAGGCAGTGCGCGGCCGATACTGCTTAAAGAGGCGCCAGCGTTCCCCGGCCGGCAACCGGGAGCCAAAATAAGCCGGTTGATCCAGATGTCCCAAAGAATGTTCCAGGTCGCGCTGCAGGGCCGCCAGCCGGGTCTGGCTCAAGCCTGGAATGGCGCGGGCTGCCAGAAAGTCTTCCCAGGTGTGGAAACCTTCCCGCCAGAAATATAGTTCCGTGGCCGGCCCCACCTTGGGGAGATGAATAAAGGTTCTTTTGAGCATACTGATGCAAACCCTGTCGATTTTGATGTCTTGACACTAATAGTAGTATATTTTAACAAAAGCTCATAAAATATCAAGAAATGGACGGTGGGAGGTTAGGACGAGGGCGATGATAAAACAGATGTCGCCGGAGCATCTTGAGAAATTGTACAGGATCATTAATGATGGAGCTCTGGCCTATCGGGGAGAGATTCCGGCCGACTGCTGGCATGAACCATATATGCCTCTTGAAGAACTTCAAGGGGAAATAGCTGCCGGGGTGGAGTTCTGGGGCTGGGAGGAGAGCGGCCGATTTCTGGGGGTAATGGGCCGCCAGGATCGGGGTGAGGTGTATCTCATCCGCCACGCTTATGTACTTCGGAGCTGCCAACAGATGGGTATCGGCAGCAAACTGCTGGCCTTTTTACGATCCGACCCTTGAAAAGCCAATCCTGGTGGGAACCTGGGCAGCGGCCTGGTGGGCGGTGCGGTTTTACCAGAAACACGGTTTTAAACTGGTGACGCCGGCGGAAAAAGACCGGCTGCTCAGGACCTACTGGAACATCACCGATCGGCAGGTGGAAACCTCGGTGGTGCTGGGGGATGAGCGGTGGCTTGGGGAAAAAGTATGAGAAATGAAAATGAGAAGCGATACCCAATTATCCTGATCAGTCTGGGGGCGCGGCGCGGGAATCGTCGACTGGCGCGGCAACTGGAAATCTTGGTGTGGCCGGGGATGAGCGGCGGTTTACCGCAATATAAAATCAAGACCCGACGTTGGACTGAGGCCGGCGCCGGCAAGACACAGGGGTTAATAAAATTGCAATAAAGAAAAACGGTTTTAACCTGGCCAGAGCGGACATGCGGCCCGCAGGCATTCATTATTCTGCTGCCACTGTTGGCAGTTGAGGGGGGCTGCGGCCGGCAGGGGTAGAGCCAGATGCCGGCGAGAGAGCCGGGCGGCCTGGCGCAGGGCCTGCCAGCACTCTCTCTGGCAGCAGCGGGCCCCCGGGATGAGAGCCGAGGCCTGTAAGGATTCCAGGGAGACCTGTTTGATCAGTTGACGCTCTGTGGCTTTGAGAGGATTAGCGTCCAAAATCAGACTGAAGGCAACGCCGACGCCGGCCGCAGCGCCGCAGGCACCCAGAAAGGCGCAGGCGCCGCCCACCAGAGTTTTTCCCCGGCGCAGGGCAGTCTGGAGCATTTCCGGTGGTGACCGGGCCGCCCAGGTTGCGGTAGGCGGCCAGAATGATGCCGGGAACCAGGCTGTGGTGTTCGGGGCCGTGCAGGGCGATGGCGGGATGACGGCGGATATGCTGGAGCAGGGCCAGCATATCCGTTTCCTTTGAGGTCAGCAGGAGGTGCTCAATAACCTGCAGGGCATCCCGGCTGTGGCAGGCATCGCAGACATAATGGCCTTGCCGGCAGAGAGCATTGGCGAATTTGGTTTTTTGGCAATAGACGCAGCGGGCGGCGGTTTCCCGATTCAGGTAAGTGAGGGGAGAGCCGCAGAGGAGACAGCCTTTAGTGTAGTTTTCGGTTTTCGGTTTTCGGTTTTCGGTTGCAAGAACGTTATTAAATTCAATTCTTTGGTCAGGGGGCGACGACATCGAAAACCCTATTGGTTCAAGGGGTGGACAGGACGGCAGGGCAGGGGAGGGTTCCGAAGCCGGACTGCAGCACCCTGAATTGCCGGGGCAGCAGGAGGGGGCCTCCCAGTGCTGATTTTTTACGGCGCCCTGAGAGTCCAGGATATACAGATCTTTTGTCTGTCCAGGTAAATCCGAGATCTCCAGGGTTCGAATGACCCCGGCCGGCAGCAGGCCGCCCTGTTCGGTAACCAGACCTGCCAGCGGTCCCGGGTACATGACCTGGACCAGACATCCATCCCCTGGTTTGGCGGCACGGTAAGTCAGGGAATAAAACTGATGGCCCTGCACCTGGCGGTAGGGAAAACGCTTTAGAGCGCAGACATTGGTGAAGCCGGATTCCCGGAGCAGGCCGAAAAGATCTTTTTGAGTCAAAGCCCCGGCCAGGCATTCTCCCCGCAGGAGGTCATTATTTTTTATTGTGGCTGGAGGATCAGTATCACAGACCACATCGGCAATTACCAGTCGGCCGCCCGGGCGCAGTACCCGATAGATTTCGGCGAAGGTCCGGCGTTTATGGGTAGATAGATTGATAACGCAATTGGAAAGCACCACGTCTATACTCTCCGATTCCAGGGGCAGGTCCTCCAGATAACCGGATTTAAATTCCAGATTTTCATAACCGAGATTCACTGCTACCTCGGCAGCCCCGGCCCGGGCCCGGGAAAGCATGGTTTCCAGCATGTCCACACCATAAACCCGGCCCTGCGGTCCCACCAGGGGCGCGGCGATGAAGCATTCGATGCCCAGGCCGGAGCCGAGATCCAGGACTCGCTCTCCCGGCGCAAGACCTGCCTCCAGCACCGGGCTGCCGCAACCGTAGCCCCGAAACCGGCGAGCCGGCGGGATATGGCTGATAAATTTTTCGGGATAATATATAGGGTTGGTGATATCGGGTTTTTCGGTGACGGCGGCCTCCTGATAAAAAGCCTTGATCGTCTCGATGCTCTGTGATTGCGCCGCGGCAAGGAGACAATTGTTATGGGTTAAAGCCACGCCTCCATGAGAACCGCAGGTTCCCAAAACTTCTCCCATTTTCAGGAGCAGACCCGGTTCCTCCGAGGCTGCAGAAGGCTGCACGTCCCGGCGAATGAGCCAGAGGGCCAGCTTTTCATAGAGAGGCCTGATAAGGATCGGCGCCCAAAAAACGACCATCGTGAATATAGCTGTGATCCAGATCGCCGCCCCCCAGGAGAAAGCGGAAGGGTGAATCCAGGGAAGCGGCAGTCACCTGACGGATTTTTTCGAGGACCGGACTTTCCCGCCAGGCCCGGGCGAGTGACTCAGGAATGGCCGTGGCCAAAGCGGGCAGGCCGACCAGGGCAGGGGAGGGATATATCTTGCCATCCGGGCCGATGGCCAGGGAATTCCAGCCGCTGCCGGGACCGTCGTGAATGGTGCCGCTGGGGGCAAAAATCTGATTTCGCAGACTTTCCAGGTTGTCCACGCAAATCCCCAAGTGCGCGGCTCGCTCGCCGGCCTGGATAAGATGCGGAAATATTTCCTCCGGCGAGGCAAAACTACCGGCTTTACCTCGACCTCTGACAAAATACCAGAGAAAATGGACGTTGGCAGCCACCATAAGCATGCGCCACTTCCACTAAGGTGGGCATGTCTGCGATATTTTTAACATTGACGCACATGGAGAGGGTAAAGGGGCGCCCGTGGCGGTGCAACCATTCCAGTTGATTTGTCAGGGCCTTATAGGCTCCGGGACCACGAATGCTATCGTGATGCTCCGGATTGCCATCCAGGCTGATCTGCAGATGGAAACGGTCCGACGGCCATTGTGACATTGCCTGGGCGGTCTGTTGCAGGAGCAGACCGTTGGTCAAAACCAGCACGTGGGAGTTTTCATAACCCAACAGGTGATCAACGATCTGGGAAAAATCAGGATGAACCAAAGGTTCGCCGCCGGTCAAGGCAAAGACCCGGCAACCGAGTGCGGCGGCCTCATCGGCCAGAGCCAGGACACGAGAACAGTGCAATTCGTTATTTTCTTTTGGCGAGGAGGAAAACAGGCAGTGCCGACAGCTCTGGTTACAGCGGTTGGTAAGGTGAAACCAGCATTCCCGCAAATGATCAGTGGTTAAATAAGCAGACCGGCCGGCATAGGGCAGGGGAGGGGAATCCGGGAGACGCGCCAGGAAAAGTTGGGCAGGGATATCCAACCGGCTGTGAGGATTTTTCATTAATTCCCGAAGAATTTCATCCCCTGAGGAATTGGGGACAAACCAATCGGGACGGTCTCCCCGGAGATACACGGCTTGACCGTCAGATTCAAAGCGAGTCCAGAGATCTATTTGAAAGGGCATTCGTTATTACCTTATAAAAACCGTAGCCGTGAGCGCTGAGCAGTGAGCCGAAAAGACTAAATCGATCAACAGGCCAATTTTGGTTTTAATACTTTGTTGTGATTTATAATCATGATTAGTTGTATGAAAACCGTGAGCCGTAAGCCGAAAAAACCAACTTAGTCAGCATGTCCGGGTTAATTTTCATTCTTCGTGTGATTTCTCATCATGAAAACGTATAAAATTAATGGCGCCATGATCCTGTGATGAGAACCGATTTTTCCCGATGGTATACCTTCGACGGTATAATCTGGCCAGAGTAGCGGGAGCCACTCCCAAATAATAACCGAAAATCATCAGTTGATTTATAGACGTTGTTCCCCATAGACCCAGACGCCGCCAGCGGCGGTCGGAAGTTAATACCGTTTGGGGCAGGGTGATGATGCGTCCGTGGTTTTGCAAACGCCGGACAAAAGCGAAATCTTCCATGATTGGCTGGGGCGGAAAGCCGCCGAGCCGGGAAAAGAGCCGGGCTCGGAGGAATAAGCCCTGGTCACCATACGGCAATTGCAGCCATTTGGAGCGCAGGTTGGCAACCCGGGCAATGGCTCTTAAACCAGGATGGTGATTGGCGATTGCCAGGCTGAAAGCACCGGCGCTGACATCAGGTAATTGCAAGGCTTGACGGATAAGCCGAGCGTAATCGGGCGGGGCCTGGGTATCGGCATGGAGAAAAAATAGAATTTCCCCGGAGGCGGCAGAGGCGCCGAAATTCTGCTGATGAGCGCGGTTCGGGGCAGTGCTTAAAACAGTGGCGCCCGCAGCCAGGGCCAAAGACCGGGTGGCATCGGTGCTGCCGCCGTCAACGACGATTATTTCCGAATTCGGAGCACTGCTGAGGCTGCGCAGGGTCGCCCGGATCTGCCCGGCTTCGTTGCGGGCAGGGATAATGACGGAAATTTTTAAAGAATTATTCATGGGTTGTAGAGATGATTTTTTCCCAAACGGGCAAGTCTGTCGGGCCGGTCGATATCTGTCAGTGGTTCCAGGAGAATTGTTCGCAATCCCAACCTTGCCGCCCGGATTAGAGTTATCGCCAGAACCTCAGCCGTTCCCCAGGGCACGTCTCGAAACAATTCCGGAACAGGTTCGTTAAGGCCGATAAGATAATAGCCGCCATCGGTGGCCGGACCCAGAACCAGATCGTAATGGTTCAGGTGGGAAAATGCCGTATTAAGAACCTTTTCTGATATACCGGGGCAGTCCGAACCGATGAGAACCACCCGACGCCGGCCCTGCTCCAGGGAAACGGCAAAGGCCGAAGACATACGGCGCCCTAAATCCCCTGCTGATTGAGGACGATATTGGTAATCAATACCAAACAGCTGCTGCATTTCCTGCACGTGAGCACCATCAAAATAAATATGCAAATAAGTATTAGCTGCCTTAATGAAGGTCTTGAGAATCTGTAACATATGGCTAGTTAATTGCCGGTGCAGGCTGGCGGCGCCGGCTGCTCCCAAGGCCGGAATAAGCCGGGTTTTGACTTTACCAGGTTCCGGAAAACGGGTAAAAAGAAGTAAAAGATCAGGATTCATGAAATGAATTTTTTCCGTCATTAACTTGATTTGTTTCCAAAGGCTCCATAGTATTATATAAAACAATAGAATATTCATCATAAGATTGTGTACCAGTCAGATTGAGCAGAATTTTGGCAAATTAAGCTAAAGGAGAGAAACAATGACCACGACAGCTCCACCCCAGGCATTTTGGAAATGCAGTAAATGCGGCTATACTCTGACCGCCCCGCTGCCCCCGGAGACCTGCCCGGAATGCAAAGAGAAATGTGAGTTTCTGGACGTCGCCTGCTACACCCCGGACTGCGGCGGTGCGGGAAACATTGATCCCCGTCTGAAATAAGCAACCGAGTTTCACGTCAATCTTAGGGGGCGGCCATCCGGGACCGGAGGCAGAGCCCCCTTTATTATAGTAGTCTGCAATTCTTATATTTTAAAGAAATTTAGGTGATGAATTAATAAAAAATCGTTAATTCCGTTTCCAGTAAAATTTATTCGTTCATTATAGTGGATCAAGGAGAGATCAAGACCGCAGCATTCCCATAATTCGTAATCTCTTTTACTGAAGGAGGATTGTGATGGAAGAAAATGTCCCGATGCAACCACGTTTACCTCGTTTAGGTGAGCCGGTGCCATCTTTTGAAGCGGAAACAACCATGGGTACTATCCGTTTGGAGGATTTCGCCGGCAGTTGGCTGGTTCTTTTTTCCCATCCGGCTGATTTTACCCCGGTCTGTACTACCGAATTCATTGAATTTGCCAACCTGCAGGGAGAATTCCGCAAGCTGAAGGTGGAACTGATGGGTTTGAGCATCGACAGTGTGTTTTCCCATCTTGCCTGGGTAAGGAACATCGAGAAAAATTTTGGGGTTAAAATCCAATTCCCGGTGATCGCGGATTTGGATAAAAGGTTGCCAGCCTATTTGGGATGATCATGCCGGGTGAGAGCAAGAAAGATTCACTCGCGTTGCGTCTTTATTATTGATCCCAAGGGCATCTTGAGAGCGATGATCTACTATCCCTTGACCACCGGGCGCAATATGCAGGAGATCTTGCGGCTGGTCAAAGCGTTACAGACCACTGACGCCAATGGGGTGGCTACTCCGGCTAATTGGCAACCGGGCGAAAAGGTGATCGTGCCGCCGCCTCGGACCCAGGAGGCATTGGAAGAGCGCTTGGAAGCCGGGTTTGAGTGCAAGGATTGGTACTTCTGCAAGAAGAATCTTTAGGAAGGTGGCGGCATGGCTTGCATTAATGCGGATGGCACCATCAGCCGGAGCGCCGAACTTATTTTGCTGACCTGCCACACCGGCACCTCCTGTGAGGAATTGGCCAGGGAAGTCAAATTGCCGCTGTTTCGCATCCGCAGCGCCACCCGGGAACTTGTCACGGCGGGTCTTTTGGAACCGGCTGGAGAAAACTTTCACACCACTGACAAGGGCAATAAGGCCCTGGAAAGATCAGTAAAGGTCTAATTATGGCCAAACACCTGGTTTTAGTAGGCGGCGGACACGCCCACCTGACCTGTCTGAAAAATCTCAAAGAATTTATCGATCGGGGCCACAGGGTGACGCTCGTGGGACCGGCCGTGCATCACTACTATTCCGGGATGGGACCAGGGATGTTGGCCGGCACCTACCGTCCCCAGGAGATCCGTTTCAATATTCAAAAGATGGCTCAGTCAGGCGGGGCTCGTTTTCTGCAGGGAACGGTGACCAGGATCATTCCGGGGGAAAAACGTTTGATCATAGCCCCGGGGAAAGAAGTTTCCTATGATGTGGTCTCCTTCAACACCGGCAGCGGCATCCCCACGGCAGGGCTTGCCATTGCCGATGATGCCAAGGTATTCACCGTAAAACCCATAGAACAGTTGCTCCAGGCGCAACAGCATATTAAAGATCGGCTGAAGAAAAAGACGCATCACATTGTCATTGCCGGTGGCGGCCCGGCGGGACTGGAGATTACCGCCAACTTATGGCGCCTGGCGGCCAATATGGGTGGAAAGGCAAGATTTTCGCTGGTGGCCGGCCGGCGGCTGATGGGAGATTTTCCCGAAAAAGTGAGGGCTTTGGCCCTGAAATCACTGACTGGTCGAGGCATAGAGGTCATTGAAGGGACCTATCTGCAAGAAGTGCAAACAAGCGTCGCCTTGCTCAAAGACGGGCGGATGCTGCCTTTTGATATGATTTTTCTGGCCCTGGGAGTGCGGCCCGCAGCTTTATTTGAAAAATCCGGGATCCCGACCGGTCCGGATGGCGGCCTGCTAGTAAATGAATTTTTACAATCGGCGGCATTTCCGGAAATGTTCGGCGGGGGCGACTGTATTTATTTTCAGCCCCAACCACTGGATAAAGTCGGCGTCTACGCCGTCCGGGAAAATCCCATATTGTTGCATAATCTGCAGGCTGCCCTGGAAGGCAAGGCCCTGCGGCGGTTTAAACCGCAGGGAGCCTATCTGCTGCTTTTTAACATGGGCGACGACCGGGCCATATTTGTTAAAAAGCAGCTGGTTTTTGATGGGCGCCTGGCTTTTTGGCTCAAAGACTATATCGATCGGAGCTTTATGAAAAAATTTCAAATTTCCGGTGAACTTGAGGAAGCCTAAAAAAGGGATGCGGTAATGATTCAATTAAAAAAATTATTCAGTTTTGTGGACGGCATGGATGCCGAGGAGGCGAAAAAGTTCATGGCGGAGCACCCTGAGGGCAGCTACACTCTTTTAGACGTGCGCCAACCCTCGGAATACGAACAGGAGCATCTTCCGGGCGCCAAACTCATTCCCCTGGGGCAATTGGGAGACGCCCTGAAGGAAATCGACAAGGACAAACCGGTCATCACCTACTGAGCCATTGGCGGGCGCAGCCGGGTGGCGGCGCAAATGTTGAACGGCTACGGCTTCAAGGAAGTCTATAATCTAAAGGGCGGTATCAAGGGCTGGGAGGGATATAAAGCCAGCGGGCCGGAGGAATTAAATTTAGATCTGATCCGCGGGGATGAAACCCCGGCCCAGATCGCGGCGCTGGCTATCGGCATGGAAGAAAGCCTGAAACAATTTTATCAAACGCTGCTGGCCAAGGCCCAGGACGAAGACGTCAGACAATTGTTTACCAAGATGGTGGAGGTGTCGGAACTCCACAAGCAGAAATTTGTGAAATTCTACCAGCAGATTGATCCTGGAAAAGATGCGGCGGCCCTCGAGGCCGAGGTCAAAACCGATGTTATGGAAGGCGGCTTTCAAGATGGCTGACTTTATCCAGAAAAACGGCCCGCACATGCAGACCTTAATGGGGGCTCTGGATATTGCCATGATGTTGGAAACCCAGGCCCTGGACCTGTACGGCCGTTTTGCGGAAAAGGCCGAAGCAGCCGCAACGAAAGAATTTTTACTGCAGGTGGCCCAGGAAGAGAAGACGCACCTGAACATGCTGGGGGACCTGCTGGAGGAGAAGGTGAAGGCGGGGAAGGCTTAAAATTCAATTAATATTAATATCACAAATTAGGAATCAGCAAATCCGCGGCAGCAATTCGCCGGAGGGCATTTCCAGTAAGCGGGCCGTGCCCAGAACCGTGCGCACCTGCACCCGGCCGGCCGGACCTTCCTTCGCCTCGCCGATAACCTGGGCTGACTGGCCGTAACGGCTGGTTTTTATTATCTGCAGGGCCCGTTCCGCATCGGCGGGAGCCACCACGACCACCATTTTGCCTTCATTCGCCACGGTCAAGCGGATCGAGCCCCAAAGCTTCACAGGCGGCGGCCACTGCCGGTTGAATCGGTATGTGGGCTTCCTGGATTTCCAACGTTAATTTTGATTGGGCGGCTATTTCATTTAACGTGGCGGCCAGACCACCTCTGGTAGGATCCCGCAGCGCGTGAACTTCAATCCCGGACTCCAATAAATTTAACACAATCTCGGTCAGGGGAGCGGCATCGCTGACAATAGGGGCGCCGGTTAATAATTTTTCCCGGGCCAGCATCACGGCGGTGCCATGATCGCCCACTGAACCGGTGAGAATAATGGCGTCTCCCGGTTGCGCCGAGGCCCCGGAAATACCGGGCCGCAGAACCACACCTAAGCCGCTGGTGGTGATAAAAACCTGGTCGGCCGAGCCCCGGGGGACAACCTTGGTATCACCGGTAACGATGCTCACCCCGGCTTCGGCGGCGGTTTCTCGCATCGAATCGGTGATAGCCAACAGATCAGCAACGGGAAAGCCTTCCTCCAGGATAAAAGCGGCCGCCAGGGCCACCGGTTTGGCCCCGGCGGTGAGCAGATCGTTCACGGTTCCGGCAACTGCCAGCCGGCCGATATCACCACCGGGAAAAAAAAGGGGAGAGACGACAAAGGCATCGGTAGTGAAGGCCAGATGACCGGAGGTCAGATGTAAAACGGCGCTGTCATCCTGGCCAACATCCGCCGGGCTGTAATGGCTGCGGAAAACCTGCTCGATAAGATTGAGCATGTCCCGGCCGCCGGCTCCGTGACTGAGAAGAATACGTGACATGGGTGAGGTGTCAGGGCGAGGTTTGCGAAAAAATTCGCCGCTGGTTGCTCTCCTTACCAAGTTAGTTACATATATATTGATATCGCACTCGAAGTTATTTGGGAAGCAGGAATTACAGGTTCATGCCCTGACCGGCAATCATCATTTTAGAATCACAACAAATGAAATTATGGGCCGTTGATCGAAATTACTTTTCGGCCACTGATATGTACGGAGCTTTTCATATAAGGAAATTTATGGTCGATATATATAGAGATCAGGAGGAGGCGGAAAGACTTTCTCCCGACAGCCGATTCCATTTCAACTGCCACGCACAATTGGCCTGTTTTAATCAATGCTGCCAAAACCCCACCATCATTTTGAAACCGTATGACATTATGCGCTTGAGGAGGCGATTGGGAATAACGTCGACGGAATTTTTGGAGCGCTATACCATCATGGTGCCGGAGGATACGTCGCAATTACCCTTCGTGATGCTGAATATTGAAAGGGAAGAGGGAACCGGGTGTCCTTTTCTGGAGGCAGCCGGCTGCGGCGTCTATGAAGACCGGCCCGGGGCCTGCCGGCTTTTTCCCATCACCCAGGGCAGCAGCCTGGGAGAAGATGGCGTGATTGACAGTTACTTCATTAAGCAACTGAATTTTTGCCAGGGGTTTAAAGAAGGGCGGGAATGGACCCTGAGCTCAATGGCAAGCCGATCAGGGCGTGGAAGCCGATGAAGAACTGAATCGGGCTTGGCTGGAGATTATTCTGAAACGAGGCGCCGGCAATCCTTCGGCCGATGATGCCCGGGCCCCGGCCCTTTTCACTATGGTCGCCTACGACATTGATAAATTCCGCAGTTTCGTTTTCAAAACTCCATTTTTGGAGATTTACGAGATACCTGAAGACGTGGCGGCAGTGTTGCAAGTGAGCGATGTTGAACTCCTGCGGTTCGGGTACACATATCTGAAACTGGTGCTGCTCCTTGAGGACGCCTCGCAGATGAAGGAAGAGATGAGGGCTTTGCCGGAAGCGGCGGCTTAGGTTAATGCGACAGGCTTGTTCCGAAGTTCAGGGGCAGGAGCTGCGGTTTGGGAGGCAACGTTGAATCCGTCGCTGAAAAGGCAAAAATGCCGTCGGCATCTTGACAACATTTCTTGACATTAATAATTTATATAGTATAAAATAAAATATTTGTTTCAAAATAATGCCAATCAGGGGAAAGGGGACTGATACCCATGGACTGTGTAACCATTAAAGCTGGTAATCCTTGTAATTTTATGACCAAAAAAGGCTGCTCCTTCAATGGCGGCAAATGCCACGAAATCGTTGAGAAGTGTGAAGGTTGTGACCGTGTTTTGACGGTGGAAAATGGCAGATTCTGCTCTGCCGTGCCAAATCCGGAGGTGAAATGGCGGATGGGCTCCTGCAATCTGGCAACTCATGTCAAGAGCGCCACCAAAAACGGCCAGAATGTCAAGATTAACCCATTAAAAGCCTCCAAACGGAGTATGGGCAAGTAGTAGTTGATGATTTGGGAGCAGCGCGGCGGCCATGGCCATGGCCGACGCGCTGAAATTTTTTCCTGCCGATTAAGATAATTTCTGCAAGGCTGCTTGAATACGCTCCAGACCCGTGGCTATCCGTTCCCGGGAGGTGGCGTAGGAAAATCGGATACAATTATCCTCACCAAAACCGGTGCCGGCAACCAGGGCGACATGGGCTTTATCCAGCAGATAATCCGCCAGAGGATCTGAAAAGCTGCCTGCCGCATTCGGTTTGATCTTTTGGTAATATTCTGAAAAATTCGGGAACACGTAAAAAGCTCCGCCCGGTTTGACGCATTTTAAGCCCGGAATTTTTGCCAGGCGGGCCAGGATATCATCCCGGCGCCAGGCGAATTCCTTGACCATCGTGGCCACGGTATCCTGGGGGCCGCTAATGGCTTCGAGCGCGGCTTTTTGAGCCACGGACGTAGGGTTGGAGGTGCTCTGGCTCTGGAGATTGGTCATGGCCTTGATAACCGCAGCATCACCGGCCAGATACCCGATCCGCCAACCGGTCATGGCATAGGTTTTAGAAACGCCGTTGAGGATAAAGGTCAATTTTTTCAATTCCGGGCCCAATTGAGCCAGGTTGGTAAATTTCAGACCGTCGAACAGGATTTTTTCGTAGATATCATCCGAGACCACGAATATCTTATGGGAGATAATTATTTCGGCCAGGGCTTCCAGTTCCTGCCGGGAATAGACCGAGCCGGTGGGATTGGAAGGGCTGTTCAGAATCAGGGCTTTGGTGCGAGGGGTCAGGTTGGCCTTCAAGACTTCGGGGGTCAGCTTAAAGCCATTTGCTTCGGGAGTCGGCACGATCACCGGGGTAGCGTCAGCTAACTGCACCATGGGCGGATACGAGACCCAATACGGCGTGGGGATAATGACCTCATTGCCGCGTTCGAACAGGACTTGAAAAAGATTATACAGGGCGTGCTTGCCGCCGCAGGAGACGATAATTTCTTCCTGTTTATAGTCCAGGTTGTTGTCCCGCTTAAATTTTTGGATTATGGCCTCTTTTAATTGAGGAATGCCGCCCACCGGGGTGTAACGGGTGAAACCATCCCGTATAGCTTTGACGGCCGCTTCTTTGATGTTGTCAGGAGTATCGAAATCCGGTTCGCCGATGCCAAAATTGACAATATCAATTCCCTGAGCCAGCATGGATTTGGCTTTGGTGTCAATGGCCAGCGTCGGGGAGGGTTTAATTTGTTTAATACGTTCAGTTAACACTCTTGCTTCTCCTTTGTGATGAACTCCAAACTTGATAATTACAAAAAATTGTGATATCTGTCAACGAACATTTGATAGTTTATGGAAAAGTTCGCTTTTGATTTATGAAGATGATTAAACTCGTCGCCATAGTTGTCAAAAATAATGACAGCGCCATCCAAGCAGGGGAAGGCTTGCAAAGTTGGCTGGCAGCCCGCAATATTGAAGGTACTCTCCTGGTTAATGAACCGGAGCCGAATTTCCCTCCCTTGCCGCCGGCAACCGAAGTTATTATTGTTTTCGGCGGAGACGGCACCCTGCTCAGCGTCGCCAGGCACTATGGTCATCAGGGGATCCCTATTCTGGGGGTTAATGTTGGCGGGTTAGGATTTATCACCGCCATTAACCTGGAAAAGCTGTATCCGATCCTGGAAAAAGTGCTGCACTACGATTTCCAGGTGGAAGAGCGCATGCAGTTAACCGGCAAAGTGATCAGACAGGGAGAAATTTTCTGTGAGCAGAGTGTCTTAAATGACGTAGTCATAAATAAAGGGGCGCTGGCCCGTATTGTTGAATTAAAAACCTACATTGACAATGAATATTTAACCACCTATCGGGCCGACGGACTTATCGTCGCCACGCCCACCGGCTCCACGGCCTACTCGTTGGGTGCGGGAGGGCCCATTGTCTTCCCTACTCTGCAAAGTATCACTCTTATACCGATCTGCCCTTTTATGCTCAGCAACCGACCCTTGATCCTGCCGGATAATTTTACTGTCGCAGTAGTGCTGGATGACCGCAGCCGGGATGTGTATCTGACTTTTGACGGCCAGGTAGGATTTGAGCTGCAACCGCGTGATATTGTGGAGATAAAAAAGGGTCCGGGGGCTATCCGTCTCATTAAGTCCCCCTATAAGAGCTATTTCGAAATCCTGCGGACGAAACTGCGTTGGGGAGAAATGTAAGTTAGTGGTCAGGGGTCAGTGGTTAGTGGTCAGTTAGTTGCATAGACATCAGAATATCCGATTGAAATGTGCTGGACGGTTATTCTGGACGTGGTGAAGGATCTGACATGGCTTTTTCCGGAAACTCCGGTATCTGCAACGTTACTGCCTGGAAAGTAAAAGGTGGGAAAGTCGGGCAATCGCCGGAGGTGCTGGCCCAGGAATCTTTAATGACCCTCTCCATCAACGGATTCAAAGCCTGCAATTTATTGTATCTCCCCGGCCTGGAAACTGAACTGAGTGTCGGCTTTCTCTTGACCAGCGGGGTCATCGAGGGCATGGCCGATATTCTGGAAATGCGCCTGACTCCCGGGGACCCCGGTGCCGGGCGGTATTATGCCCAGGTTCAGGTCCGGCTGGCCAAAACCTTTGATAACAAACGGGATCTCAGCACCATGACGGCAGAGGCAGTGTTGACCGGCGCCGACGCGGCCGGGCAATGCCTCACCGGGGAGCAGTTCAGGAAATTTCCGGACCATCAGGTGCAGATTAGCATCCCTGAGATTGTGACTCTTATGGCCGGGCTGCCGGAGCGGCAGGAGATCTTTCGGGCCACCGGCGCCACGCATGCCATTTTTTTGGCGGAGATCGGCAGTGGCAAGGTAGTCCTGGGCGCCGAGGACGTGGGCCGGCATAATGCCTTTGACAAGGTTATCGGCCAGGCCCTCATGAAAAACCTGCCTATGAATAACAAAATTGCCCTGCTCAGCGGCCGGGCCAGTTTTGAGATGGTATTTAAAGCAGCCCGGGCCGGCATCCCTGTCATGTCCTCCGTTTCAGCCCCTACTTCCCTGGCTGTTGCCCTGGCCGATTTACAGGGCATAACCCTTATCGGCTTTGCTCGAAAAGAACGACTCAATATTTACACTCATTCTTACCGTCTCGCCAATCTTGGCGATTCCAGACAACCATAGTATCGGGATCGATGTTGTTCAGGTCTTTGCTGGCAGGATTATTCAGCCGGAACTTAGACTGGCTGCAAGTGGCCGTCACCTCACACTGCAACGCCTCCTGCGCCTATTGCCCCCATACCATATATCGCCGCCAGTGGCAGAGCCGGCATCTCTCCCTGCCAACTTTTCAACGTCTTCTCCCTGATCTGCAAAGAGTCCGCCTGGTGTATCTCCAGGGGTGGGGGGAGCCTTTTCTCCATCCCGATTTTTTCACCCTGGTGTCTCTGGCCAAACAGGCGGGGTGCCAGGTCGGGTACCACCACGAACGCCACGCCGTTAACCGAAGAGACCATTAGCCGCATCGTGGAGTCGGACATTGATCTGCTAGCCTTTTCACTCGCCGGTATCGGTCCTGTCAATGATACCTGGCGGCAGGGGACCAGTTATCAGAAAGTCCTGGAAGCCATTCGCTCCCTCCAGGCCTGCAAGCGCCGATTAGGGAAGGTCGCCCCCAGGGTGCATATCGCCTATATGCTGCTGCGCTCGGGCCTCGCAGATTTGGAGACATTGCCCGGGGAGCTTCAAGGTTTGGGTATAAGCCAGGTGGTCATCAGCACCCTTGATCTGGTGGCCGCCCCGGAGTTGGAAAAGGAATCTCTGACCAGAGTTTCCGAGTCAGAAGGCATCGAAATTTCACATCGTCTGGAGAGATTGGCTGAAAATGGGAGCCAGGAATAATCTCAATATCTATTACCCCGACTTGTCCGCACCTCACCCCAAAAAAGACTGTCCGGAAAATGTCTTACGGGCTGCGGTGATTTCCCCGGCAGGAGATGTTTCGCCCTGCGTCTACACGAATCTTTCCACCTCAGCCGGCGACTATTATGTCAAAGGCAGGCCGCATCAGATACGGCCGCTATTTTTCGGCAATCTGGAAGAATTATCGTTGCGCGAGATCTGGCAGCAGGCGAGTTACCGCAATTTTCGCAGGTCCTGGCAGGAGGGGAACTTGTTTGACCCCTGTCGGAGCTGTTTAAAGATATGAGTTTATTAATCAGGTTAATTATATTAGACGTAAAATTTGTCTTGGGCGACATAGGGCTGGGCAAGGTGAAAATTTTATTCTAAAACGGAATACATTAGTGAAAAAATATCAGAGATTATTAATAACTAAGTGGAAACTTAATATTTTTTATGATATTTTGCAGGGTAACTTGTTTTGGTTAAATCAACTGATTGGGGGAAAATAAATATTTTAATGCCCAGGAAACAGGTGAAGTGCAGCCTGAGATGGTCCCTCTTATGTATTGGCTTAAGAAGCCGGGACAGACTTCCCGGCCACATTAAATTGTGGTGAAGGAAAGAGGAGGACTAGATGAAATTCTACGAGATGGAAAGTATCAGAAAAATCCTGGGGTTGCCCTCGAAAGCCGGCACCGGCCAGATTGAAGCCAGGATTTCCGAGCTCCTGGCCAAAGAAGAGGAACTGGAAGCCTTAAAGGGAAGGTGTGAGGAGATTAAAGACTCGGGTAAAAGCTGGAAATGGTGGCGATGCCGTAGTTAGATTAATAATTTCCGGCGACGGTTCGGCGGCTGAATGGACAGGCAGTGCTCATGGTATTCACCAGACCGGCAGGTCATAACGCAGCTTAAAAGATTTTGCCCAGAAACCAGGTGAGGAGCCGCGTGTTTCTCAGCGAAGCCGATGTTTTTCAGTAGATTTAGACAGAAGTTCCTGTTTCTGACATTACGTATTAAACCGGGGCAGAGTTCCCGGTCACATGGATTATTTGTGATGGAAGGATGGAGACAAGATGAAATTCTATGAGATGGAAAGCATCAAAAAGATCTTGGGACTGCCTTCCCGGGCCGGCACCGGTCAGATCGAAGCCAGGATTTCCGAGCTCCTGGCCAAAGAAGAGGAATTGGAAGCCTTAAGGGGCAAGTGGGAGGAGCGGGAGAAAAAAGAACTAACCACAAGCCAGTGGCAGGCCCTCTACAAATCAGAGGACTGGCTGGGCGTCTGGTTCGGATTGGGAATTATTGCCTTAGCTATAATATATTTTTCCATGACCGGTCTGAGCTTTAAGGCGCCCAAGTTTAGATGGACGACCGGCGCGGAATTCCAGTCCCACGCCAGCGGTCTAATTCCTCTGGTGGATCGGGTTATCCAACAGTCTGAAGCCAAAGGAGAGGCGGCCGTTTTAGAATCAGCCTCGGCCCTGAAGGCGGCCATCGGCGCCCAGGATAGAAAGGCGGCGGGGGCGGCGGCAAAGAAATTGGAGGAGGCGGCCAAGCAGACCAAAGACAAGGGCTTAAAGGCTACGGCCGGAGAAGTGGGCAAGGATATCTCGGGTCAGGCTGGAAATCTCCCGGACAAGGTCATAGCCGGGGATAACATCCTCCTGGCCATTTATATCGCCTTGGCCTATCTGGTCATCGGGATGATCGGCATGGCGTTGATGGGGCAGGCAGTGGGCTCTTTCATCAGCGGCTTCCCCGTTGTCTTTCTCATTTCCTGGCTGGCCCTGTTTTTGGCCGGCAACTTTACCATTCACGAATACGGCCTGGAGTATGTGCTTTTCTGCCTGTTCATCGGTCTGGCGGTAAGCAACTTTTTCGGCGTGCCGCAATGGATGATGGGAGCGGTCAGGACGGAATTTTACATCAAAATCGGCCTGGTCATCCTGGGGGCCCGGGTGCTCTTCGGGGTGATCATGAAAGCCGGTTTTTGGGGATGGTGCAAGCGTTGGCGGTAGTGGGCGTCGTCTGGTACGGCTGCTGGTGGCTGTGAAAAAAGCTTGGTATCGACGATTAATTTTCCACCATGCTGTCCAGCGCCGTGTCCATCTGCGGCGTCTCGGCGGCCATTGCCACGGCCGGCGCGGTAAAGGGCGACCCCAAGAAACTTTCCTATGTCACTTCCATCGTGCTGATCTGCGCCGTGCCCATGATGGTGCTCATGCCCATTATCAGCAAGAGCTTTGGTATCCCGGACGCGGTGGCGGGGGCCTGGCTGGGGGGCACCCTGGACACCTCGGGGTCGGTGGTGGCGGCCGGCGCCCTCATCAGCGATCTGGCCATGAAGGTGGGCGTCACCGTCAAGATGTCCCAGAATGTGCTCATCGGCCTGGCGGCCTTCATTCTCTCCGTGGTCTGGACCATGAAAGGCGTCAAGGAAGGTGAAGAGGCCACTCTGTGGGAAATCTGGTATCGTTTCCCCAAATTTGTCCTGGGTTTTCTGGCGTCTTCCCTGCTGTTTTCCTTCGTCTTGAGTGAGGCCACCATCAAAGCCATCGGCAGGCCGCTTGCAAAACCTGGAGGTCTGGTTCTTTGCCCTGGCCTTTACCAGCATCGGTCTTGGAAACCAGATTCACCGATATTGCCAGACTGGGCGGCGGCCGACCGGCCCTGGCCTTTTTGGTCGCCCAGGCGTTCAATGTCGTCTGGACCCTGATCCTGGCCTATCTGCTGTTTGGCGGGATTCTTTTCCCGGCACCGGTTTTTTAGAATATGATGATTATTAAGTAAAGATAAAAAATTAACCATCTAGTGATTAATTATTCGTAGGGGCGGTTCGCGAACCGCCCCTACGAAATAGGTTGGAGTGGGACCATGGACCTGGCAGCCTGGGGCCTGGATAAGTTGGATTGGAAGTTTTTCGCCGGTATTATCAATATCGTCATCATCGATATTATTCTGGCCGGCGACAATGCCGTGGTGATTGCCATGGCAGTGCGCTCCCTGCCCCGGAAGCAGCGGCAGTGGGGCATCATGTTAGGTGCCGGGGCGGCGGTGCTCCTCCGGGTGGTCCTCACCTTCTTTGTGGCCCAAATCCTGGAGATTCAATTCATTAAACTGGCCGGCGGCGTGCTCATCGCCTGGATCGCGGTCAAACTCTTTGTGGAAGGGGCCCCGGAACAGGCCGACAAGGAAGCCAAAACCCTGCTCCAGGCCATGTGGCTCATCGTGGTGGCGGACATTACCATGAGCACCGACAACGTCCTGGCCGTGGCCGGCGCCTCCCACGGCAACCCTTTTCTGCTGTTCTTCGGCCTGGCCCTGTCCATTCCTTTTGTGGTCTTTACCAGCAACCTTCTCGCCATGCTCATGGACCGTTATCCCATAATAATTTATATCGGGGCGGCGATATTGGGCCGGGTGGCGGCGGAAATGATCTTTACCGATCCCTTTGTGGAGCGCTGGCTGGCCCTGCCCACCTGGTTCAAATACGCCATGGAAGCCGTTTTTGCCGTCGGCGTCATTGTCTTGGGCAAATTGTGGCTCTGGTATACGTTTCGCAAAGACGAGGCGGCAACGGCCTCGGCCATAAGCGCCGGCCGGTCAGTCGGAGGAGGAGTAATTATGGCGATTCTGGCTATTTCCCGGGAATATGGCAGCGGCGGGCGCGAGATCGGCCGCCGGGTGGCCCAGAGATTGAATTACGGATATGTGGACAAAGAGCGCCTGTTTCTGGACCTGGACCGGGTGGGGAGACGCTGGGGCCAGGCGGCCCGGGAACTGGACGAAGTCTGCCCGACTTTCTGGGAGCGTCACGACTGGCAGTATCACGGCTATATAACCCAGTTGGAATCCCTGATCCTGGACTACGCCGCGGCGGACCGGGTGGTGATCATCGGCCGGGGCGCCTTCCTGCTGCTCCAGGAGGTGCCTTTCTGTCTCAAGGTGCGGCTGGTGGCGCCGGTGGAGGTGCGGCTGGAGCGGATTATGGTGCAGGAAAGCCTGTCCCGGGAGGAAGCCGAGGAGCTTATGGCCCGGGTGGACCGGGACCGGGCCTGTTACCTGCAGGCTAATTACGGCAAGGCCTGGGATGAGGAAGGCAGCTATGATTGCGTCTTCAATACCGGCAGCCTGACCTACGACCAGGTAGTGGAGTTGTTGGTGGAAGAACTGGCGGTCAAAGAAAGCCTGGCCACCCCTGAGGCCAAGGCGCACCTGGCGGACCTGGCCCTGGCGCAGCGGCTCAAGGCCCGGCTGGCCACGCATCCGAAAGTCCTGGCGCCCACCCTGAACGGTATCTCCTGGAAGACGGCGGCATTGTAGTTTCCGGGGTTATTCACACTCCCCAGGAGCAGCATCTGGTGCAGGAAATCGCCCGGGAGGTAGCGGGGGAGAGGCCGGTGCGGTTTGATTTGCAGCATCGGGGCTGAGTGACTGCCAGAGGAAGTGATTCGAAGAAAATAAGGCCTTGGGGGGATAACCCGGGGCCTTTTTATCAACGACTTCATTGAATACAACCAGAGAGGTACTCATTGTTTAGCTTTGGATTTTCGGAAAGCCTGAATTTCGGCATCAATTTCTTGTCGGTCATGTTAGCAAGTCCGGCTTTTTGAGCGCTCAATTGGATTTTGGTCAGCAGTTCAGGTTATTTAATCACGCTCCGCAGGTATTCTTCCACGCTCATGATAACCACCTTGGCCTTCCCGCGGCGGCTGACCACAAACCGGGTCTGCTCAGTTACCGCCTTTTCCATAATCTCGCCAAAGCGGGTCCTGGCAGTGAGGGCGTCAATTAATAACGTCACAGGTTTTGATTCCATGGGAAACCTCTTCGGTTTAACAATTAATTAGAGGCTCTTGCAAAATTCAATTTTTCTTCTCCATGTCATTCTGAGCGTAGCGAAGAATCTAATGTTCCAAGCAGGCTAAGATCCTTCACTTCGTTCAGGATGACAAACACCACTATTTTGCAAGAGGCTCATTAGTATACTATTAATTCATTATACCAGTTAAAGCAGAATCGTCAGACCTTGTGCCTGGAATAACCGATCATCGTGGAAACAGGCGGCGGTCGCGTTCACCCGGCCTCAGCCGAAGCGGTGGGCCGCGGCGCAGGCGCCTTCGCTGGAGACCATGCAGGGGCCGATGGGTTGGGAGGGGGTGCAGGTTTTGCCGAACAGGGGGCAATCGGGAGGGGGCAGGATGCCGCGCAGGACGTCGCCGCAGCGGCAGGGGGTGGTTAAAGGCGGCGGCACCTGGCTCAGGATTTGGGCAAACCTGATCCTGGCGTCGAAGGAGGCATAGCGGGGCTGGATGCCGGCGCCGCTTCCGGGAATGAGGCCGAGGCCGCGCCACTGGGCGTCGGTGGGAAGGAAGACTTCCTGGAGCACCTGCCGGGCCCTGGGGTTGGGAGGGGCGGCGACGGCCCGTTTATAGGTGTTGGCCACAGAGCTGGTGCGGTTTTGGAGCTGAGTCAGGATGGCTTCGACGCCCAGTAAAATGTCCAGGGGCTCGAAGCCGGTAACCGCGCAGGGAAGATGAAATTCCTCGGGGATAAAATCATAGGAGGCGGCGCCGACGATGGCGCTGACATGGCCGGGCAGCAGCAGGCCGGAGACGTTCAGGTCGGGGCCGGCGAGCAGGGCCCGCAAGGCCGCGGGCATGGTTTTGTGGACGCAGAAGACCGAGAAATTTTCCAGTTGGGCTGCCGCGGCGGTTTGAATGGCCAGGGCCGTGGCCGGCATGGTGGTCTCGAAGCCGACCCCAAAGAAGACGAACTGTTTGCCGGGCTCTTTTTGGGCGAGATCCACGGCGTCAAAGGGGGAATAGACAATGCGGACCTCGGCGCCGGCGGCCCGCTGCCGGTCTAAGGAGGTCCGGCTGCCCGGCACCCGGACCATATCGCCAAAGGTGGTGAGGACCACCCCGGGTTGCTCCCCCAGGGCCAGGAAGCCGTCCAGATCCTCCTGGCTGGTGACGCAGACCGGGCAACCCGGCCCGGAGATCAGCCGGACGCCGGGAGGCAGCAGCATTTTGAGGCCGAAGCGGGCCACCGCCATGGTGTGGGTGCCGCAGACTTCCATGATCGTGGCCGGTCCGGGAGACAGGCGCCGCAGATGCCGGGCCAGGTCTTGCACCAGATCTTTGTCCCGGAATTCCTCACTGAATCGCATCGGCCATTTCCCGCATCAAGGCCAGAGTCTCGGCCGCGTCCTCCGGGTCGAGCCGGGAGATGGCCAGGCCGGCGTGGATCAGGATAAAGTCGCCCAAACCCGCCTCAGGCAGCAGATCCAGACGCGCCTGCCGGGTGACGCCGTCAACCTCGGCGGTGGCGATGGTACCTTTAATATCAATGATTTTCATGGGTATGGCTAAGCACATGATTTAAGCCTTTATTTTAAATGAACAAATATTACCGTATTGGCTGTCAGCGGTCAGCAAATTAGCATTCAGCGATCAGCTTTCAGGAAAAGCGTAAATAAAATTATATCAAGAAAACGCCACGATGTCCTCTGATAAAAACCTAAGTCTTCATTAGAGTCAGGGGAGATGACAAGGTAAATCTCCTGGACCGTGCCTTCTCTAACAACGGAAAACCATTGAGGAAAACTATTGACCAGGAGACTTCCGTTGCAACACTATTTTTAATCTTGATGACATAACCAATTTAAGGTTATCATATAACCATGTCGTGGACGGTTATTTTTTCTGCCAAGGCTGCCAAACAGGCAGGGAAACTTTCTCGGGACATTATTGCTGTCCTGAAATTTTTGATTAAAGATATTCAAATAAGCGGCCCCTTAGTTGCCCGCTGGCCAAATTTCGGCAAGTTGGCCGGAAAAAATGATTGCTATCATTGCCATCTCAAGAAGGGCCGCCCCACTTACATCGCCGTTTGGCGTGTAGTTGATAAGGTTATAAAAATAGTGGAGATAAGATATGTCGGAACCCATGAAGGTGCAGATTACCGGAGAATATGCTGATATTTCGTTACGGGTGCCTACGGCCTATGTTAACGGCCTCAAGGGGGTCATTGAAAATCTCCTGTCATTGCTCAATAATGCTGCCGGAGAAAACGAGACCCAAAGCTTCACCGTGGAGGAAGTTTTCCCGGAAGGCATTCGACCCATGGATATGCTGAAAGGCGCCCGCTATCGGGAGGGTCTTACCCAGGCCCAATTAGCTGCAAAACTGGGGGTCAAGCCCGCCAATATTTCTGAAATGGAAAGAGGTAAACGCCCCATCGGCAAGGAGATGGCCAAACGCCTGGCCAAGGCTTTAAACACCAGCTATAAGGTTTTTCTTTAAACCCCGAGCCTGCACTCTTGGGGGCAGATATTACTTGATCTACTCCCGGCTCAACATGGCCGCGGCCACTGCCGCCTGTCCCAGGGCGATGCCGCCGTCGTTGGGCGGAACCTGCCGGTGATGCAAGACTTCGAAACCGGCCTGCTGCAGCCGGTGCCGACATCTGGAAAAAAGGAGGGCATTTTGCCAGACGCCGCCGGAAAGAGCCACCAGATTCAGCCCGGATTTTTGGCGCTGAGCCATACAGACATCCTCACAAGCCCGGGCCAGGGATTCGTGAAACCGGGCCGCCACCCGGTCGGCCGGCGTTCCCTGGAAAAAATCAGCCACTGACTGTCGAAATAAAGATATGGTATCCAGGACCAGATGACCATTCTGATGATCTAATTTTAACGGATAGTAGTCATCTGCCAACTCAGCGGCCGCCATCTCCAGTTCCAGGGCCGGTTGCCCTTCATAGGTTCTCTGGCGGCAGATATTGAGGGCTGCGGCCACGGCATCGAAGAGCCGGCCGGCACTGCTCGTTCTTGGGGAGTTCCAGCCGGTGGTTAACTGCCGCGCCAGGATCTCTTTTTCCAGGGGCGTAAACTCCAATCCCAGTGCCTCGGCCTGGCGAAAGGCGTCGTCGCCGTAGGCCGCATGCAGGTAAGAGAGGGCCATCCTGGCGGGATGGCGCACGGCGGCTTCACCGCCGGGAAGCAGCACCGGCGCAAAATGGCCCAGGCGGCGGTAAGAGGCCAGATCTGCCAGGAGAATCTCACCGCCCCAGATGGAGCCATCCGGCCCATAGCCGGTGCCGTCAAAAGCCAGACCCAGGCACGGTTCCCGACGACCATTTTCAGCCAGGCAGGAGGCGATATGGGCGTGATGATGCTGGACGCCCACGAGACGAACTTCCGATAACTCGTTGGCATAGCGCGTGCTCAGATACGCCGGATGCAGGTCGTGGGCCACCAGACGGGGACGGCGGTTATTTAATTCTTTGAAATGTTCAATGGCCAACCGGTAATAGTCCAGGGTTTCTACGGAATCAAGATCCCCGATATGTTGACTGAGAACCGCTGAACGCTCCCAGGCCAGACAAAAGGTATTCTTATCCTGGGCCCCAACCCCCAGGATATCTTCCGGGCAGGCGAGGGGCAGGTCGATGGCTGCCGGGACATACCCCCGGGCGCGGCGCAGTATCAGAGGCGAACTCCCGGATACCGGCCGGACCACCGAATCATCGCAGGGGACCTGGATATCGCGATTGTGCAGCAAAAATGCGTCGGCCAGATCTTTAAGACTCTTCAGGGCGTCGTCATTGGCAAAGGCCAAAGGTTCTTCACTGCGGTTGCCGCTGGTCATGACCAATATCGGCGGTGAGAACTGGAAAAGCACCAGGTGCAAGGGGGTATACGGCAGCATGAGGCCCAGGTATCTGTTCCCCGGGGCCAAGCCGGGGGCCAGGCCGGCAGTGTCCCGGCGACGGACCAGAACGATGGGGCTGGACGGCGAAGTCAGCAGTTTTCGATCCGCCTCCGTGAGTTCGGCGATTTCCCCGGCCACGTTCAGGTCCCGCACCATGACGGCAAAGGGTTTGTCTCGACGCCCCTTGCGCCGGCGCAACAACTCCACGGCGGCCTCACACCCGGCATCACAGGCCAGATGAAAGCCACCCAGGCCTTTGATGGCAACTATCTTCCCTGCCTGGAGCAAGGCCCCGGCTCTGGCTAACACGTCGCTTTCCCATCGCTGCCCCTGGTATTCCAGCCAAAGGTGAGGACCGCAGTCCGGGCAGGCAATGGGTTCGGCATGAAACCGCCGGTCCAGAGGATCCTGGTATTCCTGCCGGCAGGCAGCACACATGGTGAAATCGGCCATGGTGGTCTGGGCGCGGTCATAGGGAACATTTTTGACGATGGTAAACCTGGGACCGCAATTGGTACAGTTGGTAAAAGGATAGAGGTAGCGGCGGTCGCGGGGGTTGCTAATTTCGGAACTGCAATCGGGGCAGATGGCGACATCGGCGGGGATCAAAGCGGCAGTGGCGTCCGAAACGGAACTCTCGAGAATAATAAATTGCTGTTCACCCAGAGGCAGAGCGTCTGCAACGGATACTTCTTTGAGATCGGCCAGGGCCGGGGCTTCTGTGGTCAGATCATGCAGAAAAGCTTCCAGGGCTTCCGGAGTTCCTTCAATTTCCAACTCAACATGACTGGAAGTATTTGAAACCTGGCCGCCGAGCTTATGCCTGTCGGCCAGTCGATAGACGAAAGGGCGGAAGCCGACGCCCTGGACGACGCCGGAGATGCGAATTTTTTTTCTGGCTAACAGAGTTGACACGAAGGAGGGCGCCTCAAGGAAATGTGGCCATCAGAAAAATCAGGCAGCATTGTCAGGAAATTATTAAGAATATGAGGCACCGCAAGGATAAGATAGTATTTTAAAAAATTTTTCCAACTGCTGCCTCTGATTGCTCATATATTTAATATTAATCATAAAAAAATAACGAGTCAAGGCTCTTCAATAACCGAAAACCGCCCCTTCCTGAAACCGGCGGCCCCATGATATCAGCCATTTTGGAAGCAACCGTCACTTTGATCTCTACTGAGGCAATTTTTTATAATACTGATATATCAGGTCGATTGATCTCTCAGGAATTATAATCTTTACCAAAACAGGAAAATTAAGTGTACATGGGGTAAATCTCTCATCACAAGGGGAAAATTTCCTCATAAAATCATTTAGTTAAAATTAACAGCCTGATTTTTCAATTAATATTCTTATCATTGATTGGCATATATCTTGCTATATATTTAAGGCTTGAAATATGTCATTAAAGCTTTTTTCAAAATTGTCGTCGCTCGTTGGGCCGGGCTTTAGGATCCTTACCCAGGCACGATAATTCCCGTTCCAGCGGTTTTTAATGTTAAAGTTTATTGCCGGCTATTGTAATACCTATGTTTTATAATAATTATATTGGAAACCGCTCTGTGATTAAACTAGGTTAACTTCAGAAGCCCGGAGAGGTGCCGTCATTGCTGCAAATTCAATTAAAGAGGATACATTAAATGCATGAATATTCCCTTATGCAAAGGATAGTTGAAACGATCTGCAAAAATCTGGAAGAAGGGACGGATTTCCAGGGGCATAAGGTAAAAGAAGTCGTACTGCAGATAGGCGCCCTGGATATCCATTCACCTGAATCATTCCAGCAGGCTTTTGAAGTATTGGTCCGGGATACCCCTCTAACGGACGCGGTTTTGCAGTTGCAGGTCATTCCTGGTTCCATCTCCTGCCCAAAATGTGGTTATCAGGGAAACTGCCCGGAAGGTGTCGATGGTCATGACCCGCTGCCGATCACCGATTGCCCTCAATGCGGCACCGTCTCGGGAGTCATTGGGGGCAGAGGAATTGAAGCGATTGAATTGATTCTGGAAGATTGATGTTCACCCAGGCCGGCTAGAAACCCTGCACCAAAGATTCTCAGGTAAATATTGATTAAGGCAGAACACCGTTAGTTAACTGTCCGGTCCCAGAATTTTATTAACAGGACGGCTTTCCGGCACCACATTATGTGGAATCTTTCCCGTGTTCCATAATTCACTGACATACAGCTCGCAATAGCAACTGCCATATGTTTGCACATCAATTTCCCGATACTCACACGGACAGATAATGTCCTGGTCCCAGTTCCGGTCCCCGCTGAGGAGTCGACAGGGACAGCCCATATAACCGTAGCGGGATTTATTTTCCAGGAGCCCGTTCAATATGGCCCACACCTTGTCCTTATCCTGATTAAAAAAATACCCTTTCGGCTCCTGGGCTTTTTTCAGAAATTCGTATAGTTCTTCGACTTTCATTGTGATTTTAAAATCTCCTGGATTTCTTCCTTTTTGAAACCGACAATCACCTTGTCCCCGATAACCAGGGTGGGAAAGGAAATTTTGGGATTAAGTTCTTTAACCTCTTCCAAAATTTGCTTGCGTTCGGCCGGTTCCAGCTTATCCACATCGATACAATCATAAGCACAACCGCAGTTGTTTAGCAATTCTTTGCAACCGCGGCAGTGGGCGCAGGTGCTCAAGGCATACAATTTTATTTTGGTGGGACCCATGATAAACCTCGCGTTAATTTAGTAATTAAAGTATGATCTCCATTTCCTGAGTCAAGGCAAAAACTTCCAATGAAATATTCCGGCCGGCGATGATTTCCCGGCAGTGATTGACAATCTGATTCACGGCGGCGTCGCTGCGATCCTGGTTGTGGTGAAAAAGTCCAAACTGCCGCACCTGCGCCTGCATGGCCAGATCCAAAGCATCTAAATAGGTTGAATGCCCCCAACTGCGGGTGTGCTGATATTCTTCCGGGAGATATTCGGCATCATGGACCAGGAGATCGGCATGTCTGGAAAAATCCACATAGTCATCGAAGGATAAGCCTCCCCGATGGTGATAGTGGAGTTCATTATCAGTTAAAAAAACAAATGTCTTACCGTTTTCCATGAATTTATAGCCCTGGCCGCCGTTGGGATGATTCAATTTTATCGGCAAAATCTCGATGGAATCCACCTGATAGCCCAACGTACAATCATCTTCGTAGTCGAAGGCAGCCTCCAAGCTTACTGAAGGGCACCGGAAAAAAGGGGGTGCTCATGGTACGGGAAAGTAATTTTTTTATATCGCCCTGGGCCTCGGTGCAACCTCGAATGCTGATCCTGGTTCTCTTGTCATAAATCGGTTTAAAAAAAGGAAACCCCAGAATGTGGTCCCAATGGGAATGAGTAATGAACAGGGTATATTCAAAACGATTTTCCGCCATGAGTTTATTACCCAATCTTCGAATTCCGGAACCGGCATCAATAATAATTATAGCATCATTTTGGCTGCGGATTTCCAAACAGGCCGTATCACCGCCATATTGCATATATTCCTGACCTGATACCGGTATGGAGCCGCGTGCCCCGAAACAATTGATGATCATGTCTGGAAAATCCCTCCCCTGGCTGATTCTCTCACATGCACACCCTGGCCCACCACACACCCTTCCAAACTGACCCCGGGATCAATCACGGCATTAGACCAGATAACGGTATTTTTTAAATAGACATCGGCGCCGACCTGTACACCCGGGCCCAAACAAACTCCGCCGGCCATGTGGGAACCGACTCCCAATGATACGTCGTTCGCCTAAAAAAGGATCGGTGATTTGTGGATAAAAGGCTTTAAAAGCAGGCAATTCTTTATTCAACAGACGATGGTGAATTTCTAAATAATCCTGGGGAGTGCCGATGTCCTGCCAATAAAATCCTTGTTTGACTGCGGCCGCCACCGGTTCTCCGGCAGATATGGCCTGTCGATAGGTATCAATGATATTGACATAGATTTTGGGCGGAATCAGGTCGAAGATGCGGGGCGAAACTACCTGGATACCGGTAAAAGCCAGAGGAGCCGATCGCCTCGGTCCGGCCG
Organism: uncultured delta proteobacterium; assembly: GCA_963789385.1. GTDB lineage: Bacteria > Desulfobacterota > Desulfobaccia > Desulfobaccales > Desulfobaccaceae > Desulfobacca. The sequence goes on along the minus strand of CAWBKT010000045.1, from coordinate 60,551 downwards.
GGGGCACGCCAAAGGCAGACACCTGTCCATCTTCAGCCAGCCAGACATTATTGAATCTCGGGTAATCATGTAACATCATGGTGGCGAGGGCGGGCTGTCGGTGTTGGTGATATACTTCGGCGAAATTTAAATCCGTCAGTATATCTCCATTAATAACCAAAAATGGCGAATCACCGATAAAATCCGCCATATGGCGCAAGCCGCCGCCAGTCCCTAAAATTTCCGCTTCAAAACTTAAAAATATTTCCAAATTCCACTGATTTTGAGTTTCTACATAAAGCTTGATATCAGCCGCCAGATGATGAGTATTCACAGCAACCCGTTTAAATCCGGCATTTTCAAGTTGGGATAGGATAAGCCCTAAAAGGGGGCGGTTTAAAATGGGGAATAGAGGCTTGGGAACCCGGTAACTTAAAGGTCTGAGCCTGGTGCCAAAACCAGCCGCCAGGATAACTGCCGTCAAAGCCGATGAGCCGGTCATGGCGTGTTCACCATTCCCGGATCTTAGTATGCCGCAGATGACGGCACTACCACAGTGGTGGAAAAAAGTCCCATTTTCGAAGCTCGCCGGTCAGAGTAGCAGTGCCGTAATTAATTTTCCCTGAAATAATGCCGGATGCGAAGCAATCAAGACTCTGAGGCCTCCCCAATTTCGCTATTAACGTTTATAGCTCAACTTGCGGAAAATTTCGTAGCGCCAGGCTCTGCCGGCCTCTTGCTCCACGCCTTTGGGGGGGAAACCGTCTATCACCCCCAAAATACCCCGGCCCAGTTCCGTTTCAGCCAAAATTGCCTGTGCCGGATTGGCCGTAGCACAGTGAATGGTGCAGACTTCCTGACACATTTTTATGGCATTAAGCATATTAATGGGAAAGGCCCGACGCAGCAAAATATTAAAGGTATGGCCGGCGGCAATTTTCTGGGCATTTTCGACAGCCGCTGCCGTTAATTCTTTATCATTGCCTTCGACTCGAATCAGGCATTCTCCCGAAGCCTCATTAAAGGCCAGGCCGAATTCCACCCCCAAGCCGGAAGTTATGATAATTTCATATAAATCTTCTACAGTTTTAATAAAATGGGCATGGCCTAATATGAGGTTGGCCCCCTCGGGAATCAGCAAATCGACAATTTTTAATTCCATAAAGCGCCTCCTCCGGGGTAACTACAAGTCACCATGTTTAAAAATCCCAACGAAGCATAAAAACAGGCAGATGTCCCTGAGTTACCTATAGCCCATAGCCTCTTGCCTATAGCCTGTTTTCATACAAGTCATCATGTTTAAAAATCACCACAAAGTATGAAAACCAAAATGGGCCTGTTGATCGCTCCAATCTTTTCGGCTCACTGTTCACGGCTCACGGTTTCAGGGATGCAACAGCAATCGGCTGATAAGGCTCAGGGCCAATCTAGTGCATTATAATCTTGTTAATTAAACAAATACAAGCGATAATAATATGATAAATAATTAAAGGCATCAACTTTCCGATATTCCCAGCAGCGAGCCGGACAGGAATACAAAAGACAATTATGGCCTTGGAAAATTGCCCACCACCTGGAAGCTCTCCCGGAATCCTGGAGCACCGCCCAGGGCAGGTTACCTATCCCTCTCGTCTACGATTAATCAGGTATGATTCCACAAGTCTGGATGAAAAAATTGATGCGACTTTGGCGGACGTCAAAGAAATTAAGGAGCGACCGGGAGTTAAATGGGTGCATCTGGAAGGCCTGCAGGATCTTAATCTGTTGGAAGAGCTGAGCGCCTGTTTAGGTTGTTTCCACCCTCTCTCCCTGGAAGATGTTGTGGAGGGCCGGGCTCCCGTCAAAGTTGATGACTATGCCAATTATCTTTTTATTGTCAATCGCTTAGTCACCGATTTGGTGGAAGACAATGATGAGCAGATCAGTCTGTTTCTGGGGCAGGATTATCTCTTTAGCATCCAGGAGACCCACACTGACCATTTTTCCATCCTGCGGGAACGGCTGCGGCACGGTTCGGGGCAGATTCGCACCCAAGGCCCGGATTATTTAGCCTATGCCATGATCGATTTTTTAGTAGATGCCTGGTTCCCGCTGGTGGAAGATTTCGGGGAAAAGATTGAAGACCTGGAGGACCGCTTGATATCCCAGCCGGATGGCAAGCTGACGATCGAACTGCAAAAACTACGCCGCCAGATGTTGCGCGGGCGCCGATTATTATGGCAAATTCGTGAATCAATTAATAATTTACTTGACCAGGAAGGTTTAATCCAGGAGCATACCAGGATCTATTTGCGGGACTGCCATGATCATGCCTTTCAGGTCATCGACCTTTTGGAAAACTACCGGGACATTGCCTCCAGTCTCTTCGATATCTACCTGTCCAGCATTAACAATCGCATCAACGAGGTCATGAAGGTCCTGACGATAATTGCCACCATCTTCATGCCTTTGACTTTTATCGCCGGAGTTTACGGCATGAATTTCAAGACCGATATGTCACCCTGGAATATGCCGGAGTTGAACTGGGTCTACGGCTACCCTTTTGCCCTGGGATTAATGGCCACGGTGACTATCATCATGCTTATTTATTTTAGAGTCAAAAAATGGATTTAGTTAATTTACTTATCGTGCCTTGCGATAAAGGCTGCAAAAAATAATTTTATGAATCATTGGCTTAAAATTCTTGGAATACTCTCGGTATTCCTTTCATTTGCCTCGGCGTCGGCTCAGGATATCAGCATCGGCTGTTATATCCCCATGACCGGGTCAGCCGCGGCCATGGGCCAGGTTGCCTGGAAAGGTATTGAAATTGCTCACCGTCTTAAACCTGAAGTTTTGGGGCAAAAAGTCAAGCTTATCTTGTTGGACACCAAAAGTGATAAGATTGAAGCTGCCAACGCCGTGAGTCGCCTGATCGAAAAAGATAAAGTAAAGGCCATTATCGGTGAGGTCATCAGTGGCGATACCCTGGCCGGGGCTCCGATTGCCGAACGCTTTTCGATCCCTAATATTACCCCGACGGCCACTAATCCTTTAGTCACGCAAAATCGCCAATATGCTTTCCGAGCGTGTTTTGTGGATACCAGGCAAGGGAAAGCCGCCGCCCGCTTTGCCAGGGAGAATTTAAAGGCCCGGAAAGCCGCAGTCATCATTGACCAGGGTCAGGATTATTGCGTCGGCCTGGCCAATTTTTTTATGCGGGAATTCAAAGAGCAGGGAGGTCAGGTTATCGCGACCACCTATATTCAGACCGGGGATCAAGATTTTTCGGCTCAAATTTCCTCTCTCAAGCCGTTGGCGCCAGACATTATCTATGCCCCGAATTATTATGCTGAAGATGCCCTGCTGGCCCGGCAGATGCAGGAACTCGGTCTCAATGTGCCAATCCTCACCGGGGATGGCGCCCAGGTGACAGATCTTATTAAAATTGGAGGCCCGGCCGTGGAAGGTATGTATCTGACGGCCCATTTTCATCGAGAAGCCGTTAACACTCCCTTAGCTCTGGATTTTATTAAAGCTTACGAGGCCGATACCAAACGGGAAATAGACGCCTTTGCCGCCTTGGGCGGTGATTGTTATCTGCTGCTGATGAGCGCCCTGGAGCGGGCCCAAAGCACCGAGGGGCCAAAAATACGAGAGGCTTTAGGTCAGACCAAAGATTTTCCCGGTGTTTCAGGCAGCATTACCATGGGCCCGGATAATAACCCCGTCAAAGAAGTGAATATCTTAAAGGTGCAAGGCGGGAAATTTGTTTTTGTGACCAAAATGGCACCTTAAAAGAAGCTGACAGCTGAACGCGAAATAATAAAAATATGAGAAATTTATTCGATCCCATTGATTCCCGTGTAGTACACGTTAATATCGAAGACGAAATCCGCAAGTCTTATCTGGAGTATGCCTTATCGGTCATTATCGGCCGGGCCCTGCCCGATGTCAGGGATGGCTTAAAACCGGTGCACCGCCGGATTTTATTTGCCATGTCCGAAACCGGGAATGATTATAACAAGCCTTACAAGAAATCAGCGCGCATTGTCGGCGATGTCATCGGTAAATACCATCCTCATGGCGATACCGCAGTCTATGATGCCATTGTGCGCATGGCCCAGGGGTTTTCTCTGCGCTATCCATTAGTGGACGGCCAGGGGAACTTTGGCTCCATTGACGGCGACTCCCCGGCGGCCATGCGGTATACCGAAATTCGTATGACCCGCGTAGCCGCCGAACTCCTTCAGGATTTAGACAAAGAAACCGTTGATTTCGTCGCGAATTATGACGGCTCCATGCAGGAGCCCCTGGTATTGCCGGCCAGGGTGCCGAACCTGTTGATCAATGGCTCCTCCGGCATTGCCGTGGGCATGGCCACGAATATTCCGCCGCATAATCTCACTGAGGTGTGTGAAGCGCTGCTGGCTCTTATTCAGAACCCTGACATCACCCTGGATGAGCTGATGACCATTCTGCCGGGACCGGACTTTCCCACTGCCGGTTTTATTTATGGCGCCGAAGGTATTAACGAGGCCTATCGCACCGGCAAGGGACTTATCCGTTTACGCGCCCGGACGTTCAATGAAACCAGGGGTGGGCGAGAGTACATTATAATCAGCGAACTACCCTATCAGGTGAATAAAGCCAAGCTCATTGAACGCATCGTTGAGCTGGTGAAGGAAAAAAAGATAGAGGGTATTTCTGATATCAGAGATGAGTCGGATCGGGAAGGGATGCGGGTGGTCATTCAGTTGCGCAAGGATGAAATTGCCCAGACTATCCTGAACCAGCTTTTTGCCCATACCCATATGCAGATAACCTATGGGATCAATCTGGTGGCCATTGTCAATAACCGCCCGGAGATCCTGACTCTTAAAAGTTTACTCCAGGAATTCATCAAACACCGGAAGGAAGTCATTGTCCGGCGTACCCGCTATGAATTGCGCAAGGCTGAAGAGCGGGCTCATATTTTGGCCGGACTTAAAATCGCCCTGGACCATTTAGATGAAATAATTGCCTTAATTCGGGGTGCGGCCAACCCGGCCGGCGCTCGCAGTCAACTGGTGGAGAACTACGAGCTGACTGAAGTTCAGGCCCAGGCCATTCTCGATATGCGGCTGCAGAGGCTGACCGGATTAGAACGCCAAAAGATTATTGACGAATACGAACAGTTATTAGCTGCCATAACCCGTTTTAAAGAAATTCTGGCCAATGAAGCTCTGGTATTAAAAATCATCGAGGAAGACCTGGTAGATTTGCGGGATCGTTTCGGCGACAAACGGCGCACTGAAATTGTTGCTGAAGCCCCCGACCTGACCCTGGAGGATCTGATTCCGGATGAAGAAATGGTGGTCACTGTTTCGCATCAGGGCTATATCAAACGTAATCCTTCTTCCTTATACCGTTCCCAGCGCCGGGGCGGCAAAGGCCGGACAGGTATGTCCATTAAGGAAGATGATTTTGTTTCCCAGCTCTACATCGCCTCCACACATAGCTATTTTCTTATTTTCAGCAATCTGGGTCGAATCTATTGGTTAAAGGTGCATGAGATACCTTTAGCCAGTCCCAATGCCCGTGGCAAGGCCATTGTTAATCTCCTTAATTTCGGACCTCAGGAGAAACTGACCACGATTTTGCCGGTCCGTGAATTTGTCCCGGAGCATTACCTCATCATGGCTACCAAACGGGGCATTGTAAAAAAGACGGAATTAATGAACTTCAGCCGGCCCCGCGCCGGCGGTCTCATCGCCTGTACTTTGGATGAAGGGGATGAACTGGTAAGCGTTGCCTTGACTGACGGCACCCGGGAGGTTTTTTTGGGCACCAGCCAGGGTAAAATTATCCGATTTGCCGAAGGGGATGTCAGGGATATGGGGCGTGCCGCCCGGGGCGTCAAAGGTATGAACGTGGCGGCAGACGATGTCATCGTGGGTATGGAAATCCCCACCGAGGAAGGAGCCATTCTCACGGTAACTGCCAATGGTTTTGGCAAACGCACCCGGCACGAAGAGTATCGCCTGCAGCGCCGCGGCGGTCTCGGTCTCCTGGCTTTACGGATTACCGATCGCAACGGCCCGGTGGTGGCCATCCTGCAAGTTACCGAAGATGATGAAGTCATGCTGATTACCGATCGGGGGAAAATTATCCGTTTGCCCGTGGCCGGTATTTCCCTCATCGGCAGAGTGACCCAAGGGGTAACATTGATTGATACGGAACCTGAGGAACGGGTGGTCAGTGTAGCCCGACTGGCGGAAAAGGGCGATGAAGGAGACTGAAATATCATCCCCGGAGGGCAAACAACAGGTAGCCGTTATCGGTGCCGGTAGTTGGGGCACTGCACTGGCGCATCATCTGGGGAAGCAGGGCCATCAAGTGCGCTTATGGGTTTATGAACCTGAACTCCTAAAAATCCTTCAGGAGCAGCATGAAAACACTTTTTTTCTGCCCAAGGTGAAATTATCCCGGAATATCAGTTATTGGGGAGGCGCCCAGGAAGCGGTTAAGGGAGCTGATTTTATCGTCATGGCAGTCCCGTCGCATGTCTTCCGGCAGGTATTGAGCTGTTTATCTTCGGAGAATCTTACAGAGTGCCTTATTGTCGGCGCCACCAAGGGAATCGAAAATGAAACTCTCCTGACCATGGAAGGGGTAGTGCGGGAAGTTTCAGGGCCGGAATGCACCTATGCCATATTATCAGGCCCCAGTTTTGCCGCCGAAGTGGCTCAAGGCCAACCCACAGTGGTTACCGTGGCCAGTCGGCAACGGGCCGCGGCCAAGGCCGCCCAGCAGCTTTTTTCTTCTCCCGCCTTTCGCGTCTATACCACCTTTGATGTCACCGGCGTTGAATTGGGAGGTGCTTTAAAAAACGTCATGGCCGTGGGGGCAGGGATTTTAGAGGGCCTGGGATTGGGCGCCAATCCCCGAGCCGCACTTATCACCCGGGGGCTGGCTGAAATCATCCGCCTGGGCGGCAGACTGGGAGCCAATCCCATGACTTTGGCCGGTCTGGCCGGGTTGGGAGATCTCGTCCTCACCTGCACCAGCCCACAATCAAGGAATTACCGACTGGGTGTCCAATTAGGTTCCGGTAAAAAATTAGCCGATATTCTGGCAAGCATGAAAATGGTGGCCGAGGGTGTCAAAACTGCTGCCGCGACCCACTTCCTGGCACAAAAACTGGGGGTCGAAATGCCTATAGTAGAGCAGGTGTATCGGACCCTCTATGAAGCACAATCCCCCGTAGTGGCTGTCAAGACCCTCATGACCCGCGCCTTGAAAGACGAAATTGATGCCATGGCGGAAAGCTGGTAAAATACGGTTTCCAGTTTCCGGGTAACACCTTTATTTTATAAACTATAGTGGTTCTCGAAAGTTTTTTTCATCGGGAAGCTTTCATGTTAACGGCGGCCATGACCGCTGGGATTCTAACCAAACAAAAAGAGAAGTTCATTATAGGGCGGGCCGCGCCCGCCATCTTGAGTCCACCGAAAACGAAAGTTACTTTTGAGAATAGCTATATATCTTGGTTGAAAACATTTTCACTGAATTAGGTAGAACTTCCATGTCCGCACCTGAACAAATTCAAGCTGTATTCCAATGTCAACAGTGCGGTGAGTGCTGCCAGGGCCAGGGCGGCATTTTCCCAAATCCCGTTGAAATTGATCTCATTGCCCAATACTTACACATATCGGTGGTGGAACTCAGAAAAGACTTCCTCGAACTGACGCCGTCAGGTCTGGCAGTGAAAAACAAACCCGGAAATGGCTGTATCTTCAATGAACATGGCCGCTGCACCATCCATCCGGTGAAGCCGAGGATTTGTCGGGATTGGCCATTTCTGCCGGCTATCCTGCTGCATGAAAATGAATTGGCAGCCGCGAAAGAAGCCTGCCCGGGCTTGAATCCGGACAGCCGCCATGAAGATTTTTTGAAGTGGTGGCAGGAAAAAATCATCTAATTTTTTTGGGACAATGATATAATCCCTCAATAATCATTATCTCTAGTTCACTAATAGCTGAATGCTGACTGCCTCTCGAAATAGCTGTCAAAAAAATCAAAGGTAAATTTGATGGACAAGCAGATCTCACCCCTCTACATCACCACCCCGATTTACTACGTCAATGCCGAACCACATATCGGCCATGCCTACACCACCATTGTTGCCGACACCCTGGCCCGTTTTGCCCGCCTCATGGGGGTTGATACCTTTTTCCAGACCGGAACTGATGAACACGGGGAAAAAGTGGTGGAAGCGGCCACTGCCAGAGGTATGCAGGTTAAAGACTATGTCGATCAAATCAGCGGCAAATTCCGGAATACCTGGGATCAGCTCCAGATAAGTTACGATAATTACATTCGCACCACTGATGCCAGTCATATTCAGGTTGTCCAGGCTATCTTGCAGCAGGTCTATGCGAACGACGAAATATATTTTAGCGAGTATGCCGGCTACTATTGTTATGGCTGCGAGCGTTTTGTCCTGGAAAGGGAACTGGTGGACGGCAAATGCCCGGATCACCTGGTTGAACCAACCTACGTCAAAGAAGGCAACTACTTCTTCCGGATGAGCCGCTATCAGGATTGGCTCATTGACCATATTGAAAAATACCCGGAGTTTATCCGTCCTGAGCGCTATCGTAATGAAGTGCTGTCTTTTTTAAAAGACCCCCTGGAAGACCTGTGTATCTCCAGGCCCAAAGCGAGAGTTCCCTGGGGCATTACTTTGCCGTTTGATGAAAATTATGTCACCTATGTCTGGTTTGATGCCCTGATAAATTACCTGACCGGCGTCGGCTATCCCGATTCCCCGGCCTTTAAGAAATTCTGGCCCGTCTGCCAGCATCTGATCGCCAAGGATATTTTAAAACCCCATGGCATCTATTGGCCGACTATCTTACAGGCTGCCGGTTTGCCGCCGTATCAGCACCTTAATGTCCACGGCTATTGGCAGATCGGCCATGGTAAGATGTCAAAAAGTCTGGGGAATGTGGTAGAACCAGGTCGCCTCATCAACCAATACGGCAAAGATCAGGTCCGCTATTTCTTTTTGCGGGAAATGGTCTACGGCCTGGATGCCGCCTTCAACGAAGAAGCTCTCATCGGCCGGATAAATTCAGATTTAGCCAATGACTTAGGCAACCTTTTTTCCCGCAGTCTGGCCATGGTATTTAAATATTGCCAGGGGGTGACGCCGACGGCCGGGCAGTCAGGTCCCCGGGAAGCCGCGCTCCAGGAAATGGCCCGGGCGGTGAAGGAGGATTTTATCCACTTCCTGCCGGATTTGGAATTTCACAAGGCTCTCATGCGGTTGTGGGAATTTATCGGGGAAGTCAATCGGTATATCGTGGTCAACGAACCCTGGACCCTGTTTAAAAATCAAGATCAGGACCGTCTCGACACGGTCTTATATACCATACTGGAAGCTCTCAGGTGGGTTGCTTTTCTGTTGCTGCCGGTGATGCCGGACAGCGCCCCGAAAATGATGGCCCAATTAGGACTGCCGCCGGCAGCCTGGGAAAAGCAAACTCTGCCGCAACTTAGCTGGGGGCAATTAGCTGCCGGCAACAAGTTGGCCAAGGGAGAGCCGTTGTTTCCTCGCCTGGAGCCGGTGGAAATGAAGACGGAGCCGGAAACGAGTAAAGCTCCCGCAGCCGCGCCGGTGAAACCGCAGATTGACCTGTCGACATTTCAACAGGTGGATTTGCGCATCGGCACAGTCATGAGCGCCGAAAAGATTGCGAAATCGGATAAGCTGTTAAAATTGGTTATTGATGTTGGGGAACCGCGCCAGGTGGTGGCGGGGATTGCCCAGCACTATGAGCCTGGCGATCTTATCGGCAAACAGGTAATTGTGGTGGCAAACTTAAAACCGGCTAAACTCATGGGAGTCGAATCACATGGAATGGTCCTGGCAGCCAAAAGTGATGGTCGTCTCTTTCTTATCAGTCCCGAAAAAGAGGTTATCCCGGGTTCCGCAGTTTCCTAGTCTGGGTTTCTGGTGCCTGGTCGTTTTGTTGACAGTAATGCTGGCGGGTTGCGCCGGCAAGCGCGCCAAGGCGCCACCCCCGGTAATTGCCAAACCCCCGGTGGAAGAGGCCCCGAGCGCACCTTCGGATCAGCGCCTCCGGGATGCCATCCGTCACTACATGGGGACCGATTATAAATACGGCGGCACCTCAAAAGATGGCCTGGATTGCTCCGGCTTTGTGATGAAGGCTTATGAACGGGCCGGCATACCAATACCCCGCAGTTCAGAACTTCAGTATCAGCAAGGGAAAAAAGTTTCCCCGGAGGACCTGCGCTACGGGGACCTGGTGTTCTTCAACAACTACTGCTACAGCAAATACTCCTACGCCACGGCCAGCATCTTGTCAGGGGCATTTCCCAAAGTGGAGCAACCCTGCCACGTGGGCATCTACATCGGCAACGGCCGCTTCATCCATTCCACGGCCAGCCAGCACGGCGTCACCGTCAGCAACATCAACGCCGACTGCTGGAAACGCTCCCTCATCGGCGTGCGGCGGTATCTGCCGCAATAATGAAAATGCATATTAATGACGAAATTCATTGAAAACAGATGACATATTGAGGATGGAAATGGAAGATCTTGTTCAACATTGTGCTGGGAAACGGTTATCCGGGACCGTGCCGGAGAGTCGAAATTTCAGCGAAATATCGAAAATTTAAATTAAAAACGATGTAAAAAATAAGAAAGGGCGGGTTTACACCCGCCCTTTCGCTTTGATAACATGCAGTTATGGTGGTTATTTCTCTTTTTCCGGCACTTCCACCACCACAAACATGGTTTTGCCCTGGCGTTTCATCAAAAATCTTATGGAGCTGCCGGGCTTCTGGTTGGCTATTTGGGTATGGTAATCTTTCAAACTTTTAACCGGAATGCTATTAATTTCCTCAATGATATCGCCTGGACGAATGCCGGCGTCACTGGCCGGGCTGCCTTGCTCCACCTGCACGACGATAACCCCGGAAGTCTCTTTTATTTGCAGACTACGGGCGATTTGGGGGGTCAACTCCTGAACTGTCATCCCCAAAGAGGATTTTTCGGATTCGCCTTCTTCGGTCCCCATGGCACGAGACATCATCTCCGGTTTCAATTCGGCCACGGTAACGGTAACATTTTGTTCCTTACCGTTGCGCAGTATTTTTAACGTCGCAGTTTTCCCCGGGGCGGTGGCTGCGACTAAACGAGGCAGTTCATGCATTTCTTTTATGGCGGTGCCGTTAAATTCCACAATGATATCGCCACGCTGGATCCCCACTTTGGCCGCCGGACTGCTCGGATTGACTTCCGCCACCAAAGCGCCCAGGGGCTCTTTTAAGCCGAAGGATTTAGCCAACTCAGGTGTGACCATCTGAATCTGCACGCCCAGCATGCCTCTGACTACCGAACCCTTTTCCTTGATCTGTGGAATAATGCTTTTGGCCATACTGCTGGGGATGGCAAAGCCGATGCCCTGGCCCGTGGCCACGATGGCGCTATTGATGCCTACGACCTCGCCTTTCAAATTAACTAAAGGACCACCGCTATTGCCGGGATTAATGGAGGCATCGGTCTGAAGAAAATCGTCGTACGGCCCGGCGCCGATCACTCTGCCTTTGGCGCTGATAATACCCTGGGTGACTGTATGGGTTAAGCCGAAGGGATTACCCACGGCCAGGACCCAGTCGCCAACCTGCATGGCATCTGAATCGCCCAAAGCCAAAACCGGTAGATCATGATGGGCAGATTCGATCTTGATCAAAGCCAGATCCGTCATCGGATCCCGGCCTTTGATGGTTGCCTTGAATTCTCTGCCATCAATTAATTTGACCTTTATCTTATCAGCTCCCTCAACCACATGATTGTTGGTGATAATATAGCCATCCGGATCAAAGATAAATCCGGAACCTAAACTGCGGCTCTTAAATTCTTTTGGCATTTCACCCCCGAAAAATCTTTCAAAGAAATCTTTGAAAGGATCTTCGGGCCCGAAAGGTGATGGATGGCCCTGGCCGCCAGGACCCTGGCCGCCGGGCATACCGGGAATTTTCTTCATGCTCGGCCGTTTCATAACTTTTTCGGTGCTGATATTGACTACGGCCGCCGAAATCTTTTTTGCCAGCCCGGAGAAGGTTTCCGGTGCTAAAGTTGTCGGGGCGGTTTGATCGGCGGCCTGTACAGGCAAAGTTGCCAGGCTGATGCCCAGCATCAGCAGGGGCAAGAGAAAAAGCGAAATAGATTTTTTTATCATTGAACAGGTTCTCCCTTTGATGGGTTAATCGTTTGTTCCTGCCATTGGCTGGGTAAGTTTAAATGAATATCCTGCTGTTTTCCTACCACCACAAGGGCATATTTATCAGGATCCAGATATTTTCTCGCCACGTTGAGAATATCATCTCGAGTTATGTTATTTATTATCTCCGGATATTTCCAGGGATAATCAAGTCCTAAACCATACAGCTCAACGTATCCCAACAGGGCCGCCCGCTTGGCGTTGGAATCCATTTTCATGGGCAGGCTGCCTATGAGATAAGATTTGGCATCGGTCAATTCTTTGTCCTTTACCAGATCTTGCCGGATGCGGTCCAATTCTTTGAGAGCCTCGGTAACTGCCTGGCCACCGGTAGAATTTTTGGTTTCCAAACCGATGTCAAAGGGCCCGGATTCCAGACCGGGTCCAAAACTGCTGTGCACATTATATACTAATCCAAGGTTGTCTCGGATGTTATCCATCAGCCGGGACTCAAACCCACCACCTCCCAAAATATAATTCATCAGTTGAAAAGCGTAGAAATCGGGATCAGTCCGTTTGATGCCGATTTGGCCAAGAATAATATTGGCTTGAGTAATATCTTTATCAATTTTAACTACAGTTGGTTTGGTAAGGCGAGGGGAGGGCGGGGGCGGCGGGGGCGGCAATTCACCTGCTTCCCAACCTCCGAAAAAGGTTTCCACCATTTTTTGGGCCTCGGCCTGAGTTAGATCACCGACTATAGTGAGAATGGCATTATTGGGGCGATAATATTGCCGATGGAACGTGAGAAGATCGTTGGCATTAATTTTCATCAAAGTTGCCGCGGTGCCTATTTCCGGAAAACCATACGGATAATCGCCATAGACAATCCTTCGAAAGGCCCGGTCGGCGACAATACCCGGTTCATCCTCCTGACTCTTGAGAGTGCCTTTCAACCGCTGTACCAGGGGCTGAAGTTCCTTATTAGAGAAGGTGGGATTGAGAAGGACATCCTGAAATATTTTTAAACTTTCCGCCAGATCCTTTTTGAGAACCGTCAATTTTATATTGGCGATATCCCGATCGCCCCCGGTAGTAAAACTGGCTCCTAAAAAGTCCATGCTTTCGGCGATCTGTTGGGCTGTACGAGTTTTGGTGCCATACCGCAATAAGGTCGCCGTCAGATTTGCCAGGCCGGCTTTTTGGGGAGGATCAAATAAGGCGCCGGCTTTTACCGTCAGATTTACTGTCACCATGGGAAGTTCAGGTTGTTGGGAAAATAACCAGATTAACCCGTTTGGCAGTTGGTATCGCTGACCCAGCACCTTATCATCAGCCGAGGCATAATTTATATAACAGGTTGAGAATAATAAGATAACTAGAAAACTAAAAAATTTATTACCTGATTTGACCATGCGGCGTAAACCTTTCCATTGTGGGGCGGCTCGTTTTTATGGGATTGAGGATGCCCACGGTACGGTTGGCTTTAACCAAATATTTTTGAGCCACCCGCTTCACATCTTCGGCAGTAACCGCTCGAATTCCCGGGACAATTTCATTTAATTTTTTCCAACTGCCAATTGTTTGGTAACGTCCTAAAAGCATGCCCCGATAAAAGAGGGAATCTTGACTCATGATAAAAGCTGCTTCAGTTTGATTTTTGGCCTTGGTTAACTCTTTCTCGCTGACAGGTTGAGATTTTATTTTCTCGATTTCAGCATCAATGGCCTGCTCGATGGTATTCATGGCTTTACCGGGAAGCGGTTGCGCATAAAAAACAAAAAGGGAAGGGTTGGCAGTGGCAAAATCATAATCCGCTCCCGCATCCAGGGCCAATTTGGCCTCATAAACCAGATGTTGATAGAGTCGGGAACTGCGCCCCTGGGACAGGATGAGAGAGAGAACCTGTAAGGGAAAGGCATCCTGATCATTTAAATCAGGAGTATGATAGGCCATAAAAATTGCCGGCAACTGGGCCTCCCGATGCAATTCCGTGCGGCGCTCGCCCTGTTGAGGCGGTTCCAGCGGCAAAAATGGCGGAGGCTCGGGTCCCCTGGGAATTTTTCCAAAAGTGTCTTGAATTTCAGTAAGGGCAGACTGCGGGTCTAGATCTCCAACCACCACCAGGGTGGCATTATTGGGCTGGTAATATGTGTTGTAGTAATCAACAGCCTCCCGCAGGGTGATATTTTCCAGGTCATGCATCCAGCCGACTATGGGCCACTGATATGGATGCGCTTTGAAAGCCGTGGATACCGTCTCCTCGTATAAAGAATTTACCGGATCATCATCGGTCCGCATCCGGCGTTCCTCCACCACCACTTTTCGTTCCGTCAGAAACAGTTCTTCATTTTTTTTAAGATTGCGCATGCGATCTGCTTCCAATTCCAGGAACAGCCTGAAATTGGTTTTGGGACCTGTTTCGAAATATGCGGTATAATCTTTGGAAGTGAAGGCGTTGTTATCGCCGCCACCCTGCTTTATCAAAAGGGAGAATTGCTTCGGACCATATTTTTCCGTCCCCCGAAACATTAAATGCTCCAGGAGATGGGAAAGACCGGTTTTTCCCAAAATTTCGTTGCGGGAACCGACCCGATACCAGATTTGTACGCTGATAATGGGAGCACGTGTCTCGGGCATCAGGAGAACGGTTAAGCCATTCTCCAGTTTGTACTCCTGGACTCTGGAAAACAAACCGCTTTCCTGGCTTTGGGCCGCATCTGCACCCCAAATTACCAAAGAACAGCATACTGCCATAAAAATCATTAATTTTTTCATAGGCTAATTATAAGTCAGGTTCAAGTATTTTCAAGGGAGCTTTGAAAGGCTCCGTGATTATTCGATAACCTGGATTAGTTGCATTGACTTAGGAATATAAAAGGCAATTATTGGGAATCATACCATGTTAAGAGGTAAAATTGATCTATTCCCGTTGGTCTTCCTTCTGCAATAACGGGAAAAGGACTATAGCTGCAGTTAAAGCGCCGCTCATATCCAGAGCAACGTCCTGAGGGCAGCCGGTTCGGGACTCATGAAATGCCTGCCGCGTCTCGTCACCGGCCGAAACCAATAAACAGATTGCCAGGGCCAACATAATTGCTTTCATGCGGCTCATGTGCAGATGCCAGTACCAGGCCCTCACATAGGCCATACATAAAACCGCGTATGCCATAAAATGGCCAACCTTTCTCAACTTTAAGTAAAGTATATGTATTTCCTTCATTGACCATGAGGGCAGCAAAAATTTTAAAATAGATATCGGCAAGTTAAATTTGGCAACAGAGCCGAGATTCTCCCGCCATGATAATGATTCCGGCAGTAAGAAGTAATGGCGGCAGCCAGTAATAACAGAAGTGACTGATGCCAGATTGCTGCTCCAAATGATTAATTTTCACCGTCATTTTGTTCGCTTTAGATTGAGAATTAAAATCAGCCCAAATATCAAAGAATTGCTTCGAGATATGCCTCCGGATCAAATGGCCGTAAATCGTCCATCTGCTCCCCGACCCCGATAAATTTTAAAGGCAATCCGGTTTCCTTAACGACGCCGATGGCTACCCCGCCCTTGGCGGTGCCATCCAATTTAGTCATGACGATACCGGTGATGCCGATGGCCTCATGGAAAAGGCGGGCCTGGTTGATGGCATTCTGGCCGGTTGTAGCATCTAAAACCAGCAAAACTTCGTGCGGCGCTCCGGTGATCTGTTTGTCGGCCGTCCGTCTGACTTTCTTTAATTCTTCCATGAGGTTTACTTTAGTATGCAGACGCCCGGCAGTATCAATATATACTGTATCAACTCCCCGGGATAAAGCTGCACTCAAGCCATCGAAGACAACGGCTGCAGGGTCTGAGCCGGTTTTTTGTTTGATCACCGGGACCCCGACCCGCTTGCCCCAAATCTCCAACTGTTCCACCGCTGCCGCTCGAAACGTGTCTGCCGCCACCAGAAGCACTTCTTTGCCCTGCTGCCGGTCATAATGCGCCAGTTTAGCTATAGTCGTGGTTTTGCCGACACCATTGACCCCAATGACCATGACAACACGTGGTTTAACCGTATCAACCTGTTTCGACCTCCCTCACCTGGGTCAAAAGGTCCAACATTTCATTTTTGAGATGTGCCTTCAGCCGATCCGGCATGGTTAATTCACGGCGCCTGACTTTGTCCCGGGTTCGTTCGATAAGCTCCAGGCTGGTTTCCACCCCCAGATCAGCAGTAATAAGCAATTCCTCCAACTCATCCAGGAGATTTAAGTCTATCTCCCGGTGTCCGAGAAAAAGTCGGTCCAGGTTTGAACCCAGGACCTTGCGGGTGCGAGTCAATCTTTCCCGCAACCGCTTAAACAGGGGTCGTCTTTGCGGCGAAATATCCCCTTCATCTTCGAATTTGGCGCTATCGGTTTCAGGTGAGGAAAGGCCTGCCAAATCTCCGGGTGCAGCCGGGACTGCGTCCGCCCGCCCATTTTCCTCTAATTCAAAAGGCGCGGCCTGGGGGGGTAATTCCACGTGCGGCTCTGGAGCAGATTCCTGGGCCTCCGGAGTCGCTACATATTCGGACTCCGGAGACGCCATAGCCTCTTCCGGATTTTCAAACGGCTCGACATGGTTATCAAGATCAACTTGGGATTTGCTTTTTTTCTTTTTAAACCACTTAATCATAAGCTATCCGGTTTCCAGTTTTAATTTTCGTTTGTCTTCTAGTGCTCTATCTACCTACTACCAATATTTCTAATGGATAATTTCAGAAGGACGGCCAGTTACCATCTGCAGCGAAATATAATCGAAATATTATATCAATTGCTAAATTTCTTGCCGAGATATTTTCTTTTCACCATCCCCGGGCGCCATTCAAAAGGGCCAGGAAATTCCTGGCCCCTTGGGATCGCATGCATTAATGTTTTTATTTATTTTCAGGAGATGGAAATCCTTGAAAAATCTGCCAAGCGTAAAAATGTTTGACTGATGCGGACCAGCAGCGCCAACCGGTTAGACCGAACGTTAAGATCATCGGTCATCACCAGTACTTCGTCAAAAAATTTATCAACCGGAGTTTTTAACGATGCCAATGCCTTAAATACTTCTTCGTAGTTCCGGCGCGGTAAAGCCTCAGCCACAGTTTTTTCCATGGCTTGCGTGGCGGCAAAAAGATCATGTTCCGACTGGTTCTCGAACATTTCGGTTTTAACTTCAGAAGCTTGAGCTCCCCGGGAAATATTAATGACCCTTTTAAACGCCACTGCCAGGGCCGGGAAGTCCAGACCTCGCCGAACCTCTTCCAATGCCTGGGCTTTCTGCATCGACTCGACAATATCGGTAAATGAAGTGGTCAAGACCGCCTCGGCAACCTCAGCGCTGATATTGTCACCAGTTAAGAGATGATGTACCCGGGTGCGGAAAAATTCCATAACTTCGTCGTGAGTTTTCTCTATCGGTTCAGTCAACTTGTCTTTCAATAAACCGAGGCAATACTTAATAGCGCCACTCAGGTCCAGGTAAAATTTTTTATCCCACAGGATATTAATAATTGCCAGGGCCTGACGCCGCAAGCCATATGGATCAGCAGCACCAGAAGGAATTAACCCTACCCCAAAACAACCGCAGATGCTATCGAAGCGATCGGCCATCCCCACCATGGCGCCCACCAGATTGTCGGGAATCCTGTCACCGGCATGCCGGGGCAGATAATGGGCCAAAACAGCATCGGCCACTTCCGGGTCTTCTCCGGCTAAACGGGCATATTCGCTTCCCATGATACCCTGAAGGCTGGGGAATTCCCCTACCATGCCGCTGACCAAATCAGCTTTGGCCAGAGTGGCGGCGCGAGATACTTTAGCAATTTTGTCGGGCAACAGCCGTTCTGCCAGATACGTGCCGATGGACCTGAATCTGGACATCTTATCGTATGAGGTGCCAAGCAGGGAGTGGTAGACGACACCCTTTAATTCTTCCACCCAGGTGTCGAGTTTTATTTTGCGGTCTTCCTGAAAGAAAAACATGGCATCGCTCAGGCGGGCCCTCAGAACTCGTTCGTGGCCCTGTTGCACCACAACCGGGTCGCGCGCCAGGGTATTGTTAACTGCGATAAAATAAGGCAGCAGCTTGCCATTTGTATCCCGGAGGGAGAAATATCTCTGATGTTCCCGCATTGAGGTAATGAGCACCTCATCCGGCAATTGGAGGAATCGTTCTTCAAATGTTCCCAGGGTCAGATTGGGGTGCTCCACTAAAAAAGTATTCTCTTGCACCAATTCCGGATTAGGAACCATCCGGCCCTGTACTGAGCTTGATGCCTGTTCCAGCTGTTGATCTAACTTTTTCCGGCGCTCTTCAGGGTCCACCAGTACCGATGCCAGTCGCAGGGCTTCCAGATAATCAGAGGCCGAGGCGGAATTCAAGGTCATGGCTTGCGGAGCCTGAAAACGATGTCCATAACTGACGGCTCCGGAAGTGATATCGCCAACTGTAAACGGGATTACATCAGTCCCGAAAAAAGCGACAATCCAATGAATGGGCCGGGCAAAAGTGATAGTAAGGGATCCCCAGCGCATGGACTTCGGAAACGACAGGCCCAGGATCCATTCCGGCAACATCTCCGGCAGTCGATCTTTGGCGGGAAGGCCGGCAGCATGTTTTTTAACGGCCAGATAGGGACCTTTATCCGTATTGACAATAGTAAGATCGGCGACTTCAACACCCTGAGAACGGGCAAAACCGACAGCCGCTTTGGTCGGCTGGCCCTGGGCATCATAAGCCACGGCTTGAGGTGGGCCAACAATTTCAGCCGTGCTTTCAGCCTGTTGCTCTGCCACTCCCGTCGCTATCAGCGCCAGGCGGCGAGGAGTGCCCATGGTCTTAACCGCTTCGAACTCAAGACGCTCCTGTTGCAGGCGTTTCTGCAGCGAAGCCTTCATTTCTTCCAAGACTGGCGGTATAAATCTGGCCGGGATTTCCTCAGTTCCGATTTCGATCAAGAGATCAGCAGCCATAGTGTCCTCAATCATCAGCGGTCAGCAGTCAGCTCGAAAAGCTAATAAGACGCCGCCACCATTGTTATAATGCACCAGATAAAAAGCAATAATCCAAACGTGTTTTTGCTGAAAGCTGATCGCTGACAGCTAAAAGCTATTTCTTCAAGAGCGGAAAACCCATAGATTCCCGCTGCTTTAAATATCCTTCGGCGCAGAGACGGGCCATATGCCGCACTCTGCCGATGAGGCGACTGCGCTCCGCCACACTGATGGCGCCGCGGGCATCCAGGAGATTAAAGGTATGGGAACATTTTAAACAATAATCATAGGCCGGCAACACCAACCCAAGATCAATAATGCGATGGGACTCTTTTTCATACTGGTCAAAAAGATTAAACAGCATGGACACGTCAGCTTGCTCAAAATTATAAGTCGAGAACTCCACCTCACTACGATGATGAATATCGCCATATTTTATGCCGTCGGTCCAGATCAGATCATAAACGTTATTAATGCCCTGTAAATACATGGAGATCCGTTCCGGACCATAGGTTAGTTCCACGCTGATGGGATGTAAATCAATACCACCGGCCTGTTGAAAATAGGTGAATTGGGTAATTTCCATGCCGTCAAGCCAGACTTCCCAACCTAACCCCCAGGCTCCCAGAGTGGGAGATTCCCAGTCATCCTCAACGAATCTGATATCATGCGCTAAAGGATCGATACCCAAAGCTTTTAAGCTGTCCAGATATTGATCCTGAATATCGAGCGGCGAGGGTTTTAAAATCACCTGATATTGGTAATAATGCTGCAGGCGGTTCGGATTTTCACCGTAACGGCCGTCCGTCGGGCGGCGGGAAGGTTCGACGTAGGCGACATTCCAAGGCTCCGGCCCCAAAACCCGCAGCATGGTGGCCGGATTGAACGTGCCGGCCCCGACTTCAATATCATATGGTTGCTGGATAATGCAGCCCCGGTCGGCCCAGAAACGTTCCAGGGTCATGAGCACATCTTGGAAATGCATGCCAGCTCTCCTTATAGCTAATTTATTAAATATTTGTGAAACTTATCATCTGGTCGACAGGATGTCAAGCCGATTTCTCGTGACCTAACCATGAACTTTTTATTCCGGCACCAGGAATTCTCTGGCCTCTCCGATAGTAAACAGCGACCCGGTGATGACAATCAAATCTTCCGCGCCCGCCAATTCTCGAGCCTTGGCAACAGCGGCTTTCAGATCAACAACGACATAATTTTCTTGCGATAAATTTTTCGCCAACATCTGCAATTGTTCCGGGGTCGCAGCCCGATCATAGTGTGGCCGAGAAAAAATGACCGCATCTGCCAGGGGTAACAGCCGCTTTAAAATGCCATCAATATCTTTGTCCGCCATGATGCCCAAAACCAGGATCAGGCGGCGGTAAGACAGGTCGTGTTTTAAAGCCTGTGCCAGGGTAGTTGCGGCTGCGGGATTATGCGCTCCGTCCAGCATGATAAGGGGCTGCGAACTTATTACTTCCAGGCGTCCCGGCCACCGGACCTGCTCCATCCCGCGTCGAATATCCGCTTCGGTTATTTTGAAGCCGTTTTCCTGCAAAACTTCTATTGCGGCCAGTGCTACCGCGGCATTACGATATTGGTGCCGGCCGACCAGATTGGTTCTCAGGCTGGTCAGATTTTTCCGCAGACCTTGATATTGAAAATGTCTTTGCCTTTGACCAATGGTCCGGAAGTCTTTGCCACCGTAAAAAATCGGACTTTTCAGGGCGGTAGCCGCCGCCTGGATAGGAAGAACAGCACTGGGCTGGCGGACAAAAGTAATTACCGGCACCCCCGGTTTAACAATTCCCGCCTTTTCCGCCGCTATGGCCCGGATGGAGTTGCCGAGATATTCCCGATGGTCCATGGCAATGTTGGTAATTATCGACAGCAGCGGGGTGACGATATTCGTGGCATCCAGTCTACCGCCCATGCCGGTCTCCAAAATAACGGGGTCAGCCTTTTTTTGGGCATAATAAAGCAAGGCCATGGCGGTGACGAATTCAAAAAAAGTAGGCAATTCCTTGGTGTCCACCACCTGCTTCACCCGGTTGATGAGAGCAAGGACCTCGCCGTCATTGATATCCCGGTCTTTGAGTCGAAACCGTTCATGAAAGCTGCTTAAATGGGGCGAGCTATAAAAGCCGACATTATAACCGGCCAGGGTCAAAATTGAAGACAACATGGCGGCCACGGACCCTTTGCCGTTTGTTCCGGCAATGTGCAGGAAACGGCAATGCTGCTGCGGATTATCGAGTTCCGCCATAAGTCTGGCCGTTGATGAGAGTCCAAATTTGATGCCGAACTTTTGCAGATCGTACACCCAATTCAGGGCTTCGGTCAAATTTTGGAAATCACCTTGAGGATTTTTTGATCGAGTTAATTTTTCCATTGTCAGCTTGCCTGCCAATCCGCCTTATCTTCTTCCGCCACGGACAGGGCCTCATCAATGAACTTGGAGACTGCCTGCAATTTTTCAGCCCGACGTTTAATTTCTTTCCTGGTATCTATCCAGGTTTCCAGTAAACTTAAGGCAAAGGTCAATGAATTGGCCGCCGCAGTATGTATTGTCGGCATAGTTTGTAAAAAGTTTCGATAGCGTTTTTCTATATCCCCCTGGGATGTATGGATCAAGCACCAGGCCAGATAGCGGTAGCGCATGTAATTGTAAGGCCTTGGCGCCACCTCCCAACCGACGAGGCCCCATTGATCTTTACCGGTCAGTAAAATATGTTCCGGTGTGAAGCAGGTATGAGCCACATGAGAACCTTGCATGGTCAGATGTATCGAAGTCACCGTTTCCACCCGTTGCCGCAGCACTTCCCACGGCACTCGGAAATCACTTTCCGGCCATTCGGAAGCGCAATAATCCACAATATATTGAGCCCAGGCATAACTCCGGGCGGCATCGGAACGGCGTATGGCCAAACCGTCCATCCGGTAATCGAAACCAGATCCCAAAATTGAGAGATGTTGATTGCTTATCTCTTGCGGGTTTTCTCCGGTTATCGTTTTGGATTGCAGCCTCTGAAACATCGGCGCCAACTTTAGACTGCGACAGAGCGCCGTGACCCTGCCACTCAAATCAAAGGCCGCAGTCAGATTCTCCTCGGATTCAAAATCCAGCTTTTCAAGGAGATCTCCGGGAATATAATGATATAACAAATAAAAACCCGGCTCGGCAGAAATTATTCGGGGATATAGGAATGATGGGTAGAGCGAATTACATTTTATTAAAAAATCGTAAACCTCTTCCTTGGCGCCGGATCCGCATTTAATCACCACCTCCGTTCCGGCTTTCGTCTGGCCCAGCCAGGTCTGAGGTCCCAAGGCATTCCGCAGGCGGATGTTCAGGTGGTGAGCCAGGGCGGCGACATCCGTATGGTATTCCGTCCGTTCCTTCACTGGTGTTAATGCCGCATGAAGCGCGCCAGCTGCTGGCCAAAATATTCTTTGGTTTCATCGTCTTCGGGCTGGCTGAAGGTGGTTGGAGTTTTACCCCGGGTAACCTTTTTGAGAATTACACCTTTTTCGCCAAAAAATTTCAGCGCATTGCGAAAATTAGAATCCGACAGGGCTTCAGCCCGCTCTACTTCACCTACTTTATGAAGTTTAGATCCTATGGATTGAATCCGCTTTAAAAAATCACGTTCATTCCGGGGACGTTTCTTCAAATATTTTATGGATCTCAAGGTTATCCAATATGATTCCAGATAATTATGCAGTAGATTGGCGAAGTAGGATAACTCCTTCAGACCGGAGGCGGAGAGGAGGTAAGTGTCGGCGTCCCGATCTATAATCACCGATCACCCCTCGGTTGCTGAAATATTTTAGTATCCTGGCCATATTCGCTTCTGAGCCCAACTCATCATAAACAAATTCATATTTGAAAAGATCTTTCAGAAAACGATAGTCCTTCAAAATCTGATCACCGGTAAATTCAACTCCCTGGGTAGCCAGAATGGACATGGCCACCAATGATACCGGAATGAAAAAATGAATGATGTTATCTTTATAATATTCCAGCACCAGACGCTTGCCTTCATCAATACTGTAGGCCCCTAATCCTAATTCATCCGCCAGTTCTTCTTCCTTTTCGATAGGGGTAATCAGCTTGCGAGCGCCGCATTGGTGCAAAGCTTCTTCAACGGCTTTCGGGAGAAAGGCCAGGGTTTCTGCGAGGTGCGCCTGCCGTTCCACCAGATAATCATAAAAAACACTGATAATTTCCAATAATTCCTGCCGATAGACACCCTTGCGGGGATACGTTAACAAAGCGGCGCAAACGAGTGCAAATGGCGTCACTACTGAAACATCATTGATATGCTGAATAATACTGAAGGCAAGATCACGACAGATGTTACGTCGTTCTTCTTCAGACATTATGCGGTCGTCCAAGTTGTAGCGGCGGATATATTCTGAAAAGAAGATGGGTTCGCTAAAACGCAAATAAACCCTGCCGTAACGCTTTTTGAGAAGTTTGCGGATGTGGAAGAGTTGCCGCCAGGATTCATCTTTTTTCTGGGTGCCTTTTAATTCGGTTAGATATGCCTTTTCCTCCATAACCTGGTCATAACCGATAAAAGAGGGAATAAAAATTAGATCCTGGGTCACACCCTCCTGGTAAGATTTCAGAATCATATTGAGCAGCCCTAACTGCGGCAGAACCAACTTTCCGGTTCGGCTGCGGCCTCCTTCAATAAAAAATTCAATATTAAATCCTTCCTTAATGAGGGTCTTGAGATAGGTGGCAAATACTTCGGCATAGAGTTTGGCGCCGTGAAAACGCCGGCGGATAAAAAAGGCTCCTACTTTACGAAAAATGGTTCCCACCGGCCAGAAAGATAAATTTTTGCCGGCCGCGACTCGAGGGGGAATGAGATTATTCCGATAGACAATATAGCTGAGCATCAGATAATCTATGTGGCTTTTGTGACATGGCACGTAAATTAAGGTGCCTTTGGGTGAAGCCTGTCGTATTCGCTCAATCCCGGCTTCGTCCAGAGAAATGCCTTCAAAGATATTCTGCCAGACCCAGTGCAGGGTTTTATCAGCCAGATGAACGATGAGGGCATTATAATCCGAAGCAATTTCCAAAAAATAACTTTGAGCTTTTTTCTTGATCTTAGATATTTTTTGATTTTCTACTTCGGCCATGTGCTCCATAAAACTATTTAAAGCCGGGTCGGTCAGCGTCAACTCCATAAATTCTTCCATGGATTTGATCACCGGACCGGTAGTGACTCGCCGGGTGCGATCGATGCGATTGATTAATTCCCGGCGGACATTTTGCGCCACTTCTTCAAGAAGATACTTTTCATTGGCCGGATCAGAAATTACTTCCAGCAGATTAAGAGGTTCGGCAGACTCTACTACGGCCTTTGAACTTCTGAAGAAAAACAAAGCAAGTTTCCGCAGTCGGCCCGGATTTTCACTGTCTCCAAAGAAAAGCTGTAACAGACCCTTGTCTTCACGAGGGGGATCCTTTTCCATGATCATCTGAGGAACCAGGAATATTGGAATTGATTGTTCCTTCTGGATTTCCAACAGGTGGCGTATGGGGTCTTCCTTAGGTTGATAAAATCGTTGCCGGAATCCCACTTCATCCACTAGAAAAAGCAATCCCGCCTTTTTTTGGCTGAGAATCCAACGGAAATATCCGTCCTCATAGGGGTTTGGCCATTTTCGTTTCTTAGTGAAATAATTGATTGAGGCACTAATGATTTGAATTAAATGTGAAATCGGTTGCCAGAGCCACAGATTCAGGTCAAAGGCAAACTCCGGGGGGGGAGCCCCTGACTGACGATAGCGGCGGTTGAAAAATAGAAAATCAAGGTGACTGCGATATTTCAAGGCATAAACGACAATGCCTTTCTCGGCCAATTCCTGCAGTTCTGCCAGGCGCCGGGGAGAAACATTTACCCGGCAAAAAAAACGATCCAAGGTATGGCGTAATAAAAAATTAGGCTTGCTGGGAACGTAACCGTAATAATGATACTCACGGCCGCTAAAAATATTCGCAAACCATTTTGATATACGTTTTCAGCCGACCCTCAGGCTGGGCCGGTTGATTTTCAGGAGTTTGCATGGAAGCATCCTAAATCTTAGGTAGCAATATTTTATTAAAAATAAATCCGAATTCTTTCTGCAGCCGCCGAAATCAGCGGCAAAAATAATCCTCAGATTGAGACGTTACTCTTTAAAAATAATTGAATATATCGGCAACTACAAGGGTTGTCAAACAGTTTGAGATGCAGGTCCGGCGGGGAGATTAACTTTCAGTTTCGATTAAGTTACCCGAAAATGCTGCTGATATATAAAGCAGTCCGACTTGGCCGAAAAGCGTTCGTCTCTGGTGGTAAAAGATATTGACTCGGCCGATCTTAATGAGATAATAAACAATTTAATCTTGAATAACTATCTTGATTTTTTCACTTTGCCTCTGACTGCTAATCGTTTTGTCACAGAAACTCTTAGAGGGATTATCTATGGTTAAATTGGTGCTCGTTTTGATCTGTACGATTCTGGTGTGTATTGGCTGCGGCGGCAAAAAAAGAATGGCACAGGAGGAGGCGCTGCCTTCTCCGAAAAAAACTATTCAACAAGATTCAACAGACAGGGCTGCTTCCGAAGAAAGATCTGCTTCCGGGGGAGATCTCAAAACCCTCCAGGAACTGGCAAACCGGAATGTGGTAAACCCGGAAGAGGCTATCCGGGTCAGCAATCGGATGCTGCAGGAAGAGATTGTCTCTGTTCTGGATGAGCAGACATTGAATAACTTAGAAAAAATGTTGCTGGCGGCATTACCCCAAAGCAGTAAAACAACTCAACCTGTTATCCAAAGAAATCTGGGTATTGTCTATTATTACAATAAGAAATACAATAAGGCCAGGCAGGCGCTCCAGTGCTCTAATGAGAGCAACCCTCAGGATGCCCGGACGAAATATTATATGGCCTGTCTGTATAACCACCAGGCCAAGCTTTACTCTGCCAAAGGGGATAAAGTTACGGCCCAGCGTCACCAAAAAAGAGCCCAGATTGAAATTGAGTCTGCCCGAAAATTAGCAACCGGGGAATAGCCTGTACCGCAAAGGCTTATCTTTACCAGGAGAATAATTTTCAATCATGAGAATTTCCTGCCCAAACTGCGGCAATGATACCGACTTTTATGAAGTGGCGGAAGAAGTAACTATAACAACATCCTACGTCCAAAATGAAGATGGCAGCTTTACCTCGATCAATGACCGGTCCGAAATCTTAGGCGAAGTCCGTTTCTATTGTGGAGAATGCCACCAGGAAATGAGCCAGTTTCATGATCGCTTTCTGCAGATGCTTTTTTGATTCTGAGAAAAAAGTGGCAGCTTTCAGAAATAATGATTCCATAAACCGTATCCTTCCATCTGAATGATTCAGATTCCCGTCTTTACCACGAAAGTCAAACTACAGGCTGCGGCGGTGCTGGTGAGCATAACATTGGCCATCACTGCCCTGCTGGATATCTCCGGTCTGTTGGTCCCATATACCCTCAAGACCACGGACCTCATGTTCCGTCGACTGCCGTTGTCTGCGGCCTCCCCGGATATCGCTATCATAGGCATTGATCAAGCCGATCTGGATTTTTTCCAGGATCAAGGTGTGGGTTGGCCCTGGCGCCGGGAACTGTATGGACCCATCATCGACTTCTGCCGCCGGGCCGGAGCCAAAGCGGTGATATTTGACATGCTGTTTACGGAACCATCTGTTTACGGGCCAGAGGATGATCAAAAATTTGCCCGGGCGGCAAGGGAAGCTGATAATGTCATTATGCCCTTTTTCCTTTCCCAAAGGTCCAAAGCAGCTGATATCGGCAAGACCGAGATAATGCAGAAATGCCCGGTGCATATTTCAGGTCCGGGGCCGACAATGGCTAAGGAATATCACTCTATCCTGCCCCCCATCCCGCCGCTGCTGGCGGCGGCCTGCCGGCTGGGGAATGTAGAATGTGAGCCGGATTCAGACGGTGTCTTTCGGGACCTGCCGTTGGTGGTGCCTTATGAGGGCCGCTGGCTGCCCATGCTGGCTTTTGCCGCTTTTCAGCTTTCCCGGCCGGACACCCCCTGGGTATTTCGGGACAACTCCTTAATTCAGGAAGAATTGCGCATTCCTTTGGACCAGCAGGGTCGTCTCATCCTGAAGTTCCGCGGCCCCAGCCGAAGTCATCGCCGGTATAGCGCCGCCAATATTATTCAATCAGAAGTTCGCCTGCAACACCATGAGCCTCCCATATATCCCCCTGAACAATTTGCCGGGAAATGGGTCTTTGTGGGCGCCACGGCTCCCGGTCTGCTGGACCTCAAACCCTCACCCCTGGCTCCGGTTTATCCCGGAGTGGAACTTCATGCCACACTTCTGGACAACCTTCTGCAGAAAGATTTTTTCCGCTCAGTACCCGCCTGGCTGCAATGGCTCTGGACTTTTGTGCTGACCTGCGGCCTGATTCTGCTGATTCTCTTCGCCAACCGGCTGTGGGTGGTATTAACCGGATTTGGCTTCTTTATTTTCCTGCATATTGGCGCCAGTGCCGCCCTCTTCTCAAAAGGCTGGATTGCCGCCACAGTCCTGCCCGCCGTCTCCCTGGGAATGGCTTTCATGTTTACCGCCGCCTTTAGCTATGCCACCGAAGGGCGTCAAAAGCAGGCTATCCGGACCATGTTTTCCCACTATATGTCTGATGAGGTGATCAGCCATCTGCTGGAGCATCCGGAAAAAGTGCGGCTGGGCGGCGAGCGCCGCCGGCTGACGCTGTTTTTTTCCGACCTTGCCGGTTTTACCGGTTTGTCCGAATTTTTGCAGCCCGAGGAATTGGTGCACCTCCTCAATGAATATCTCTCGGTCATGACCGACATCATTTTAGAGGAACAGGGCACCGTGGATAAATATGAGGGTGATGCCATTATGGCCTTTTGGGGAGCACCCTTGCCCCTGGAAGATCAGGCGCTCAGGGCCTGCCGGACGGCTTTGCGGCAACAGGATGCTCTGGACAGCCTTAACCGGCATTTTGAAAAAATAGGTTGGCCCCGGCTGCATTGCCGCATCGGTCTGCATACCGGCGAAGCAGTGGTGGGCAACCTGGGTTCTCGAAAGCGTTTTGACTACACGGTTATCGGCGATACGGTCAACCTGGCCTCCCGTTTGGAAGGCCTCAATAAATTTTATGGCACTGCCATCATGGCCAGCGAAACAACAGTTAAGGAGTGTGAGGGAGCCATAGAATTTCAGGAACTTGACTGGGTGGCAGTCAAAGGCCGGGCCACGCCGATAGGGGTATATACTCCCCTGTCTTTCAAAGGAGAACTTGCTCCCATTCAAGCCCGGGCCGCCGAAGCCTTTAATACCGGCCTGGGTCTTTATCGCCAGGGCCTTTTTGACCAAGCCGTGACTGCTTTTCAAAAAGCCCTGGAATATTGGCCCGAGTTCAACCCCAGCCGGTTATTTCTCCAACGCTGTCAGATGAAGCTGTCTTCTGCTCCATCAGCGGCTTGGGACGGGGTTTTTCGTCCCGATACAAAATAGACGGCGGCCAGGCCTGACGGATACTATTTGTCCGGGTAATTTATAAAATTCAGGCTATTCCTCCCTAAGACCGATAACTAGTATGAAGGCTTCAAGAAAGGGTGTCGGGTCAAAAAAGATATTTTCTTGCCTTTAACCATCTTTTGATGGTAGAGATGAACAAGCGAAATTTGACTCTGCTTAAAATCCTTACTTTTATCAACTATCAAGGGGGAAGTGCATGTGAATCAAACCAAGATTTTTACCAAACAACTCTGCCGGTTGCTTCTGTTGGCAGGATTGACGGTGTTCTTAACCGCACCGGGAACAGGACTGGCCCAGAGTTACAAAGCAGTGCAGTCTAAACAGCCACTTTATGCCGAGCCAAATTTTAGCGCCAATGCCCTGGGCACCATCCCTGAAGGGGCAGAAGTCAAAATCCTCCAGCAATCCGGGGATTGGCAGCAGGTGGAATACCAGGGTCAGCAGGGCTGGCTGCCGCAACAGGCCTTTCCCGGCGGCAAAAAGTTTGAGTTGTCCAATCTTTTGAAAGGCAAGGCCGTTCAGGAAAGTAAAACTGATGAAGTGGCCCTGGCCGGCAAGGGCTTCACTCCCGAAGTCGAAGCGGAACATCGCAAGAGCCACCCAAACCTGAATTATGCCCAGGTGGACCAGGTGGAGAAATTTGAGCTAAGCCCGGCACAACTCCAGACCTTTCAGCGGGAAGGAGGACTGCAATGAACCTGGATAATAAACATATTATCGCCTTGATTATTATTGGCTTTTTGGCAACCGGCTGCGCTGCCGCCGTGTCTGCCGTTTCTTCGCTTCCCGCCGTGCCGGCCAGTGTGGCGCCGGCCGCAGAAATAGCCACAAAAGTTGGCTCCAAAGCCATTGATGCTTCCAAGGATATCAGTGATTCGGAAGAATATTATCTGGGAAGAGGTGTTGCCGCCCGCATCTTATCACAATATCCCTTAAGTAAAGATCAGGCCCTCAACACCTATGTCAATGAAGTGGGGCAGACGGTGGCCAAAAAATCTACCCGGCCCCGGACTTACAAAGGCTATCATTTTGCCGTCCTGGAAAGTTCCACCCCCAACTCCTTTGCCTGTCCCGGGGGAATTATTTTTATCACCAAAGGTATGATCAAGAATTGCAGCAATGAAGATCAATTGGCCGCGGTGCTGGCGCACGAAGTCGGTCATGTGGCCAACCGGGACGGCATCGGTTCCATCAAACAGTCTCGCTGGACAGAAGTGGCCACCACCGCAGGCGCCGAGGCAGCCAAACAATACGGCGGCACTGTGGGTCAATTGCTGGCCAGGTTTGAAGGCTCCATTGACGATGTCTTTAAGACCGTCATCGTCAACGGTTACAGCCGCACCGCCGAAGAAAACGCCGACCGGGCCGGCGTGGAGATGATGAAGCGGGCCGGATACAATCCGGCCGCCATGGTGACTACTCTTAATGCCATGAGCTCCCGGGGCGGTTCCGGGGGGATTTTAGGCACCCATCCAGCCGTGGCGGACCGGTTGGAAAATATCAAGGCTCTCGCCCAGCCGGAGAATACCCAGATGGAACCGGTACGGACCAAAAGGTTTCAAGCTCTGAAGGTATAATTAACAGGTGGCCAAGCTCAGCTTGGCGTAATATCCGGTTCCCGGGTTGAACTTGGGAACCGGATCTAAGTGTAGGGTGGCACCGCCCACCATGATTTCTGCGCCACACCCGTTTCAACACCTTAAAAAAGCTATGATCCCTCCCGGAACCAACAGCCAGTTCTTCCATACCAGCGCCGAGTTACAGGAATTTCTGCTGACCCAGCCGCCGGGCGCCCTGGTTATTGTCCCGCACATGCGGCTGGCCCATCAGGTCTGGCGGCGGCAGCGACTGGCGGCCAGGGCTGCCGGCCGGGCAGCCTGGGAGCCCGTGGCCATGACCACCCTTTCCGGATGGTTCCAGCAACTCTGGCGCCAGCTCTGGCTGCCGGTACGCCCGGCCACGGTCTGGCAACGCCTGGTGTTCTGGTTGCAGGCTATGGAAGCAATCCCGCCGGAAGAAGAAATTTCGGTCGATCTTTCCTGGGCAGCCTTGCTGGATGAGGCTTTCGACCTCTGCCAAAGGTATCGTCTGCCTTCGCCCGCCGGTCTGGAGGCGGATTCCCCCTTGATCACCTGGCGACAGGCAATGTATCAAAAATTCTCCGCCATCCTGAGGGAACACGGGTTTATATCCCCGGCCGCCGTACCTGATTTTCTTCGGGAGGCCTTAAGGCGGGGCGAGCTTGCCTTACCGGATCAGATCGTGCTGGTGGGGTTTGAAACACCTGCACCGGTGGAGCAGGAGTGGCTGGATGCACTGGCCAAATATTTGCCGGTAATCCGGGTGCACCTGGCCGGCCGCCAGGAAGAGGAAATCAGTCTGAAGGGGGTGGTATTCCCGGACCGGCGCCAGGAAATGGAGTGGGTGGCGGCGAAGGTTCTGGAATTGGCCCAAGCGGGCGTGCCGCTGCATCGCCTGGCGGTTACCGCCCCGAATTTGGAAAGTTACCTGCCCGATCTGCGACGCCTCTGGCAGGAACTGCTGGGCCGGGCGGCCACCGGAACCGGAGGATGTTATAACTTCTCCCTCGGTCCGACCTTATCCGAGGCCCAGCTTTTTCACGCCGCCCTGCTGCCCCTTAAGTTTATCATCTCAGGAGAGCAGCGCCAGGATCTGATCGGCTGGCTGCGGTCGCCCTATTACGGCGCCTTCGGGCGCCATGACAAAAATTTCCTCCATTGGGATGTGAACTGGCGGAAGTATGGCCCCGACCACGGCTGGATTGGACTGCGCCAGGTAATTGCCGGGAATAACGGTGATGACACTCCTCACCCTGATTTTCCCCAAGCAATGGGGGAGGGGAAAGGGGCAATGTCCGCCAAGGGAGGCCGAAAAGAGCACAGGGCAACTGATAAAAACCTGCTCGGCCTCATTGACCAGGCGCTCTCCCTGCTGCCCCGGGATCAGGCCCCGGCTGACCTTTGGCGAGCCCGGCTGCTGGAGATGTGGCGGTTGCTGGAATTCCCCCATTGTCTTGACCCCCAAGAAGCCGGGCAGTGGCAGGTATGGCTAACCCTCCTGAATGAATTTGCCGCAGCCGGGGGTGAACGTCCGTGGACCGCGGCCGCCCTGGTGGAGTGGCTGTCCTGGGGCGCCGCCCGCCTTGACCTCCCCGGCGACGGTTCAGTCGACACCGGTGCCCAAATCCAGGGACTGTTGGAACTGCGGGGCCTGGATTTTGATGCAGTCTTTTGTCTCGGCTTAAACATGGGAGTTTTTCCGCCGCCGCCCCGCCAGCTGCCACTGCTCACCAGCCATGAAAAAACTCAGGTGCTGGGGGGGGATTATCAGAGTCAGGGGGAATTTGCCGAAACCTCCTACCGCTATCTGTTGGCCGCGGCGCCGCAGCTTATTTTAACCCGCCCAGTAGTCGATCAGGAGGAGGAGCAGCTTGCCAGCCATATCATACCTTCGACGATTTGGGAGAAAGACCCAATAAAATTCAGTGCCCTGAGCCAGGCCCATCCCGCCTGGCTGCGCTCTCCCGCGGTGCAGGCGGCCTTCCTGATTCAGGCTTCCGGCCTGACGCCGGATCTGCCGGAACTGATTCCTATACCTCTGCCGGAGCAGATGTCGCTCTCCGCCCTGGAGACAGCCCTTACCTGTCCCTGCCGATTCTATCTGAATAAATTGTTGGGATTGGAAGAACTGCCCGACCTGGAACCGGGGCTGACGGCGCTGGAGCGGGGCGCAGTGATTCACGAGGTCCTGCACGCCTTTACCACCCGGTTCCAGGTTATCCTGCAAAATGACGGGTATTGGGACGAACAAAAAGCCTTCAGGCTCCTCAGGGAAATAGCCTCAGAGTGTCGGCCGCCGGACGTGGCCGATTCACATTGGCAGGCCGAAATAGCCCGATGGTTGGAGGGTGAGCAGGCCCTGCTGCAGAAATGGCTCGCCCAGGAAAAAAAGCGTTTCCTGGAAGGCTGGCGCTGGCTCGGCATGGAAGAAAGCTTTACCGGCCTGGAGCTTTCCGGATGGCCGACCAAAATCAGAGGCCGCCTCGACCGGGTGGACAGGCATGAATCCGGCGGATTGATGATCTGGGATTATAAGACTGGTATATTATATGGGAAAAATAACCTGATCGAAGAGCGTGATAAATTTCAACTCGCCGGCTACCTTCTGGCGGTGCAGCAGGGGCTGATCAAGTCGCCGCCACACCCGGAGGCTCGGGCCGGCTTCATCGGCCTGAAATCGAGTCGTGACGAACATCTAAAATTTGAAGATTATGATCTCAGTGCCGACCAATGGCGGGAGATTCTGAAAAATAAGCTGCTGGAGGTGTCGAGAATAGGATCCTTGGTAGGTGAAGGGAATTTTCGCCCAGATCCCTGCCAGCCGCCGACCGCCGGGAAAAGTTCCTGCCAATACTGCCCGTTTAATCTGTTATGCGGCTACCAGGGAGATCTGGAGACTGAAGCAGTAGATGACCTCTAAAATCTGTAGGGAGGGAAACTGAAGCCTTTTCCGGCTATTACAAGTAAAATAATTAGGTATAATTTATTGACAATAGAGCCTCTGGCAAAATGGCTTTATTGTCATCCTGAACGAAGTGAAGGATCTTAGCCTGCTTGAAACATTAGATTCTTCGCTACGCTCAGAATGACATGGGTAAGAAAAATTGAATTTTGCAAGAGCCTCCATATTATCTTCGGTATTTTTTCAGACAGCTTCAGGAGAAGAGCCGGTATGACCTGGATGCCCCCTGAAGATCAGCAGCAGCGCGATCAGGCTATCGATCCCCGTCTCAGCGTGCATGTGGAGGCTCCGGCCGGCTCCGGCAAAACTACCGTGCTCATGAAGCGGTATCTGGCCCTGCTGGCCCAGGTCCGGGAGCCCGAGGAAATTCTGGCTTTGACCTTCACCCGCAAGGCCGCCGGGGAATTGCGGGCCCGTATTCAAAATGAACTTAATAAACGGCAGGATCCTTCCGAAAGCGCCGACCTGCCGCCTCACGAGGCCGAACTCCGGGACCTGGCACTGGCTGCAGTTCGACGTCACGCCGATAAAGGCATTGCCTTGCTGGCGCGTCTCCAGATCAATACGTTTCACGGTTTTTGTGCCCAACTGCTCAGATTGGTTCCCCAGCGGACCGGACTGCCGCCTGATTTTACCCTACAGGAGGAGGTTGAAACCGCCCGACTGCAAAAGGAAGCTGTGGAAATTGTTAGGCAGCGGCTGAATCAGCTAGCAGTTGATAACCCGGTGCGCCAGGCCCTGGTGCGCCGCCTGGTGCGGCTGAACAACAATTGGCCTCGTCTGGCGGCCGAACTGCAGGATCTGGTGGCGCGGCGGGATATCTTATCCGGTTTTATCACCCTGGCCCGGACAAGCCGGGATCCGGCTGCCTATGAAGGGATGCTGCGCGACCATATGATCACCATGATCGGTCCCCGACTGAGCCAGCTTAACAGTGAATTCAGGCAAACCGAAATCGGCCGCCGTTGGCCGGAACTCTACCGGTGTCTCGCCGACAGCGGCTCCAGCCTGTCAGACAGCCTTCCGCCGATCATACCCGGAGCCGGCCTTGAGGACCTGGCGGGCTGGCGGAGCATTGCGCAGGGCATCTTAACCACTAACGGCAAGTGTTATAAAAAATTCACCAAACCGAAGTTTCCCAGAAGCTTTAAGGACTCGTCCTGCTGTCAGTTATTGCAGAACCTGCCGGACTCCCTGGTCCAGCGGCTGCAGTTTTTTCGCGAGATGTCATCGGTTCTGCTGCCGGGCGATGAAGTGTCGGCGGTGCAGGACCTGATAATTGTCTTACATCAAGTTTTAATGACCTTTGAGTCGCTGTGCTCGGTTCAAAAGTCTCTGGATTTCATCGGCCTGGAGCAGATTGCCCTGGAATTACTGGCTACCGAGGAGCTGCCGGAATTATTTCAACGACTGGACCGCCGCCTGACCCACCTGCTGGTGGATGAGTTTCAGGACACCAGCGTCAATCAAATGCGTCTCCTGTGCCGCCTGCTCGCCGGCTGGCAGGGTGACAGGCAGCGGACCCTGATGGTGGTGGGGGATCCCAAACAATCCATCTACGGTTGGCGGCAGGCCCGACTTTCCTTATTTTTCCAGTCACGACAGGTTGGCCGCCTGCCGGACTGTCCCGAGTCGCCGGGATTCACCACGCTGGATCTGAACACCAATTTTCGCTCCACTGGAACTCTCATTGATTGGGCCAATCAAGTTTTCGGCCAGACTATAATGATCGATTCGGGAGAAAGCGGGGTGGATTTCAAGCCGGCGGCAGCCAGCCCCGGGGCTGATCCCGGCAAGCCACCGCAATTGACTCTGTTTACCGGTTCCCAGGCCCGGGCTGGCGAGGCAGACTGGCTGGCCGAAGAACTGCTCCAGATCTGCCGGAGACAGGAGCAGTCAGCCCCAGAGCACAAAGAATCTGTCGGCGTGTTACTGTTTACCCGGACGCATCTCCGCACTTACCTGGAGGCCTGGCGCCGGGCGGGCCTGAACCTGCGGGTGCGGGACGGTTTGCCGTTGGGCGATAGTGTCGCGGTTAAGCATGTGCACAATCTGGCCAAGGCCCTGGTCCGGCCCCATGATGACCTGGCCTGGGCCGCATTGCTTCGGGGCTTTGCCGGTCCCCAGCCCCTGGGAAGGCTGGCTGAAATCAAGAGAAGCCATGGCGATTTCTGGTCAGAAAAAATCAGTCATGTCGCCGGCTCTGCCGGTTGTCTGCCCGAGGTAGACATCTTGTACCAGACCCTGGCCGCGGCCGGGAGGAGGGTAGGGCGGGAGCCATTGGACGTCATTGTGAACGGTTGCCTCAGGCGGTTTGAAGGCTGGAAGAAGCTGGCCGCCTGGGAAGGGCCCCAGGGCGTCGCCAACGCCAGGGCTTATCTGGAATTATTGGCTGCGGCGGCGGCTCCCACGCCTGAGGCAACGTTACTTCAGGCGGAGGACCTGCTGTCCCGGGCCTATCAGCCGCCTGACCCCCGGGCCCAGGATTCACCGGTAGAGGTCCTTACGGTCCATGCCGCCAAAGGTCTGGAGTTTGACCATGTCTTCCTGCCTTTTCTGGATTGGCAGCCTGAGAGGACCGGTAAAAAAGACGCTCCCTTTCTCATGGAGGAAGTGCCGGCGACCGGAACCGCGGTGATTGCTCTGAATCGGTCCTTTCTGCAGAAAGAACAGAGCGTTCTCTACCAGACATTGTCGCAGATAGGCCGAAGAAATGCATTGGCGGAAGCCCGCCGCCTTTTTTACGTGGCTGTCACCCGAGCCAGAAAACGTCTCTACATGTCTGGAATCATCAGGCAAAATGCCGCCGGAGACTGGAATGTTACCGCCAACACACCTTTGGGATGGCTGCGCCGACATTATCAGGACGGCGAGCTGGACGGCGGCTCGGGAACCGTTAATCTCTGGCAGGAGCCACCCCTGCCGGTAAGGCTGTTCGGGGAGGATGCGAAATTATCATCCTGGCCGGTGGCACTTCAGGATATCCGTGAGGTAAAGGGAAAAGGGGCAGGAGAGGAGCCGTATGATATTAAACCGGAGCCTCGCCCCTATGAGCTGCAGTTTCCCTCCAGGCTTGGCAATGATGCCGCCGCCACAGAAATTCCTGATGAAGCGCTAGATTCTCCCCTCCCCATGGGGGAGAGGCCCAGGGTGAGGGAGGTTATGATGGTGCCAGCCGCCTGCGGGGCGAAATCAGCCACCGGCTTCTGGAAACCCTGGCCAGGGGCGGCGCCCTGCCCGAACCCGGCGCAGTAGCACAAATTCTCCAGATTGTGATAGGCTCACCAACTGAAGCCTTGTCCCTGGCCCAGGATATTCTGGCGGAAATCAAGGCCTGTCGGGAGGACCCGTTTCTGGCGCCCTTGCTCTCTTTGAACCTGCCGCTGGCCAGGAGTGAATGGCTCCTGGAGGCCTGGCACGACGGCAATACCATCTACCGGGGCCAAATCGACCGGCTGGTCTTTGACGGCCGCCAGTGGTGGCTGCTGGACTACAAAACTTCCCGCCCCGGGGCTAAAGAAAACTGGCCGGAGTTTATCGCCGCCGAAGTAAAGAAGTATCGCCCCCAACTCCTGGCCTACCGGGAAATGGCGGCCGGTTTTTACCATATAAGCCCGCCGGAATTGATCCAGACTGTTCTCTACTTCACCGCCGGTCAACGGCATGTCCTTATATAAAACAAATGCTCACATTGTTCGCCTGCTTTTATAGTCGTTGCCAAAAGTTCATACTTATTCACCCCTTACCCTGACCCTCTCCCCGCAAGCGGGGCGAGGGGATAAAGGACAAAACTTTTGGCAATCAGTATAATCCTCATGTTCTGGTAAATTTTCTCTTTTTCTGGTATAGCTTATTCTGAC
Source organism: uncultured delta proteobacterium (assembly GCA_963789385.1). Lineage (GTDB taxonomy): Bacteria > Desulfobacterota > Desulfobaccia > Desulfobaccales > Desulfobaccaceae > Desulfobacca. Next base: position 23,371 of record CAWBKT010000045.1, on the reverse strand, counting down.
TTGATTTCATTTAGTTTGATGGGAATCAGGGAAAAACTGAAAACTGATAAAAATTTCAAGCGGATTAGTGATCTTAAACTGCTATGACCTGGATTTTAACCGAAAACTGAGAACCGGAAACCGAAAACGGTTTTTTACCGAGGAGGGCTGAACATGCAATTACCTGATTACATACCTGTTACCGAAGTGCAGCGGGTCTGCCGGGAATTGGGTTTGGGGGATTGGACCCAAATGTCTGATCCACCCAAAGTAAACCCGGAAGAAGCCACCAAAATTTTGCAGGCGGTCAATGTGGCAAACATGAAGATCCCCCTGGAGGATTTTATCATGGGGCTGGAAGTGGAACTGGAACATGGCACCCGTTTTAAGGATGCCAATGTCACCAACAACCACCCCTTGTTGACCGGCAAAATTGTCCTGGCCCACCTCAAGGAGACCATGGATTATTACCGTCGGCTGGAGGTGGCGGAATTGGAGGGGGATCTGCTGCATGCCATGGCCGCGGGCAATTTTGAGAGGGCGAGCAAGAAGTATGCGGCTCTGCTTCAGGCCAGGGAGGAACTGGCAACGGCAGAGGTGAAACAGATGGCTCTGAAATGACAATGGGGTCGAGGGAAGGTGCCCGTCAAAACCGGGCACCACGACTAAAAATCTAAGCCAGTATAACGTCTGCAGGCGTATTTTCCCCGGTGGATTTCCAATACGGCCAGATCCGTCAGGAGCAGGAAGCTCCACAAACAGGAGAGCCGGGGATAGTTTTTACGTCAGATTGACAGCCGGATTTTCTCTGCCTGGCAAAAACACCATTGACTTGCCATCATTTCTTCGTCAAGATATCCGCAATTAGTCATCCGGGGGAGAAAACATGTTATTGACGGTGTGGTTCTATTTTTTTCTGGTGGTCTCGACGATCATCGCTTCCATATCGGTCATTCTGGCTACCATGGTCAATCCGCAATCCAGTTATCCACTAACGATAACCCATATCTGGGGCGCTTTGTTAGTAAAGTGTGTTGGTGTAAAATTAAAAATTTACGGCCGGGAGAATCTGGAAAAAATCGGTTCATGCATCTATGCCGCCAATCATCAGAGCGCCTTTGATATTTTCGTGCTGCTGGCCGTCCTGCCCCCGGTAAAATTTTTGGCCAAGATTGAGCTGTTTTCTATCCCACTGTTTGGCATTGCTTTGGCACGGTCAGGTTCGCTGCAGGTGGACCGCAGCAACCGGAAGGCTTCCATGAAGAGTATTGAGCGGGCGGCCCGGGCGGTGCGGGAGGGCAGTTCCATTATTATCTTTCCCGAAGGCACCCGCAGCACCTCCGGCGAAATGCTGCCGTTTAAAAAAGGCGGCTTTGTGCTGGCCATTAAATCAGGGCAACCCATTGTGCCGGTAACCATCAGCGGCGCCGGCGCGGTTCTCCCCCGGGGCTGGGGCCGAATTCACCCCGGTACCATCAAGGTGGTTATTGATCGCCCCATCCCCACCGACACCTATAAAAGCAAAAATAAAGATGAACTTATGGCCCTGCTCCGGGAGGTGATTGATCGGAATTATGATCCCTATTTCTCCGGAAAGTTTTCCTGATTGTTGCTTGGGGATCAGTAGAAAAGGGTGGAAGTATAGAGAGAAGAATTGAGAGCTGACGACCTGGTGATGGTCCGGGCAGGAAAATCGGGAAGAATCGGCTCGCCTGGAAATAAAACCCTGGGTCGACGTGATATTTTTAGGGGGGCTGGGCGAAATCGGGCTCAATGCCATGCTTTTTGAAACCGAGGACAGCCTGGTTCTGGTGGATGCCGGCATCATGTTTCCGGAAGATTATATGCTGGGCATCGACATGGTGATCCCGGATTTTTCCTATTTACATGAACGCCAGGACAAAATCGCCGCCCTCATCCTGACCCACGGCCATGAGGACCACATCGGCGCGGTGCCGTTTTTGCTGAAAGAGCTTGACATGCCGGTGTACGGCACCGCCATGACTCTGGCCCTGCTGCGGGAGAAATTAAGGGAACACCGGCTTTTAGATATGGCTCGCCTGCATCTGGTCAAGCCCCGGCAGCGGCTGGACCTGGGGCCTTTTTCCTTCGATTTCATCCGGGTGACCCACAGCATCGTGGACGGCGTCGGCTTTGCCCTGACCACCCCGGTGGGAACATTTATTCATTCGGGTGATTTTAAAATCGATGCCACCCCCACCGCCGGGGAGGCCACCGATCTGAATTGTTTTGCGGACTACGGTAGTCGGGGAGTGCTGGCCCTGCTTTCGGATTCCACCAATGCCGAGCGTCCGGGCTATACCTTGTCGGAGCGGGAGATCGGCCACACTCTGGAAGACTTGATTCGAGAGGCCCGGGGCCGGGTCATCGTGGCCGTGTTTTCGTCGCACATTCCCCGGCTGCAGCAGATTGTGGACATCGCGGCCAAGCAGGGGCGCAAGATCCTCTTCCACGGCCGCAGCATGGTGACCAACGCCGGTCTGGCCCGCCAGTTAGGCTATCTCAGCGTTCCCCCGGAACAGGAGATGAAGGCCGGGGAGTTGAAAAACCTCCCGGACCAGGAAATCATCATCGTCACCACCGGCAGCCAGGGGGAGCCCATGAGCGCCCTGGCCCGGATTGCCCTGGACTCCCATAGACAGATCCGCATCCGGGACGGCGACCTGGTGATCCTGTCCTCCAAGTTTATTCCGGGCAATGAAAAGGCCATCAGCACGGTGATTAATAACCTCTATCGCCTGGGCGCGGAGGTGGTGTATTACGAAGTCGCCGATATTCACGTCTCGGGCCACGCCTCCCAGGAGGAACTGAAACTGCTGATGCAGTTGACCAAACCTCAGTATCTCATTCCCATTCACGGGGAACTGCGCCACCTTATCAAACACGCCCGGCTGGGCCGTTCCCTGGGGATGGCGGACGAGCGCCTGCTGCTGTCCGGCAATGGCGACCGGCTCCGTTTCGATGCCGACGGGGTTCAACGCCTGGAGCCCATCGAGGTGGGGCGGATTTTTGTGGACGGCAAAGGGGTGGGGGACGTGGGCAAGATCGTCCTCCGGGACCGGCAGCACCTGGCCGAGGACGGACTGGTGCTGGCGGTGGTGGCGGTGGACGCCCAGGAAAAAAGGCTGGTTTCCGGACCTGATCTCATTTCCCGGGGCTTTATTTTTGAGGAAGAGCAGGCCCCGATGCTGGACGAGGCCAGGGAAATCATCAGGGAGATCATCTGCCCGGGCCCTAACCGAACCGACCCAGGACTGGCTGGAAATCCAGGTGCAGATCGGCAAGGCCTTGCGAAAATATTTTTTCAAACTACTGGAGCGGCGGCCGATGATTTTGCCGATTATTTTGACGCTGTGAGAAGAAAAGTGGAAAGTGAAAAGGTGGAGGCTCCGGCCTCTGGCGAAACGGGCGAGCCACCGGCTCGCCCCTACATATTCCTAAGGACATTTTTAACATCCCCGAAGATGCTGCGGCTGCGGAAGTCTTCGTCCAGGCGGCGGTTGGGGATGGGTTTGGGAGGATTGTGCCGCTTGTAGCCGTGGGAGATTTCGAAGAGTTCATCGGCACGGCGGGAGGTCTCGTCATAAATACAGGGATCAGTGTCGGTTTTCGGTTCCTGGTTTCCCGTTTCCGGAAGGGGAGTTTCGAGTTCCGGGTTTCGAGTTTCGAGAGAGTTAGGCTTTGGGCCGGAAGGGGATGGCCCGGGTTTCGGGGAGAGCCAGGGATCAAGGTCGGTTTCCGAGTTCCTGGTTTCTGGTTTCAGTAAGGCAGTGGTCAGTGGTCAGGTACGGGTCAGATAGGCAGTGGTCAGGGGCCGGGGGCCAGGGGTCGGTAAAAGAGTGGTCAGTGGTCAGGGGGCAGAGGTCAGAAAGGAGAGTTTCGAGCGGGACGGGGGAAAGAAGGGCTTCCTCATTGGCGGCAGAAGTAGAGATTTCCGGAGTGGCGGGAAGGGTGTTGTTTTTCTGCCCGAGAGTGAGATTTTGCACGAGTTTTTTTGCTTTGGAGATATGTTTTTGATTTCGCAGCATTTTTCTGAGCAGCCGGCGTTGGCGTTTCGCTTCTGTCGCGCTTTTATCGCGCTCAGATTTCGGAGTTTTGGTGGCCGATGACGCATGGGCGGGAGAGTGGTCAGGGGGCACAGAGCAGTGGTCAGTGGTCAGGGTAAACGGGTCAGAAAAAGCAGTTTCGAGTTCCGGGTTTGAAATGCAGGGAAGAGGGATCAGGGAAGAGGGATTCGTTAAGGCGGCGAGGCTTTGGCTTTCGCCGCCCTGCGGGTGCCTTTCCCGGCCGGCGCCGAAGTTTTGGACGAGATTGTTTTCCTGGAAGAGATGTTTTTCTTGGCGCAGCTTTTGGCGGAGAAGATGCTGGTTTTGGCGTGCGGCTTTGGCGTGTTGGCGGCGCGTTTTTGGATTCCCGGGCGGCGGGAAGCTGGGGCAGGCTAATTTTCCGGGCCGGGCTGGTCTGCCGCCTGCCTCTCAGCAGCTTCAGCAGCTTCGTTCTCTGCCGGGGGCGGACAGGGGGCCAGGGTTTTGTCCCGCAGGGCCTGGTGCAGGTCGGCGATGATTTGGGGGCCGGCGGGCAAGAGGCTGTCCCGGGAGGCCGGGCCGGGGGAGGAGAGCAGGCGATAGGCGGTATCAGGCTCCAGGGGGACGTCCATCTTATTGATCTGGTGAATGATGCGGCAGCCGATATGAGAGCCTTTGAAGACCCGGTCGGTGTCGTCGGCGGCGACGGCAGCCTCAACCCGGGTCTGGACATGGTCCAGGAAGGTGCTGAGTTTTATGAGGGAGACCTGTTTCCGGTTGTTTTCCAGGCGCTCCAGGGTCCGGCGCATTTTTTTCTCCAAGTGCCCTTTATGGCGGTGGAAGGCCGAGCGGCTGGGGCCGAAATTTTGGCTGAGCTCGTCCAGGGTATAATCCCCGGAGAGGACGGCCAGGTTGATGTCATCAATGAGGTGATGGTGACAGACGGTGCATCTGGATTTCATGGAAACCTCCGTTTTAAAGGCAGTGAGCCGTGAGCCGTGAGCCGAAAAGACTTTTTTTATTTAGGAGCATTGGAACAGTCGCATGGTAGCCACAGGCCATCGCTTTTTTAATTATCTTCATAGGTTGTATATACTAAAAATGGGATGGAAATTACAGAACACATAGGACAGATGTCACGGAATCAGGCGAGAGGCTATGGGCTATGGGCTATGGGCGAGAGGCGATGGGCTATGAGCGAGGGGAAGGCAGCAACGAGGACTGAGGGAACAATGGGTCGGCAGGGCCGGTAGGGCGGGAAAGATGCCCCCCTAAATCCCCCCGTCAACGGGGGGACTTTGTTAGGAAGGGTAGGGCGGGAAAGCACCCGCAGGGCGGCGAAGCCCAAGCGCCTCCCGCCTTTTGGGATAAAAAAATTATCGATTTTACTAAAAGCTTGCCGGCCTGGGAAAGGAAAGCAATTTTTTCTGCGGCAGAATATAAAAAAATATTCACCTAAATCCACAGATGGTGTATATTAATATTTTAACATCAACTCGGCAGGGTTGACAGGACAAATAAAACGCGCCCATAGCTCAGCTGGATAGAGCAACGGACTACGAATCCGTGTGTCGGGAGTTCGAATCTCTCTGGGCGCGCCAGGAATATCAAGGGGTTAGCTGAATTTGCTTAACCCCTTATTTTTGTCCTGTGCATGACTGCAAAAATTTGAGGCAAAATAGGCGAGATTATGGACTTTAGGTTTATAATCGAAGTAGCCTCATTAACTCTTGGACTGCTTCGGTCATGGTGGGTTTGGCGACGGCAATCCGTGGACCATCTTCTTTAATGGCATCTACCAAAAAGAATTTTGCCGGTGCTGGTATCTATGTAGGAGGTATAGCCATAAGATTAACCAGCGCGGGCGATTTGGTTTATTACCCGTTTAGCGGCCTGTCCAAGCGTTAAAAATAACCGCTCGGAATGTTCACCCAAGGTGTTTACCTGTTCCCCTGTTCCTTTGATTTAGAGGAATTCAAAAAACCTATCTTACACTCCCTGACAGGATTATACGGTTTCCCCTGCCGGCGCGTGTTCTCGGCAAACTAGACCTCCCCGCTGCCGGTCAAAATTATGGACGCCAATAATATGCTAAAAGAATAATGACAAGTGCTAAGACAATCAAAATTATAATTTCCACAGGAAATCCAATAAACTTTGAAGCGGAATTTATAGCGTCAATAATTCCTGACAGTATTCTTTCAACCACAGCTTTTTATTCCTTGGGCCAATGATACATTAAGCCGTCAATCTGCCGATTTCCTATTGTTAAAGTTATTCGGCCTTAGTTGTTGAAGGCGCAGAGGTCGGCACAGACTGATTTGCTGTCTGGAATGCTCTCCATTCATCTTGCTCCATAATACGCGCAGGTTTTAAACCAGATTTTTCTCTTTGAAGGTTCACTGTTTCCATATCCGTTCTGTATTTTGAATATGTCGCAAGATCAGCCGCTCTTGCCTGAGTCTTGGCCTGTTCTTCCCTGGACTCACTAACTTTATAGCCAGTATAAGCAATAGCTGCCGGCAGACACCCCTGACACAATAAACATAAGGCGATTTTTGCAAAGTAAAATTTCTTCATAAAAAATCCCTCCATGTTTGGAATAAAATTTAGGCTGTCAGCCGTGCAATCTCTTCTTTTGATATGAAATAGTGCTTGCCGATCTTCACGCCCTTCAGCTTCCCGGTTCTAAGCCATCGCCTAACGGTGTCCACCCCCACGCCCATTAATGCCGCCACTTCCTCAGTTTTCATCATTGCCGGTTCTTTCTTCTCGATATAGTCCATTGCCGCCGCCCTCCGTTCCGGCGTTAATTTATCCAGTTCTTGACAAAGCCGCTTAAACACAAAATCATCTTTTAACGGCCCCGGTTTACTACCCTTTTCACGGTCATTTGTTTCCATTCAGCCCCTTGCTTTGTGGTATATCCACGTTCGTTTAATTCCTTTGCAATGGCCTTGTAGCCATGCCCACGGCCCTTTAAATCGTCAATCAGCCGGATAACGGCCTGTTCCTGGGGGTTCTCTGCCAGCTTCCCGGCCACAAGGTCATATCCAAACGGGACGGCCCCGCCGGTTTTTTCCCCTCTCCCGCTTTGCCCCAAGAGCCGCCGCAGTCCGTTCCCCGATGGTTTCACGTTCCCATTGTGCAACAGATGTAAGCAGATTGAGCACCAGCCGCCCGCTTGCTGTCCTGGTGTCCACCTGTTCGGCCACCACAAAAAGAGAATATTTTGCGAAGTAATTTTCAATCAGTTCGCCAAGGTCTTTTACACTCCGGGTCAGCCGGTCAAGTTTCGCCACAATCAAGCCCTCAACTTCCCCACGGGCAAGCATCGCCAGGGCCAGGGCCAGGCCTTCCCGGCCCTTCAATGACTTACCGCTTGCCGCATCTTGCACCATGTCCACAAGCTCAAGGTCATACAGCCCGCAGTAAGCCCGGATTTTTTCTTGCTGTGCTTCCAGCCCCAACCCGCTTTGCTCTTGTTCCTGGGTGCTTACTCTGAGATAGCCGATAACCTTCATTGTCTTGCCCCCTGCGATTTGTTAGTTATACGGTATCATACATGATATTATGTGTCAATAGATTTTTTATAATTGATTACTTTTTCACAAAGGGTAACACTACGGTCGATCTGTTACCCCTGGGCAAGGTAAAAAAGAAAGCCGGGAAGCATCGCCGCCCCCCCGGCCTGTTCATATTTGTTCACTCACTCATTGAGTCGTTATTTGCTACCCCACCTTGAGAAAGTCCAGTAAACCCGGCAATCTTGCAGGATGATATTTCGCAAACTTGACTATGTTGGGAGTTAATTCTTGTCTGTCAACCTCCTACGCGACAGAAGGCCAGTCGGCCCAGGCCAGCGCCTAAGAGGAGGACAGCGCCGGGGAGAGGGACGGGTGCCAATCCCGCGACATTAATAGATGCGGCAGGGCCTAAAGAATAATCTAAGGCAGGCCATGTTCCTGTTCCTGGTATCTCTGTCCCCCCAATAGATATCGGATGTGGAGTAACCTGACCATCAAACCAATAGCTAAATTCAAGGTCACTGGTACCTCTTAGCAATACCTTGGAAAAAAAGAGATGCTAATGTAAAGCTACCAGAGCGACTCAAGATTCCAGAAGTTCGTCTGCAGTAATATTAAACTCAGAAGCATATTCTCTAACCGCAACAATATTGTCAGCGTGATTCTTCATATACCCCCCAGACACATGATGCGTCATGCCCTGGACTACCAAGAAAAGTCGAAAAAACTACCTCAGTATATTGTAACTCGGTTTGGTCTTGAAGGATTAAATTATTAAAGTTACACCGCAACTCTACCCAATAGGTGATGTAACCCCTGAAATTATTATATCAACCCTTGCTGTTGCCGTCTCTCCTATCAAATCCTGAGATAATTGAGAAAAATTGAGTATTGGTTCTGCCACGCTGGCACAGAAAAAAAACAGAAGAGAATAATCAATAAGATGTAATTCATAATGGTTAACCTCCCTTTAATCTAAAAATAAAAAAAACCGAATCACCCTTTCCAGGCAACCCGGCTATCTTTCCATCCATGTCAGACCCGTGGTGTTTCGCCCCACGTCCCTGTAGGCGTATTAATCTTTAAAAATTACAATATCTTTATTTAGATAAAAATGTCAAATAAAAACTTATGTTTAAGAAAATTTAAAAATGTCCAGACAGGATATTAGACTACTGGGGGGGTCGGAGTCCCGATCTCCGGGTTTGTGTATCTCGGTTCAACCTGGGCAGGGTTCAACAAGCCAAGAAAAGATAAATTTGCCATAGTATTCATGGGATTCAATCTTTTCCTGCAATACTGGGAAAAAGGGACAGACACTATTTCTCTTGTCAGTTTTGTTTCCTCTTGATATGTTGCTGTTACTTTGGGCCGCCAAGCCAGGGTCGTTTTTCCCCGGGTGCCCCATCATGTCACCCAGCGGGGCAATTACCGGGCAGGAGGTTTTCTTTGTAAGCCGGGGACCTGGTGCACTATCTTGCCTGGCTGACTGAATATGCCAAAAAGTATGGGCTGGAAGTCTGGGCCTATTGCCTGGTGACCAACCATACCCATCTTATCGCCTTCCCCCACCATCAAGACTCCTCTGGCGTGGACCATGGCCCGTGCAGACACCAGCTATTCCCAGTTGATCAACCGGAGAACCAGGTAAGGCGGCCACCTGTGAGAAGGACGGTTTTTTTCTTGTCCTCTGGATGATGCGTATTTAATCAGGGCTGCCCGCTATATCGAACTGGACCCGGGGTACGGGCGGGCTCGATGGCGAAGGCGGCGGACTGGCCCTGGTCCAGCGCCCGGGCCCATTTGGCAGGAGGAGAGGATCGGACCCGCTGGCCGGGGCTTTCTGGTCCCCTCAGGATTTTCGCTCCCAGTGGCCGGAAATTCTCTCTGAATTCGAGGCTCCGGAAATCTTATCGCCCATCAGAAAGCATACCCACACAGGAAACCCTTTAGGAAGCGCCGCTTGCATCGCCGATTTGGAAAAAATAGTTGGCCGCCGGCGGCGCGCCTTTCCCAGAGGCAGACCCGAAAAGTTGTGAGAAGTAAACGAAAAATAGTGTCTGTCCCCATTTACCATCCACAACCTTTCTGGGCAAGATTTTATGAGGGCAGTGCGGCAGGAAGATTGACGGAAAATGATATATTCAATTAACTTAATATTATCTAATTGTTAAATGTTTTTTGTTGACAATAATATGATTATTTATTGACAATAAGAATGTCAAAAGTTGACAATCAAGGATAGGTTATGGAACGGGGAAAGAGCAAAGTCATAAGGCAGTTTATCATAGATAACATCAGGAAGGCTCCTCAGGATATCGTGAGTCTAACTGGCAAGAAATTTGGCATCAGCAGGCAGGCAGTTAATCGACACCTGCATTATTTAATGGAAAACGGTATAATAACCGCCGATGGCAATAACAGAAATAGAAAATATAGGTTAAGGCCGATTATCGATGAGAAATTTATTTTTCCCATATCCAAAGATTTACAGGAAGATGTCATTTGGCGAAAGCATATCAGACCTTTGTTGGATAAAATACCATCTAATATTTATGACATATGTTCATTATGGCGTCACTGAAATAGTCAATAATGTTGTTGATCACAGTGCCGGAAAAGAGAATGATTATCCATGTCATTAAAACAGCATGCTGATATTATTTTGGCAATATACGACAATGGAGTTGGCATATTTAAGAAGATACAAACAGCATTTGGTCTTAGAAGACCCCATCACATGCGATATTAGAATTGGCAAAAGGCAAATTGACCACTGACCCTGACCACCATACCGGAGAAGGTATATTCTTTACTTCTCGCATGTTTGATAGGTTTTCGATTTATTCCAGAAATTTATATTTTAATCATAGCGAGATTATTGATAGTCATGATTGGCTGTCTGGGTTTTGAGCAGGATGATAATGGCAAGGATGAGGGGACGATAGTCAAAATGGAAATAATCCTAAACTCAAAGCGTTTAGCAAAAGATATCTTTGATAAGTATTCTTCCGAAAACGATGATTTTGGTTTTACCCGGACTATCGTTCCCGTGGTCCTGGCGAAATATGGCAACGAAAATCTCATTTCTCGATCCCAGGCAAAACGATTATTGGCAAGGTTAGAAAAATTCAGGGAAGTTATCTTTGATTTCGATAAAGTCGACACTATCGGCCAGGCCTTTGCCGATGAGATATTCAGGGTATTTCAATCCCAAAACCCTCACATTAACTTGACGGCAATAAATACCAATGAAGAAGTCAGGAAAAACATATCTAAAGCTTTGAAAGCGGGAAGCGACCCGGCGCCATCAGGGGGCTGCCGTGGGTCAGCAAGACGGGTCATAAGCCGGACAACCGGAATTGGTGTTTTTCCAAGACACTGACCGAGGCGTCACCCTGTCTTTCAGGAGGCCTGATTTAGCAGTTTGGGCATGGCCTGGACCGCGGCGGTGACGATTTCCGGGAGGGCCTGATCCTGTGCCGGAGTTGCCTGCAGGTTCACGGTTACCCTGAGGGCTTTCAAGCCCTGGGCGCCTTGCAGATCCTCCAACTCGACGTCTTCGATTTGATCCTGGAGATGGCCGGTGCCTTGCAGATAATCAATATATTCCAGGTATTCGGCGCTCTCCTGCCTTTGGGAATAGACGATGGCAATCTTGCCCGGGTGAGTAAGCCGTTCCGGGCTATTTTTGATACGGGCCTTGTCAATGCGCTTCTTGATGATCTCATGGCGAATATCATACGCCCCCTGGACCTCGAAGCGCCGCTCATCCGGACTGAAGCGAATGGTTAAGGGCGAATCCTGGGCCAGGATGAGGTGCGAAGTCTCGAGGGGCACCGACAGGCTGCTCATGAGCTTATCGGCGAGCCGCACTATCCCGCACGTGACCATGAGCTGCCAGAGGCGGAGATTGCGGAGATACATGCGGCAGAATTTTCCATCCGCCACCATGGAGGCGCCAATATACATGGTATGTTCGACACCGTCGGTTTTGCGTTTTTCGAAATAGTGGGGGAAGTATCCCTGGGCTATGGTTTCCTCCTGGTCCAAGTAGGCGGCGAGGGTCTCATTAATAAGCTGCAGGCTGGTTTCGAAGGCCCGACGGTTCCGATAGATAGTATTCAGGTGCTGATCCAGGGCAGCCCGGTATGAGGTAATTTTATCCTGCACCTGGGGGCCAAAGGTGGCCAAATGGTCGAAGATGGGCTCAACGTTCTGCTGGATAAACAATGGCTTGGTGGCTTCGTCCCCGGCTTGCAGGCCGATTTCCAGACCCTTGATCTGTTTCTCAAGCCGATGGATATAGGCTGCGAGGATGGGCAGGGGCTTATTTTCCTGGGCGAGCTGGATGATCTCTTTGGCCAGCCGGAAATGTTCGATGAGGTCGGCCTGGATGGCGGCGTTGCGATGGTCACTGGAACTCTTGATATCCGAGGTGGCGAAAAGAGGATAGACCTGATCAAAAACAATGGGCTCCAGCCCTGAGAGCTGGGGATCCTTGTGCTGGATATAATTCAGGGCGGCTTTTTGAAAACGCCACTCCACCGAAGGATGGATGGCGGTGCACTCTTCTTTGATGACCGATTGAATCTTTTGGTCCAACTGCTCCTGGCTGCGGTTCAAAGCCACGGCAAACAAAGGCAGAACCGGCTCCAGATGGGTCGTATTCAAGGCATTCAAAGCCCCCACCCTGGTTGACTTGAGCACCAGGGTTCCCAGGAGATTGTCTTGATATTGGAGAGGCGCCACGAAGACGCTCCGGTAGCCTTCCTCGAGCAGGCGCTCCTCCAGGGGAGAAGGGTCGGTCCAGGCTTGCAGGTCTTCAATAACCTTGGGCTCCTTTTGTTCCATGGCCCGGGAAAAAATGGAGCCTTTAAAATCTCTGATCTGGTAGTGGTCGGCATTTTCCAGGATGCAGCTCTTTTCCGGCAGTGTATGGGTATGGGGCAGGATGAGAATCTGCTCGCCCCGGAGGGCGGCCAGACCAAGGGTCAACTCCTTTTCCTGGAGATAGATTTGCAGTTTTTCCTGGAGACTGGCAAACCCGGCCCGCTGAAAGATTGCTTCATTTTCGAACAGATCATTTTCCAGGGCTGACAACATCTCGTGTTCGGTGACATCCGCGGCCCGAAAGACCCCAAACCCCTGAAATTCGAAAAGTTCCGGGGGGATTATTTCCTGCCAGATCTGGAGATTGTTAGCATTGGCAAGGAGCCGGCGGTGGTCTTCTTCGGACAATTTTGGGGGATCCTGGAGAGTGATAATGTCGATGAACTTGGTATCCAGGGTGATGTTAAAAAAGCGTTCCAGCCCGGTTTTTTGGCAGGTGACCCTGGCAATGAGCGGATAATGCCAGGGGAAATCAATGTCATAGAATTTTTTCAAAATTAACGTATAGGCCTTAAGGAGCCGTACCCAGGCATAGGTCAGGGTATTGATGTTCAATTGGGGCGAAAACCTCCCGCCAGTCGGCATAAACAGGGTGGTAAAAGCGGGAGTAGCATAAAAACTGGTGAATTCAAAGGGAACAAAGGCTGCGGCGCAATCCTTGTCCCAGAACGCGGGTGGGAAAACGATACTCATGAGCAGATCAAGAAGTCCCTGATAATCTTTCAAGCTTGCCAGATCTTCGACAGGTTCCCGCAATTGGGGGGCATTTGCCAATTGCGGCCGGATAATGGGGGCTAAGGCGGTCATACCACAACCGCTATCAGTCAGCAGACGTTCCCAGAAGTCTATCAGGGGCGTGAGGCTGAGCCGGCTCTTAAAGGGAAACAGCATATCGGCGAATTCCATAATATCCTCTAATCAGGTTTAATACCATGTATGTAATCAAAAGGCAATCTATAAACCCCTTTCCAACCGGACCAAGCAAACAGATAGACTTCAAAATTACTGCCCGTTTTCTTTTTAATGGTTATTATCTCCCCCCGCAGCGGGCGACATGATTAAGGCACACCTGAATGTGGTAATGGAATGACACTTAAGACGAGAAGCGTTTCGCTCCCCGCCCTCGGTGCTAGAAAACAGCACAGTCACACCCCATTTGCCACAACCCGGAATCGCCCAGGATCCAGTGATGCGTGTGGCCTGGATCAGCATGGGCCTGGGCACACGCCGGGCAACTTCCGGAAAGATGCGGGGATACCGGGGCATAGCCGCCAAAAACGGCGACTGGCGACCAGGACGGGCTCACCGGCAGGGGCGGCGGAGCTAATTGTTGAAACTGCCCGGCGCCGTACACCGGTTTGCCGCCGACGATGGTAAGGACTGATTCGATTTGCTTAATCTGTTCTGCGGGCACGGAAAAGTAATCCTGATTCAGCACGGCCAGATCAGCCAATTCTCCTATCTTAACGGCGCCTTTCTTCCCCTCTTCCCGGGAGAACCAGGCACTGCCTTTGGTGTAAAGCTTGAGCGCCGTTATCCGGTCTAAACAGTTGGACTCGGGATATAGTTGGGTGCCAGCAACGGTTTTGCCGCTCACCAACCAGTATAGGGAAACCCAGGGATTATAGGACGCTACCCTGGTAGCATCAGTGCCGGCGCCGACGGGCAAACCCATCTTCAGCATGCGGGCAACGGGAGGGGCCTGTTCAGCCATTTTGTTGCCATACCGAGCCAGAAAATATTCGCCTTGAAAGGCCATGCGGTCTTGGATGGCGATCCCACCTCCCAAAGCCGCCACTCGCTCTAAATTGGCCTGAGATATCGTTTCGGCGTGATCCAGAAACCAGCGAAGCCGGGAAAAAGGCACCTCCCGGTTAACTTCCTCAAAGATATTGAGAAATCGGCTGATGGTTTCATTGTAGGTGGCGTGAATACGGAAAGGCCAACGATTCTCGGCCAGCAGGCGGACCACTTTTTTGAGTTCACCTTCCATAATGGGAGGCAATTCCGGCCGCGGCTCTAAAAAGTCCTCGAAATCCGCCCCTGAAAAGACGATCATTTCGCCGGCGCCATTGTGCCGATAAAAGTCATTGCCCGCCCCCGGCCGGACCATAGTTATCCACTTGGAAAAATCTTCAAATTCCTCTTTCGGCCGCTGGGTAAAAAGATTATAGGCAATCCGAACCGTCAATTGGTCATTCTTGGCCAATTCGTCGATCACCTGGTAATCTTCCGGGTAGTTCTGGAACCCCCCGCCGGCGTCGATGGCGCTGGTAAGCCCCAGTCGATTCAGTTCGCGCATGAACTGCCGGGTAGAGTTCAGTTGATCGGCATACGAAAGCTTAGGACCTTTGGCCAAGGCGGAATAAAGGAGCAGGGCATTGGGTTTGGCAATGAGCAGGCCGGTGGGATTACCATTCTTATCACGCTGGATCTCGGCACCCGGCGGATTAGGAGTGTCTTTGGTGTAGCCCAGGGCCCGCAGGGCGGCCTGGTTCAAGATGGCGCGATCATAGAGATTCAGGATGAAGACCGGGGTTTCCGGCGAGACCTGGTTGACTTCCTCCATGAGTCGGCAGGCGGCGCTCGGCAAACTGAAATTCCGACCACCCCCCCACCACCCTGACCCACTGGGGCGGAGGAGTGCGCTGGGCCTGATATTTTAACCGGCTCAAGGCATCGGCCAGGGACGGCACGCCATCCCATCTGAGTTCCAGGTTGTAGTTGAGCCCGCCGCGGATAATATGGATGTGGGAATCGTTCAGGCCGGGAATAACCGTCCGCCCGCCGACGTCGATTACTTTGGTAGTCGGGGACCGATAGGACATGACCTCTTTTTCGTTGCCGACCGCGACGAAGAGGCCGTCTTTGACAGCTACTGCCCGAGCCAAAGAGCCTCCTTTATCCAGCGTGGCAATACGGCCATTGACGAGAATCAGATCTGCGGCCTGCGGGCCGGCAGTAACCGAATCAGGCAACAGGGTCCCGAAAAGACCTGTAGCCGCGGTGCCCAGGGAGAGCTTTAAAAAATCCCGCCTCGAAAAATTCATGACTTACCTCCAACCATTATACCCTGATTGAGGGAAGGTTTAAGGGACAGATTACCGAACTATTTCTAGACGACAGGCGGTTTTTTGCCGACTGGGGGGCCTTGTCGCCGGGAGCCACCGCGCAACTCCGGCGACCAGGCATCAAGCATTGACTAACTTCATCAAAGACTCGCGGGTCTAGCTGTTCTTCGCTGAGAAGCTGCTGATGAGATTGGCGTAGTCCGGGATGTAGTGCGCGAACAGTGATCCGAGGCCCTCGATATCGTTGCGCCAGTCGCGGTGGAGCTCGCAGGCAATCGCAAACCAGTTCAGCAGTTGCACGCCGGCCGCCGCCATACGCTTGTGCGCGGCTTCCCGGGCGACCGAAGTGAAGGTGCCCGAAGCGTCGACGGCGACGAAGACTTCAAAGCCCTCGTTGATTGCCGACAGCGCCGGAAAGGCGACACAGACGTCGGTGACGATGCCGGCGATGATGAGCTGTTTCTTGCCGGTCGCCTTCACGGCCGCGACGAATTCCTCGTTGTCCCAGGCATTGATCTGACCGGGGCGAGGAATAAACGGGGCCTCGGGGAACATGGCCTTCAGTTCCGGCAGGATCGGCCCGTTGGGACCCTCCTCGAAGCTCGTCGTCAGGATCGTCGGAAGTTTGAAATATTTTGCCGAGGCGGCGAGCGCCAGGACATTGTTCTTGAACTCATCCGGCTGGAAGTCCCGAACCAATGAAAAAAGTCCGGTTTGGTGGTCGAGCAGCAGCACCGCGGCGTCGTCCTGCCGCAAACGCGTGTATAGATCAGGCATGGATTTCTCCTCCTACTTCTAATAAGATATGGAAAACTTTGTTCATCTTACCGATATCTTGATCGCCCCAAAAGTTTATGGTTTATGGCCAAAATTTGCCGCGCCAGGGAATCTGTGGTTGATGGTCAATGAAGGCCAAGGCGCAGTTCCCGGCGGTTGTGGACCTTTACATTCCTTTTCAGAGAATAGAACCTTTTCTTTAGAAATTGTACATAAAATAATTATAAAGACTATGCAGTCAAGGATATTATTAATTATTTTTTTTAGCTCATATTTAAACTTTTATATATTTTAACTACAGAACGATACTTGCCAAACCTAGGTTATCACTAAGTCAGCCAAGATTTCAGTTATGATTCCCAGGTCCTAACAAGGCGTTTAGGTGGGAAAGATGATATCGGATCAGAGGATAAAGAAAAACTATAGCATCCGGGTGGTTACCAGGTAGATAGTTAGAGATTGAGTTCCTGTATCACCTGGAGGCCGCCCGTCAACCCCAGCAGGGCCGAAGAAGGGGGAGAAATGCTACCCAGAGCGCCAAGCACCACTGCCTTTCTGCAGATATTGGCAAATCCGCTCCATGGAGTATTAAACCTAATTGGGTAGTACCCGCCGGGGCGCTTGCAACTCCCTAAGATGGTGGTTAAATTAAAAACTGGCAAATAATCGAAGGGAGACGTACAGGTAATGTTACCTTTTAAAAGAATCTTGTGCCCCACCGATTTCAGTGAGCCGGCTTTCACCGCACTGAAACGCGCTGAGGAACTGGCCCGGCATTTTGCGGCGGAATTAATCGTGGCGCATGTCGTGCCGACGTTGCCGACCCCCCATTCGTTCCCCGACCCGCAAGCGTCCTTCAATTTTGACGTGCCCATGTATCAGCAGGAACTGGCGATCAAGGCGGAGCAAATGCTCAAGGAACTGGTGTCCCATCATAAAGTGGGGACCCGGGACATGGTGACCACCGGAGAAGCAGCTCCGGAAATCCTCCGGATCGCCCATGAGGAGAATGTGGACCTCATCGTCATTGCCTCCCACGGGCTGACGGGCTGGCGGCGGCTGGTCTTTGGGTCCGTTACCGAAAAAGTGATGCGCCAGGCTAATTGTCCGGTCTTGACCATCGTGCCGCCACCTGAGGTGGAAAAATGAGCCGGCAAAGGCCCGGCGGCATATCCTGAGGACATGGGCCACGAGCGACGCTTTTCATCTGCACATAATCCAGGTTTGATATCGCCGGGGAAACGCCTGGAAATGACCTCTTTCAGTAGAGTCACGGCAGTTAATAAAGATAAGAAGGACACCGATGAATGCTAATGATAGACAGGACCGTGCCATTTTACAGAGCCTTGCCCATCAGGCAATGCTTGATCGAGGTTTGCTCCCTGATTTTTCTGCCGCAGCACTTGCCGAACTTGGACGGCTTCAGATACCCGCGGCCACAGCCGGCGAGCCGGTTCGGGACCTGAGGAACCTTCTGTGGGCTTCTATTGACAACGATGACTCTCTCGACCTGGATCAGCTCACCGTTGCCGAGGCAGTGCCTGGAGAAAATATAAAGATATTGGTGGCTATAGCTGACGTGGACTCGGTCGTTAAAAATGGCTCCGCAATTGACGAACACGCCCAGCATAACACCACCTCGGTATATACCGCGGCCGAGATATTCCCAATGCTGCCTGAAAAACTTTCTACCGACGTCACCTCCCTGAATTTTAACGAGGATCGCCTTGCCATTGTCGTCGAAATGGTGGTTCGTGCCGACGGATCCCTTCAGGACTCCAATATTTACCGGGCGTGGGTACGTAACCAGGCGAAACTTGCTTATAACAGCGTGGCAGCATGGTTAGAAAATAAAGGAGTTATCATTGAAGCTATTGTTGCCGTGCAAGGGCTGGCGGAGAATCTGCGAATGCAGGACCGGGTAGCGCAAAGTATGCGGAATTTCCGGCATATCCAAGGAGCGCTGCGTCTGGAAACCATTGAAGCCAAACCGGTATTCGACGGCGATCGGATTCGCGCCATAGAAATAGAAGAAAAGAACCGGGCCAAGGAGATTATTGAGGAATTCATGATCGCGGCTAACGGTGTGGTCGCCCGGTATCTCTCGTCCAGGAAATTCCCATCGATCTGCCGCGTAGTACAAACGCCCAAACGATGGGACCGGATTGTCGAAATTGCCGGGGAACAAAAGTTCAGACTTCCGGATATCCCGGATTCAAAAGCGCTGGAAGAGTTTCTTGCCAAGGAAAAAGCAGCGGATCCGTTGCGATTCCCCGACCTTTCGCTCGCGGTAATCAAGCTATTGGGCTCTGGCGAATATATTGCCGAACTTCCTGAACGGAGTGCCCCAGGCCACTTTGGTCTCGCAGTCAAGGACTATGTTCACTCTACAGCTCCCAACCGCCGCTATCCCGACCTGATTAACCAACGCTTATTGAAAGCGGCTTTAGAAGGTAAGTCTGTGCCATATAGCAGGGATGAGCTGGATGTTCTGGCATCTCATTGCACAGAAGCAGAAGATACAGCTCAAAAGGTCGAGCGCCAGGTTGGCAAATCCGCGGCGGCGCTTTTGCTTGAACCCCGAATCGGAGAGCGGTTTGAGGCAATTGTCACTGGCGCTTCAGCGAAAGGCACATGGGTCCGGCTTCTCATTATTCCTGTTGAAGGGAAACTGGTCAGCGGATTCAAGGGCATTGATGTTGGCGATCGGATTCGCGTGCAGTTAACCTCTGTAGATGTTCAGCAAGGATTTATTGATTTTAGGAAAATTAATTCATAAATGCCTGACTGAAGCAGCGCGAAATTTTTTTAGCGGGCTGAGGCGTGAAAGTGAAGTTTTACACTCACCGCCTGAAACCAAGCCCGGACCTGGAAAGCCCGATCCGCAATCTATTCATAATCGGAGATGGCGCCGGTATAACCCGCGGCTTGATCCAGGCCTCAGTTAGTGGCATGATCGCCGCCCGAGCCATAGCCAAACGGTAATAATAAGCTCGTGCTTCTACCTTTTTATTAGCCTACAAATAACGGTATGATCCAGGTAGGAGAATATTTCAAAGCACAATTGTCCTCCTTTTTCAGTGAGCCCAGAGCTGGATTTACCAGTAAGGCTCTTCATCAGGTCTGCAACTTCCAGTCGGGATCGACAACATCCGGCCATTGATCTTTGTTAAAGCCGCGGGCCTCAACGAATTTTTCCTTGGGCAAATCCAGCAAAAAAATTTTATCCCGCTCCGGGTCCGGCTTGAGTTCGGCCCAAGGGATTGCAAACAGTTTCTCCCCCATCCCCAAAGTTCCACCGAAGCTGATCACCGCATAAGCGACTTGGCCGGAAACCAAATCGATCATCAGATCCTTGATCTTGCCGAGACTTTCCTTTCCCCAATTTTCCACTTTGAAATCCATGAAGGTAGAAGCTGACAATGTTTTTCTTGACTGTGGCATAGAATTTTCCTTTGAGTTGGGTGTTTAGGCTAAAAAGTTAGGAAGCACGCCGGGAAGCGCAATTCTTCCACGGATTCATTATTAAGTTGCAGGCTCCGAGGCTATTAATTTACTACGAAGCGCTTTTCCACTTCCGCCCACTTGATGTTTTTCATGAATGCGGCCACATAGTCGGCTCTTTTCAAGCCGTAATCGATCATGTAGGCGTGTTCGAAGACGTCCAGCACCAGGATCGGGTTGAGCCCGGCCGGATGTCCCACGTCGTGCTCGTTGATCCACTGGTTGATGACCGCGCCATGGGCTATATCCTGGTAGGTCACTACCCAGCCGATGCCACGCATGGCGGCAGTCGCCTGAAAATCTTGGACACAGGCCTCAACGGACCCCTTCTGGGCCTCAATGGCTTTCATCAGGTTGGGGGCCTTGCCGGGGTCGCCGTCGCCCCCCAGGTTCTCAAAGTAAAGCTCGTGGAGCCGCATGCCGTTCCATTCCCAGCCCAGGCGGCGCTTCAGTTCGGCAAACTCAGGTTCCCCCTGCTTGTTTTCCTTGAGCATTTTTTCCAGGGTTTCCATGACTTTGTTGGTGTTGTTAACGTAGCCCTGGTAGAGGGTAAAGTGGTTTTTCAAGAGAGTGTCGCTGAATCCTGCCATGCCCAACAGGTGGGAGAAATCTATGATTCGATAGGGCTTCATCAGTGCTCCTTACGGCCATTTTTGTGTAAAGATTATTTAATAATATAGTTATCATTGTCGGATAATCAAGGTGGGCCGGAAATTTTCCCGTGGGATTGGGGGTGTGACAGAGAGATTGCCATGTCAAGAGAGCTCGGCAATGGTGAGAAGGCAGGGTGAATCAGGTAATCCTGAAAACTCTCGGTAGGATAAGGACTAACTTGCCAGGACGGACACGTATCCCCTTGCCGGAAAAGATTGCAATTACAATATGCTTATTCTAATATTTACCAATTGCCAAAAGTGTTTTCCTTTTTTCCCTCTCCCCTTTAGGAGAATGCTGGGAATCTTGTAACTTATCTTTTTCTCAGTCTGAGGTCCTCAGAACTTAAACCGGGGGGGCGGGTAAATAAGACCTTGCCTATGGCAACGGTTGATACTATCATCATCTGGAGATTAAAATGGTTTCTTCCCGTAAACAGATTGGCATCAGATTCCTCTATTCCCTCCTCTTTATCTTTATTCATCAATTCGTGAAAATGCTGGTGGTATTGACCACTATTTTTCAATTCGTTTACCTGCTTATCACCATGGAAACGTGCGAACCAATCCGCCGTTTGGCGAACAAATTATCTACCTTTGCCTATCGTACTTTGCGCTATCTGACCCTGAACGAAAACCAAAAGCCTTTTCCATTTCAAGAATTTCCGGAAGAGCTGGAACCGCCGGTAACAGAGGTGGAGATGTAACGGCCGGCAAACCGGTAGCTGCAAGGCCTAACAGGGAAATTTGCCAGGTCCCCCCTCCCACTTGTAACCCATCTCTCTATTCTATACAGGTGCCTCAAAGGGAGAGGGGAAAATAAGGCCAAAACTTTTGTGAATTGGTATAAACAGTGGCCGGGGCAGTAACTGAATAAAAAAAAGTATAATAATCTAGTTAAATTGAGAAGACTAGATCTATAAAAAATAACTACCCCTTATTTCAGGGAGTTGTGCTCTTTGGCAAGGTGCCTTTCCGGACCTCCGGCCCTTTGAGGTAAAAAGCATTTTCCTCCAGTAACACCTGGAATAATCCCGGCCGGCTCGCCAATTCCGCCGGGGTACCCACCTCTGTGAAAGTGCCTTGTTCCAGGCAGCAGATATAATCGGCAAATTGGGAGATAAACACCACATCATGGTCAACCATGATGACCGTCAGACCCCGGCAAATTTCCCGCAAGATTGCGGCCAACTGGGCGCGGCCGATGTCATCGATGCCGGTAGTGGGTTCATCGAGCAGCAGGATAGTGGGCTGCAAAAGGAAGGCCCGGGTTACCGCCAGCAACCGGCGTTGCGCCCCGTGCAGGCCTTCGCTGCTGGCCTTGGGCAGATGGTAATCCAGGGGACAAATGTCAGGGCCGGCGGCCTTTTCCAGAACTTCCCAGAGGCCGGTCCGGCGACACACCTCTTCGAGTTCGGCGTCCGTTGCTTCGGCCTTGGCGAGCTTGAGATTAGCGCCGATGGTATCGGCCACAAAGAGGGGAAACTGGGAAACTTTGACTACCTGGCGACGCAAAGTGGCCAGGGTGACGCTGCTGATATCCTGACCGTCAATGAGTATCCGGCCTCCCTGGGGATCTTGCAGCCGGGCCATGAGGTTGAGCAGAGTAGATTTCCCCATGCCGGCCCGGGCCACGATAGCCGTGACCTTCCCCGGGGTAAAGGAGTAGCTGAGATCATTAATGATCTTCGGGCTATAGGGTGTGTAGGCAAAGTCGAGATGTTCAACCGTCAGGGCCCCCTCCCGTGGCACGAAGGCCACGGCCCCCGGCTTATCCTGCACTTCCGGCTCCAATTCCAGGATTTCCACCACTTTTTCCACCTGGGGCCAGGAAGATTGCAGACCCGCAAAGAACTGTATGAGTTCCTGCAAGGGGTTCACCGCCTGAGGCACGAAATAGTAAATTCCCAGGATGGCCCCAGGGGCGGCCGGGTTTCCTGATTTCAAGGCATAAAAGACTCCATAAATCAGGAAGATCGCTTGCAAAATCACCGGAGTGTTGATTTGAAACTGGAAAGCCCATTCATTACGCAGGAAAGCCGCCATAGTGTCGCGTATAAAGGCCTTCAGGCGATTTGCAAAGGCCTGGGACCGCTGCGGCTCCGCTCCCATGAGCTGCACCTCCAGGGGCAGAGCGGCTGAATTGGAAAACTCATTGGCCAGGGCCATTTCACTATCCCGCACCTTTTCGAAAGCCTTCCGCAACTTCAGGGAAAGCCACCACCCCCCTACCGGCAGGATAAAGATAGTAGCCAACAAGGTCCACTGAATCCAGAGGGGGGGGTTACCCATCATCGAAAAACTATTCGTGAGGAAAATTATGGCAGTAATGAGGCCGATACCCTTCACCACGGGAAAAGAAATCAGGTCGCGCAGCAAGATTTGGGTGCCGGTGGAAAACCGGGTGACAATGAGCATAGTCTCGCCCAGGTCATGAGAGTGGTGGTAGGTGGGCCCGAGATTGAGGAGCTTATCGTGCAGGCGCTGCTGCAACTTGACTGCCATCAGGTTGTTTGACCAGGTCAAGGTGAGCCGATCGAGAAAACCCAGGAGAATGGCGAACAGCGTCAGGAAGGCAAAGAAAATGGCCGCGGTTTCTGCTTGGTCGGGAAGCAAGGGAGCCAGAAAACCCCCTGTCATGGCGGCGGTGCCGCCCAGCCCCGTAATCAGTGTGGCCAGCACCTGAATATTATATTTCTCCAGGAGTTGCCGTACCATGGGCAGAATGGTGCCGAAGATGAACCACCCTCGAGCCGCTGAGACTACGGACCAGCCCCAGCGGAAGAGTTTCCGGTAAGGCACCCCCCCCGGGTCTAGGAACCGTCATTTCTTTCCAGGGCTCACCGGCTGCCGGGATCATTGAGCCGGGAGCGAGGGCTGCTTTGCATTTGAATCCTTTATCGTCCTTCATCACACCTGGT
>CAWBKT010000044.1:0-22635 GCA_963789385.1 uncultured delta proteobacterium | reverse complement strand
CTTGTAGGCTAGGAAAGGCGACTCCGGCGGCGGCGGCTAAGCGGGCGTCGATCTCGGCGTCGCCGATATAGACCACCTGGCCGGGGGTCAGGGAGAATTGCTGTAAAATAACCTCCAGGCATTCGGGGTGGGGTTTGGGGTGGGTTAATTGACTGCTGCTGACGGTTAGATCAAAATAGTCGGTGAGACGGTGAAACTGCAGCACCAGGGGCAGACTTTTGCCCCGGTTGGTGGCGATCGCGGTGCGGTAGCGGTTCTTTAATATGGTTAAGGTCTCTTTTATATGGGGCTCAATTTTGATCATCGGCGTAATGTCAGTATTATCCATGGTTTTTTCCAGGGCCCGGGCGGCCTCGGCCTGAGCCGGGTCCGTAAAGAGCACATTAATGACCTCCCGGGAAGTTCTCGTATAAATCAACTCCAACTGTGCCGCCGGCACCGGCGGCAGCCCGAAATGTTTTAACAAGCGGTTGTAATAGAACTCATTGGCCTGACGGGAATCCACGATAACCCCGTCGAAATCATAAATTACCGCTTTAAGTTCAGCTTTTGACACGCATCTTCCCCCAAAAAATAACGTTACATACAGGATGACAATAAAGCCATTTTGCCAGAGGCTCATAGATTAAGCAAAAATAGTTGCCCTCAATCCGAAAATATTAAAATAGTCTGTAAAGCTTGCTTGCAAATACTCTCATCAGGATTATATCATATCATCACATAAGGTACCCGCCTCACGGGGAACCCAAAAATAATTTAAAAAGGGAGGACATCCCATGGCAAAAGAACAAGTAGCCCGAGTCACCGAGATTATCGCCGAATCTCCCAATGGTTTTATGGAAGCCGTGAATGTCGGCTTTGCCAGAGCAACCAAAACCTTGCACGGCATCACCGGCATGAGGGTCATGGAGCACCGGGTGTCGGTAAAAGATGATAAGATCGACACCTACCGGGTAAAATTGGAAGTAATCTTTATTCTGGATTAATTTTAGCCGATGCTCGTCATTGACGGGTCTTATGGTGAAGGGGGCGGCCAAATTCTCCGGACGTCCCTGTCCCTGGCCGCCCTTACCGGCAAACCCTGCCGCCTGGAGAATATCCGCACCGGTCGACCCAAACCCGGCCTGCGCCCCCAACATCTCACCGCCGTCCGGGCCCTGGCGCACATTACCCGGGCTCAGCTCACCGGCGATACCATCGGCTCCACCCGGCTTACCTTTTCTCCCCAAGGCATCTTTCCCGGCACCTATACCTTTGATGTGGCCGAAAAAACCGGCAGCGCCGGTTCCGTCTCGCTGATCGCCCAGGCGCTTCTGCCCGTCCTCCTTTTTGCCCGCTCTCCTGCCACTCTGGTCATCAAAGGGGGCACGCATGTGCCCTGGAGCCCGCCGGCGCATTACCTCACCGCGGTTTTCCTGCCGGCCCTGCAGGAAATGGGGGCAACGGTCACGTGCAGTATCCGGCACTGGGGGTTTTATCCCCGGGGCGGGGGGCAGATAGAATTAGGCATTAAACCGGTGCCTCGGCTTCAGGCCGTCCAGTGGACCAGGACGCCGGCGCCGGAAAATTTTCAGGGATTGTCCGCCGCGGCCAATCTTCCCGATCACGTCGTCCAACGTCAAAGCAGGTCTTTGCAGAGCCACCTGGAGTGGCCCCTGCGCATCAGGGAAGAACAGGCTCCCAGCCCCGGACGGGGCAGCCTGGTGTTTCTCTGGGGACCGCACGCCGGTTTTGCGGCGCTGGGGGAAAAGGGGAAACCCGCCGAACAGGTAGCCGCCCAGGCAGCCCAGGCCTTTAAAAAATTTATCGCCTCCCAGGCCGGGATTGACTGCCACCTGGCCGATCAGATCGTGTTATACGCCGCCCTGGCCGCAGGCGAGTCAGCCTTCAGCACCGAAGTTGTCACTTCTCACTTACTGACGAATATCTGGGTAATTGAGCAGTTTCTGGAGGTGACCTTTGAGGTTCAGGGGCAGGTGTCCGAGAAGGGGCTGATACGGGTGCGAGGTTTGGGACGTCATAATGTCAGATAAGCAACAAAGGTTTAGGATGGCAGGCCGGTTACGTGCACCTTTGGTTCAAGACCGGGGCCTCCATCCGCCAGGGCGAATTCCCCCGTCGAGCCCACCGGTTGCCCCAGCATTTCGGCAATTTTTTGCGACAGGGCGGCCAGGCGATGCGGTTTTTGAATAAAACCCAAAGCCCCCCTTTCCAACATCAGGTGCACGTCTTCATCCATACTGTGGGCGCTGTATAATAATACCTTGATCCCGGGCTCAATTTCCTTCAGTCGGTAAAACGTTTCCCGGCCGCTCAGTCCCGGCATAATCATGTCCAGGACTACCAGGTCGACAGGTTGGTGGCGTTGTTGCACCAGATTCAGGGCCTGCCGGCCGCTCGAGGCCGTCATAACTTTGTAGCCCAACCGTTCCAGGAGGCGCGTCCCCACCGTGCGCACCGATTCCTCGTCGTCAACCAGGAGTATGGTGCCGGTTCCCCTGATAAACTTGAGGGACCGATGCTCCCGGGGCTTAATCTGCCGTTTGGACGCCGGCAGGTAGAGGTGAAACGTAGTGCCTGAATTGGTGTCGCTGTCTATTTCGATAATTCCGTGGTGGTTTTTGATAATCGCATACACTGAGGCCAGGCCCGGACGGGCATCAGGCCCCACCTCAGCAGTCACGACAAAGGGTTCGAAGATTTTGCCCTTCAGCTTGTCATCCAGGGCCAGGTGGGGGGCATGTATGGCAATATAAATGTATGGGCCCGGGAGCCGATGGTGCGCCTGGCAGAATTCTTCCGTTAAGGTCACCGGCTCGGTAGTGATAAGTACTTCTTGGGCCCTGGCTTTCGGCGGCCGGGTCATAAGCAGAATATTGCTCAACACCTGTTCAATTCTGCCCGGATCCACTTCCGCGGCCGGGAGATGCTCTGCCAGATTCTGGCTGAGGCGCAGGTTTTTATGTGAAAAGCGTAAAATTTTAACAACCTTGTCAATGAGCAGATTAAGGTCCACCGGTTTGGGGCTAAGCTGCCGCCGTCCCAGGGATAAGAGCTGCTCGATGAGATCGGCGCCTTTATTAACCTCTTGTTCGATCTCCTGCAAGTCGTCGTGCGCCGGGTCTCCGGCTTTGCTGTCGGCCAACCGCAGCCCGTTTAAAATCGAGATATTCACTAAAATTTCCTGAAAATTTCTGGCCCAGTCCTCGGCCAGGGTGCCGATGGCTTCCATCTTCTGCTGCTGCCGCAACTGCCGTTCCATCTTTTTCATGGCCGTAATGTCGTTGAACATGGCGAAGGCCCCGACAAAACGACCTTCTTCCAGAATAGGCACTGAACTCATGATCACCGTTACCGGCTTGCCGTCAGGCCTGAGAAGCTCCAATTCATGATGGGCAATATTACCCTTTTTATTCTGACTTAAGATGCTGCCGAGCAATTTTTTGTTGTCGCGTTCAAAAAAAGTAAATATTTCTCTGCCTTCCGGATGTTCTCCGCCGATAATTTCCTTAAAGCGCTGATTGGTGAATTTAATGACGCCGGTTTCATCAATTATCCAGATACCCTCATAAGCGTTTTCCACCATTTCCTTATACCGGCGTTCCGAGACCTCCAGTTTGCGATGCAATAAAGCGCTGTCCAGGGCCATGGCAATCTGATGGGCAAAATTCATGACCAGATCTTTGTCGATTTCCACAATATTCGGATTCTGGCGAATTCTATCTGCCAGAATCACGCCTATGACTTTGCCCCGCACGGTTATGGGGGCCAGAATAAAGGCTTTGGGCTGAAAGAGTTTGATAAGAGGATTTTCCTGATTGATGCGGCTGTGCGGCACATCGTTTATCACCACGGGAATGCCGTTGATGGCCACCCGGGCGACCACATTGTCTACTTTGGCTACCGGGATCTTATAGTCTTTGACTTTTTCAGATAATTTCGGATCAATGCCGACGCCGCAATGAATTTCTAAATGGTTCGTTTCCTCATTCAGTAAAAAAACTCCGGCCCGGTCTAATTTGGCAAACCTGATGAGAAAATTCAGAGTAACCTGCAGCAGCCCCTTGACATCAACCGCAGTCAGGGCTGCCATGCAGGTCTCCGGCAGAGTCATCATTTGGTCTATTTTTTCCTTTAGCTGCAGATTAAGATGATGCACCTCGTCGTATTTTTTTTTCAAAAGCTCTTTGTCACGTTCCAGTTCCTGAATTGTGTCCCCGAGCAGCCTCCAGGGCATAAAAATCTTGCGCCCCCATTTTTTCAGGATTGATCTTTCTTCCCAGGCGAAGTGATATTCACAATAGTCATCACCGCGGAAATAACAGCGATGTTCCTCCACATCCCCCGGCGGCAGATTCCAGATAGTTGGGCTAGCCTTGATGATGCCCTGGTTAAACAGGCAAAAATCTTCATCGGCCGGGATATGCCTGAAATAGCGGAATCTGATAATTGCCTGCTGTTTGCCGGTAAAAGAGACTTCCACAGATTTGTTGCGGTTGAATTTGTCACTGATGGCCTGCATTTTTTTTAAAGCCATTTTGGGGTTGCCGAAGGCCTGGGCAATGATCCGCTGCACGTAGCCGAATCTTTGGTGGGTAGCAGCATAATTGCCGATTTTAAAAGCTATCCGGTCATCCTGTGATAATCGCCTGGCATTCTTAAACAGCCCGATTACCACGTCGCTGGAGACCCAATTGTTAATGTCAGTGAGGAACTCCAGAGGATTGTCAAGGGCATTAATTTCGGGATGGAGATCTTGGACCAGAGCGGGAGTCAGGTCAGGGAAATGCTCTTGAAAATAATTGATTATTACCCTGGTGTTCACGCATCCATGGTGCTTTTCCATGTCTACCGCCGCCCTGAGAAATAGTTTCTAATTCTAAAGCTGGCGCTTTTTAATCAATTACCCTTGGAAATAGAGCGGGAATCCAACCTTGAAAATTACCTGGCCCGAACCAAAAAATAGACCGTTTAATAAACTGAATAACATGTCTTGATAAATGTTTAAAAACCTTAACATTTATATTCTAAGATTAACTGTTGCATTACATTTGTCAAGAATTTTCGACATCTAAGTTTAATTATTTTAACATTTCTCCCCGCCTTTCAAACGTAGTAGCCGACTGCCTCTCAGAATCTCCTGTTTACCTGCACTCCCAGCAATTTTTTTCTACCTGCAGATCGAGACGTCTTCAAGTTGTGACATCTGTCTTATCTGTTCTGTCTAACTAACTAAGATATCAATAGAATCCTGGCTATCAAAACGCTTCCGCAATTCTATCAAGGAGGATAGCCATGGAATCGGGAACCACATCTCAAGTCAATCTAAGCAAATTCTGCCAGATACACTTAAGCCGGTTTCTTGCCGGGCGGATACCCTTCAGGTGTTCGCAACTGTATCTGACCTGCCTGGGAAAACTCTATTACCTGACCCACGCCCAGGAGCGGGAACTTATCCGCCAGACCATCAGGCGAGTGCTGGGCGATCAGTTGGATCAACCAGCCTTGAAAAAACTTTTTCGCCAAACTTTTGCCGGCATCCTGACCCATTATCAGGAGAAGCTGTTTTTAGCCTATGCTGCCAGAGGACAAAGTTAAAAATTACCTGTCACAGCGGCTGCAATGGCGCGGGACCGAGGAACTCCGGCAAGCTTTACATTTAAGACGCGGCGTCATTATGGTTACCGGTCATTTCGGCGCCGTGGAATTTCTGCCCGGGGCCCTCGGTCTGAATGGGTATCCGGCCGCCATTATTGTCCGGCCCCAGACCAAGGAATTAGCGCTCTCCCTGGCGCAAAGAGCCGCTTTAATCAACCTCAATTTAATCATCCCGGAAAATGGCAAAGTTCTGCCGGCAGCCCTGCGAGCCTTGCGGGAAGGCCGCATTTTAATCACTGAAGCTGATGAATTTGAGATGTGGCGGCCCCATCAGTCTCAAACCGCCGACTTTTTAAAATTTCAAGTCCCGGCTGATCGGACGCTGGAAGTGCTGCAGAAGCGTTCCGGCTCCCCCGTGTTAACCGCCCTGGTCCGCCGGGAACCGAAACGCCGTTATCTGGTGGATATTTCCCCGACCTTAGAACCGGCTCCCGGTGAGGGAGTCGGCCGGCAATGCCTCCGCCGGCTGGAAAAAGCCATCTTCCAGGCACCGGAGCAATGGTACCAATGGAAGGAGTTCGGAAAACTTATTTCAGCCCTGCCGGCACAGCCTGCCAAGGTTTCCACGCCTCACCCGGCGCCGGCCAATCATATTGGTTGACTTTGTCCACGCCTAGTAGCTGAAAACCCATGCCTTGAGAGGAGCGTATATCATGTTGAGCGGCAAAATAATCAATTTAAAAAGAGTTGTGGTCACCGGGATGGGATTAATTTCTCCCTTGGGTAATTCCGTCTCCACATCCTGGAATAATTTATTGGCCGGGCATTCGGGCATTGCCGGTATTGCCAAATTTGCGGCTGACTTAGATGAGTTTCGTCGGCGTTATAAAGCTCCGGCCGACTTTCCGACGATTGCCGGGGAAGTCAAAGATTTTGATTTTAAGGCCCTGTTGGCGGCCCACAAACCTGATTTAACCCCGGAAGATCTGAAAATGTCGAAGTATACGGATAATTTTACCCAATATGCCCTGATTGCCACTCATGAAGCCATCAAACAGGCAAAGTTAAATCCGGCCGCCGAAGATCCCGAAAGAATCGGCACCATTATCGCTTCCGGTATGGGCGGCGTGGCGACATGGGAGGAAGCCCACCGAAAACTGGCTGAAGGCGGGGTCAAAAGAGTTTCCCCCTTTATGGTTCCCAAGCTGCTCCCGAACCTGGCTGCCGGCAATGTCGCCATCAGCATCGGCGCTCAGGGGCCAACACCGCCTTATCCAGCGCCTGTGCCGCCGGCGGTCAAGCCATTGGCGCCGCTTTCCGGTCCCTGCAATTAGGAGAAGCGGACGTGATGGTGGCCGGGGGGGCCGAAGCGGCTATAACTCCCCTGACCTTGACGGGTTTTTATCGGATGGGGGCCCTGGCCACCGGTTTTAACGACAACCCGGCTGCCGCCAGCCGGCCTTTTGACCAGGGGCATAAAGGTTTTGTTATGGGCGAAGGCGCCGGCATTTTAGTTCTGGAGGAACTGACCCATGCCTTACAATCGCGGCGCCCCGATCCTGGCGGAATTGACCGGCTTTGGTATGTGCGGTGACGGCCACCACATTACCGATCCCAATCTGGAGGGAGCTATTCGCTGCATGCGCCGCGCCCTGACAGATGCCGGCATTGAACCCGGGGAGATAGATTACATTAATCCCCATGCCACTTCCACTCCGGTGGGGGACGGCAATGAGGCCCGGGCCATCAACCGTCTTTTCCCCCACCAGCCTCTGATCAGCGCCACTAAATCTCAAACCGGGCATCTGCTCGGCGCGGCCGGAGCCATGGAGGCCATCTTTACCGTTTTATCCATCCGACACGGCATAATTCCACCCACCCTCAATCAGGACACCAGAGACCCGCAATGCGCCGGGATTGCCGTGACCGTGTCGCACCCGGTGCCGCGCGCCAGCCGCTACGCGCTGTCAAATTCCTTCGGATTCGGCGGCACCAATGCCGCTTTGGTATTCAAAAATTATCATTACTGGAATTTCTAAGCGAAAAATACCAGCTACAGGAGAATTATCATGCAACCTCATGAAATCAAAAAAGTTTTAGTAATCGGTTGTGGCCTCATGGGCCGGCAGATTGCCCTGCAATGCGCTCTGTTTAACGTTCCGGTCAGCATGTTTGGCCGCTCTGAAATTTCTTTGGCCCGGGCCCGGCGCCACTTGAAAAGGTATGCCCAATATCTTATTCAGGGAGGCTATATCACTCCTGAAAGAGCTGCTGAGGCCCTGGACCTGATCACCCTGACCATGGATCCCGCCGCCGCCGCGGCCGATGCCGACCTGGTGAGCGAATCCGTGACCGAAGATCTGCATCTAAAACGCCAGGTATGGGCCCAGTTCGGGAACCTGGTGCCATCCCGGGCTATTCTGACGACGAATTCCTCGGTCATTTTCCCTTCTGAATTTGCGGATGCCTGTGGCCGTCCGGAACGATTTCTGGCCTGGCACTTTCATCAACTCTGTTTTATCAAAAATATCGTCGATATCATGCCCCATCCCGGCACTGATCCGCAATGCCTGCAAACCCTGGTGGAATTTTCCCGGCGCCTGCAGCTTAAGCCGATTGCCCTCAGGAAAGAACATCGCGGGTACATCTTTAATGCCATGTTTACCCGTTTTCTGGCAGCCGCTTTGGAACTGGCGGTAGCCGATGTCGCCGGTATCGAGGATATTGATCAGGCCTGGATGACTGTCATGGAGACCAGTAGTGGACCATTCGCTCTTATGGACAGCGTCGGTTTGGATACTGTGGCGAATATCCTGAAATTTGGCGTCGAGGTGGAACCTGCCAATTCCTTCTACCCCCAAGCCCTGGCCTGGCTGCAACCAAAACTCGACCAGGGGCAGTTAGGGCAAAAAACCGGCCGGGGGTTTTATAGCT
This sequence comes from uncultured delta proteobacterium, assembly GCA_963789385.1. Classification (GTDB taxonomy): domain Bacteria; phylum Desulfobacterota; class Desulfobaccia; order Desulfobaccales; family Desulfobaccaceae; genus Desulfobacca. The sequence goes on along the minus strand of CAWBKT010000044.1, from coordinate 14,103 downwards.
ACATCCGGCCCAAACTGGTGCGGGAAAAAAAGCGGCAGGCCAACGGCGGCTTTGCTGAGGCTAGTTGAATAAATGGAGAAATATCCTCCAGCTGATCATCTCAGGGAGTCCGGGGAACGGAGAAGGGGACCAATAATTGCAAAAGCTGGCATGATGGTATTATTGGCATTCTAAGCAGGCGGTGACAGTTATCCGGCTGGCGGCACAGGCATCTTGCCCGTGCCACCCTTTGCCGGCTTCCCATCAAGTCGGCGATACTGCGTCCTTGGGCATGTCATGATCACCGGTTGACTATAATCCTGAAGCTGACCGCTGAAGGCTGTACTTAAAATTTATATGCCAGACTGAATCCTAAGGAATGACTGTCGCTTTTGTACTTGCCGTTGGCCTGATACCTGGCCGGCAAAAGCGCGCCATTGATTGCCAGCATGTTGGCCTTGGAACGATTTTCCGCGAGAATAAAGTTATAGGCAAATCCCAGAGTAAACTTTTTTATTTCCAGGTCTCCGCCCAACGTGAAAATATGCCGGTTGGCATCGGGGATCGTGGGATCCATGGTGCTGTTGGGCACCGGTGTCATATCATAGATATAACCCGCCCGGACCTTCATCCCCGGATAAATTTCATAGTTCCCGCCAAATCGAAAGGCCCAGGCGTCAAACCAATTTTTTTCCTGTTGAATGGCAATGATGCGCGCCGGGAATCGGCTGGGTCAGGTTGAGCTGCAAATTGGTATATTTTGACCAGCCGGTCCAGGTAGCGTCGAATTCAAAGACAAAGGGTTTAAGGCGGCTGTAAGCCAATCCCCAGGTTACCGACGGGGGATACACTATACCTGCCTCGCCGCCCACAACACTCACATTGGCAACATTCAGGTTCCCACTGTGGGACACTTTGATCTCGCTGCGATAGGAAACCCCTAATTTGACGCCTTCCACAGGTTCATACAATAATCCTAAATTGTAGCCGAATCCATACCCGGCCCCGTCATAATCACTCTTTAATTCAGTCAGCAGCAATCGTTCCCGCGGTTTGAAAAGTCTTCCTTTCAATCCTGACTCTTGACCATAAGACATCGAAACCTGCCGCCACCGATAAATTTTCCAGCAGTTTCACTGCCACTACCGGATTCACGTTATACGTCTGCAACCTTGACATAGTGCTGAGATACCGTCCGGCCCACTCCGGCGGCCAGGTTGTCCCAAGTCCGAATGGGGAAAAGTAACCTAATCCCAGGACAACCCGTTCATGGACCGGGTAGGAGACATAGAAAGCCGGGATACTGAAAATATCATGTTTGGCGGTGGTATATTCCCCTACCGGCGAAGTATAGGTGCGATTTGTTGTGGTCAAAACACTGTTAAAATAAATCTCCGGACGTTTTAACTGCGTCAACCCTGCCGGATTATAAAAAATGGCGGAGGGATCATCAGCCTGAGCTACAAAGGCGTTCCCCTGAGCCATGGCCGCTGTTCCCTGCTGCAGGATTGCGAAACCTGCAGCTGCAGCGCCGGAAACTGAGCAGACAACGAGATTAATGACCAACAGGCCAATCCATATGACCCTCGCCACGGTTAGACTCCTTTCTGAATGGGTGCTGAAAAGGTGGGAAATATTAAACACCTTTAGCACAAAACTAAAAAATTGGCAAATTTTATTCTCAACATATCTAAAAATAAAATTTTTATTAAGAACTAATATTAAATTCAATTGTTAACTAACTTGGGTCGTTAATTGATAAGTATTATTTACTTTGTAATAAACTCTCTTGCTTTACTATTTATATATATTTGAAATTAAATACTTTTACAGAAAAAAAACCGACTATCAAAAATTTTATTTTTTTTTTATTTTACCGATAAAAATGTAAAAATATTATTCACAAATTAGACAGTAGTAGGTATAATAGGCTCATCCCCACAGATATTTTTTTTAAACGTGGATGTGTCTTTCCGCAACTGCCCTGTAGAAGTCCGTACTTACGGTCTTGCAGCAACGAGCGGAGAGGTGTTTCCGGAGAGCCAGACGTAATTAAAATTATATTTATTGTTAATATTTTCAATATATTACAAGGGGGCTGCCATGATTTCAAACAAATTCTTTTCGATCCGCCGTAACCTGAATCTCAGCAAGTTTCTCCAGATGAGATTGAATAGCTGGCTCATTAGATTTTTGCCTTTTTTTATGTCCCGTTACTACCTTATCGCCTTGGGTAAGCTCTATTACTTTTTAAATCGCCGAGAACGGCATTTAATTAATAGAACTGTTAATCATGTCCTGGGAAGCAGATTTGAGCCCTGATGAATTGCGTCAAGTCAGGCGCCAAACCTTTACCGGTATTTTCGACCATTATCACGAAAAACTTTATTTAGCGTATACACCTTTTAAGCGGATTAAAAAGTTTTTTGACAAAAAAATGGCGTTTGAGGGCGAAGCGGCTTTGCAACAGGCATTGTCATCAGGAAAAGGAGCCATCCTGGCCACCGGCCACTTTGGGGCCGTAGAATTTCTCCCTGCCGCCCTTGCCTTAAAAAATTACAAAGTAGCCATCATCTGCCGTTTCCAAACCAGCCGTTTACGGGATTCTCTGGTGGAACGGGCCAAGCAGGTGGACCTTCAGGTAATCGACTCCGACAAGGGAAACTGCCTTTTGGCTGCCATGAAAGCCTTGAAGCAGGGTCGCATTATCATTACCGAATCAGATGAATTTGATGAATGGAAAGCCAGAGACAATCACCAGATCTCCTTTCTTGGGGCCAGATTAAATTACGACCGGGCCATTGACGTTTTGAGAAAACGCTCCGGTTCCCCGGTCGTTTCAGCTTTGGTCAGCCGCAGTGAAAAGGGGTATACTCTCCATTTTACTCCGGTCACTGCCGAGGCACCTGCCGAATCCAGGGCTGGCGAAAAATGTTTGGAAATATTAGAAGAAATGTGTGAAAAATTACCCACGCAGTGGTATCAGTGGAAAAAGTTCGGCAAGATGATCAGTCCGCAGCTCCCGAATGATATATCTCCAGCAGTAATGCCCATGGCAGAGATGGAACCTTCTTATCAATATGCTTATTAAAGGTCATTGACTTATCGTGGGGCCGGCATTTATATTATTACGGAATTTTAATAGTTTTATGTATAATATTTTTTAACTTTATCTAGTTACATGAGAACATCTTTCGTCCTGATATTCCGCTGTCAGTTGCAGCCTGAGAGCTTATCCGGGCCTAAAAATATTCACGATTTAATATGGAGGTAAGATAACTTAGGTTAAAATAAGGGGGTGGCCTGAAGATCCAAGGGCCGGCCGGATGTCTTAAACCAGTTTTTTTCATCACCGATCCTCTCCATTGGCTCGGTTAACTGTGCAATTTTTTGGAAATGGTGGGCTACGTATGACCTGGCGGCTGAAAAATTCTTCCTTACCCAAAATCAGAGCGGCGATTCTTTCCTTGCCTTGCCGCATCACCCTGCCTGATGCAATGATTATTCACCCTTCTGCATTAATCCCCCCAAACGCCAGGCCGCATTTTCCCAAAAAGTTCATAATTATGAACAGGTCTCGGAACCGTCCGGACCAGAAGGAGCTGAGGAGGTGCCTGAGAAGTTAACACGATAATATTGATTAACTTGCACAACTCAGGGAAATTAATACGAATAAGGCATCACGTTCTGAAGCTGATTTCGCAAGCGGTGAGGTTTGCCTTTTACCGCCGCCCTTTTCAAGAGGCAAGAAGTCCTCTTGGGGGAGAAAATAATTTCCCGGGAAATTATGCCGGATGTAAATTTTTTGGTAATTCCGAAGAAGGGTTATGTATGCTCAAAATTTTGACCATTCTTCCTTCTTGGCACTTTCCCTCGATCCCCGACCTTCCTGGCTTCTTCACCGGCGCTCCTTATCTCTTTGGAGCACAATCTCGTGAGCCAGATGTAAGATTTTTCTAGTATCCTCAAAAGTTAACAAACTATTAATTTCTTCATACAGGCCCCAACGGCTTTCCCGCTCTTCCATTGGAGAAATTTCTCCTAAATATTCCAACAGATACATGATTGTGTCTATCTGCCTGCCCCGATAAAAAAAATTAAGGTTGCCTAAAGTAGTAATTATTTTAGCTTGAACTCCGGTTTCTTCCAGAATTTCTCGCACCGCGGCTGCTTCCGGAGTCTCCCCGATTTCAATATGGCCTTTGGGTATAACCCAATGGGAAGGATCCGGCTTCGCCCTGATGATGAGATAATAAATTTTCCCTGCCTCTTGCCGAAACACCAGGCCGCCTGCATGAGTTAGTGCCATTATGCCGCCTCTGAGATTAATCTGCTGATCAAGTAACTATACGACATGTCTCCCTGTCCTTTATCACCAGCTTGTTTTGTTGCTTTTTTTTCTTTATCATTAAATGAGTAAATTTATTACTATGAAAATTCACCTGCCCTGTGAAAAATTTGACGGGGAACCGTCACCGAAGGCGTTATTTCTCTCATGACCGCCATAGCCATTTTAATTATTTCCATCATGCTGCAATTTATTGCCGCCATATCAGCCTGGCGTCTCATCAGGATCACCGGCAGAACCTGGGCCTGGTCTCTTATTGCCGCAGCCCTGGTATTGATGACCGTCCGTCGCAGTATTACTCTGTATGAATTGGCATTCTATGGTTTTCAGCATCCCCTTGATTTTTCCGCCGAGTTAATATCCCTTATTACTTCCAGTCTGCTTGTTATCGGCATTGCCTGCATCTATCCGGTATTTCGTTCGATTCAAGCCTCCCAGGAGGCCATTCGGTTAAATGAGGCCCGTCTGGCCGCCGTCTGGAAACTCAGTCAAATGACTGGCGCTCCTCTTGAGGAGGTCACCGATTTTACCCTGGAAGCCGGAGTAAAACTCACCAAAAGCCAGGTAGGCTTTGTGGGTTTGCTGGACCCTGAAGAATCCAACCTCCGCATTCTTTCCTGGTCCAGGATGGTCATGTCCCAATGCGCCGTGCATGACAAACCTTTAGTGTATGCCATTGCCACGGCCGGTTTATGGGGTGAAGCAGTTCGCCGCCGCCGGACCCTGGTGGTCAATGACTATGCCGAATCACCAGAGAAGAAAAAGGGTTTCCCGGATGGCCATATTGCCCTCCACCGGCTTTTAGTGGTCCCGGTTTTTGACACCAATCGAATTGTGGCCCTGGGTGCGGTGGCTAATAAACCGGGACCGTACGATGATCAGGATGTCCGGCAACTCAGCCTGCTCCTCCAGGGCATGTGGCGGCATATCCGCCGACAACAAACTGAACATGATATGGTCCAGGAAATTGAACGCATGCACAATTTTCAAACCAAGATGATCCAAACTTCCAGCGATGGCATCATTGCCAGCGATCGCCAGGGAAATATTCTTATTTTTAACGCCGGGGCCGAAAAAATTCTTGGGTATCGGCAGGAAGAGGTTGTCGGCAAAATTAAAGTCCAGGAACTTTACCCTCCCAGGCAGGCCGGCCATATTCTCAAGAAAATATTATCCTCCGATTTTGGCGGGCCGGGTCATTTGATAAATTTTGAAACCACCGTCTTCAGCAAAACTGGTGAGCCTATACCGGTGGAATTGTCGGCTACCTTAATCGGCGATGACCAGAATACTTCTGCGGTGGTCGGTTTTTTCCGGGATTTGCGGGAGCGCCGGCTCCTCCAGGAACGGGCTCTCCAGAATGAAAGATTGGCAATCTTAGGTCAAATGTCCGCCCATATCAGCCATGAGATAAAAAACCCGCTGGTGGTCATCGGCGGTTTTGCCAGGCAAATAAAGGAACATTTTAATGGCCCGCCAGAAAAAAATTTAGCCAAGCTGCAAATTATTATTGATGAAATCAACAGACTGGAAGGATTTCTGGTGGAAGTTGGCCGGTATGCCAAATTTTCCGAACCTCAGTTGCGGAAAGGTGATTTTAATGCTTTGATTCAAGATACCTGCCGCTTTCTGGAGCCGATGCTGGAAGAAAACCATATCACCCTGAAATTAGATCTCGACCCCAATTTGCCGGCTTTCCCGTTTGATCAGGATCATATCCGCCAGCTCATCCTGAATCTCATTAAAAATGGTATTGAGGCTATCGAACAGTCCGGAACCATTGGGGTGGTAAGCCGATGGACGCCGGAGAAAATTCTGGTTCATATCACCGATACCGGCTCCGGCATTCCTCCCCAGATTCAGGCCAAAATATTTCAGCCATTTTTTTCCACCAAACCCAAGGGGTCAGGTCTGGGTTTGGCGATTTCGCAACAGATCATGGCAGCTCATCAGGGGGAGATATATTTTGACAGTGAGCCCGGCAAAGGGACTACGATTACCTTGGCCTTTAGACCGGATGGTTACAGCAGCTCTCAAGATTAGTCCCGCGCCCCCTCCAAAAACGGTTCCTATGACTAAACTCCGCTTCGCCAGGCGAATTTTAACTAGCCCGATAAATGACGTTATTTTAATGAGACAGCCTGTAGCGGCACTCTTGATCCCGTTAATCTCTTTGATAATTTGGTTTCCGGCACTATTTCTGGTATGCTAAGAGGCATGGATGCTCTCAATAACGGCCTTGTAATCGGCATCTCCGGCGCCAGCGGGGTTATCTATGGACTGGAACTGTTGCGGGTCCTGCAAAACCTCTCAATCGACCGGCACTTGATCATTACGGCCGCCGGAAAATTGAATTTTCAACTGGAAACGGATTATACTGCGTCGGAAGCTGAAAAACTGGCCACCGTGGTCTATGATGACGCCAACCTCACCGCCCCGGTGGCCAGCGGTTCCTTTTTAGCCGGTGGTATGGTTGTGATCCCGTGCAGCATCAAAACCTTGTCGGCCATCGCCAACTCTTACAGCGCCGGACTTTTAGTACGGGCCGCGGATGTCACCCTGAAAGAACGGCGCCCGCTGGTTCTGGTGGTGCGGGAAACGCCTTTACATCAGGGCCATCTGGAACTTATGCATCGGGCCGCCACCATGGGCGCCATTATCCTGCCGCCGATGCCGGCCTTCTATCACCGGCCTCAGACGATTCAAGATCTTATCAATCAGACTCTGGGGAAGGTCCTCGACTGCTTCCATATACCACACCAGTTATTCCGTCGCTGGGGAGAACCTTAAAGGGATCGGGTCAAGAGGAGAGGAAATACTATTTCCCCGCGACCATAACACTGTTCCTTAATGAATGCTAACCATAATTCATCTTGCCAAGAAGTTCCGTTTTGAGCTACATTGACCTGGAGATGGTGAATCTGCGTCGAAAAATCCGCTACTTCTATACCCGTTTCCGAAAGCTTAAGGGTGATCCGCAGAAAATCGCCTGGGGCATGGCTTTGGGGGTTTTCATCGCTTTCACTCCCACCATTCCGTTCCACATGATCCTGACCCTGACGTTAGCCCATTTTCTCGGGCTCTCCAGGGTGGCTGCCCTGATGGGTGTCTGGGTCAGCAATCCCCTTACTGTACCGCCCATGTATTATTTCAGTTTTGTTATCGGCAAAATGCTCCTTTATCCCGATCTCAACTTGTCATTGCCGCAAACCGTGGACCTGCAGGAACTTCTCAGGCTGGGCTGGGAGATCAACCTGGCCTTGCAGTTCGGCGGCCTGATTATGGCCGTCCCGGCCGGGCTAGCCGCTTATTTTCTGACGCTCTGGGCGATAAAGCGATATCGCCGACAGAAAATTTCTCTTACTGATCGTGCCCTTCATCTCCCCCAAAATCCTCTGCCGCCGTCATAATTTGACGCCGAAAAAATCTCTGGGGCAGAATTTTCTCCTGCATCCCGACCAGGCGCGCCGCCTGGTGGCGGCTCTCGAAGTGGACGGCTGCGAAACTGTGGTGGAAATCGGCCCGGGCCTGGGAGCCTTGACCTTTTTCTTGGCCCAGGACGCCCGCCGGGTGGTCGCCCTGGAACTGGACCAGCGCCTGCTCCCCATCCTGCAGCAGGAAGTCCTGGCCGGATTGTCCAATGTTACAATTATCCCTCAGGATGTCCTGCACTTTGATTTTTTGGCCCTCAGCCGGGACGCCGGCCACCCCCTGCCGGTTATCGGCAATCTGCCCTATCAGATTACTTCGCCGCTGCTTTTCAAGCTGCTGGAGAATAAAGCCGCCGTCCGGGTGCTGGTCTTGATGATCCAGCAGGAAGTCGGGGCACGCCTGCTGGCCCGCCCCGGCACTAAGGATTACGGCATTTTATCAGTCCTGCTGGGCTACCATTTTCACCTGGAGCGGCTTTTTTCTTTGGGCCCGGGCAATTTTTACCCCGCTCCCAAAGTCGACTCCGTGGTGCTGCGCCTCCGGCCCCGGCTTCCCGAACTGCCTGCCGCTGATGAAAATCTGCTCAAACAGGTCGTCAAAGCCGCCTTCGCCACCCGCCGCAAAACCCTGAAAAACGCCTTGTCCAACCAGGCCTCCCTGCTCCAGCGTTCCCCGGCCCAATTGCTGGAACTCCTCCACCGCCTGGATATCGATCCCAACCGCCGCCCCGAAACCCTGTCCGTCACGGACTTCGTCCGCCTGGCAAATGCCTTGCTGGAACCGGTCGGCTAAGTCGAGCCGATAATCTTTCCTAGGCTAGAATGAAACCGTCTTTTGTGATGAAAAACCTGCTCAAGCAGGTAGAAAACATCTGCGCTTATATATCCATCATATTGATTAGATTAGTTATATTACCTTTATTCCGCCCATCAGCTACTTGAATATTTTAACCGAACAGAAACCGCCAGGGGTTTATCGAGCCGAAGTAATCCTTTTCATAGGTCAAGTGCCTGGTTGTTTTGAAATACCTTAGATAGTCATCGTATGAGTCGATACACAGGAGATTGATCATGAAATCGCTGCCGAAAAGAATATATTTCAGCAACTTGCTATTTTTTCCAATGATTTTTTTTAAGCACTTGTAGTAGTCATCATTAAAAGCCCGGTACGAAATATCGGTGTAAACATTTTCATTTTCTTCGATTAATGTGATAATTTCGTCTTGCCATTGATGATTTTTAAACATGAATAAAAAATTCTTTTGTTCGCCGAAATGAGCCAGATTTAATTTAAGTTTTGGGAATTCCTTTAAAACTTTCCGCCATTTTTTGGGCGCGGTATACATCTCGGCATTTTCGTCTAAATTAAATCCTATCTCGCTGCAATGGCTGGTGAGAGGAATATTTTTAGCGCAGCAATACTCGTAGAGCATCAATACCTTTTTAAGCTTGTCCTTGTCGGCCTCCGGCCAGGGATCAAATCCCATGGGCGGGTAAACCTTAATCCCCGCAAAAAAATTGCTTCTCAGAGTTTTTATGTCACCGTTAAAGGCACCAAAATTTGCCTTGAGGGCTTCATACGACCCGGAATATTCTCCGAAGTAAGTGTGAAGCTTTTCGTTAATTTCATCAAGTCTATAATGGCAAGTATTTATTCCCAGAAAGGGGTAGATTTCGAAAATTGGCTTATTCTGACGTTCTTGAGTTTCATAATTTCCCGGAGTTTTTTCAACTAATTCATGGGAACAGTATTTGCTTATCCCATTGAAGATGTCCAGTGTTTGCTCCTCAATAGGTTTTTCCGGGGGAATATTGTAGTAAATGTCACTTTGCTTAATGTTCTTATAGTCAAAATCCATTAATAACGGGGTTAAAACAAAGGCATCGTAGGTCTTATCCTCGAGGCTGAACTTGCCGTCCTGCACCAGTCCCTGTTTTTTTAAGAAAAATTCGATAATTAAAAAGATGCCTCCTATTTCATTTTCCATTATTGAAAGCAGATTGAGAGCTCGATGGGTGCCCAGTAAAGAATAAACCGATCGTATATTAGGTAGCGCGAGACTCAACAGTTGCAATGGTGACCGTTTTAGAAGAGCGACCAGATTGGGATGGCTCAAGTTCATGGCGTGGCAATGAATATCGAAAAATAATTTTCTGTCCATACGATGCCCTCCGTATCCTGATTGATATTGTTTTAATTCCTGTATTTCACCTAGATGTCAATCCCATTGTAGGCGATTAGACAAATTAAATCAAATAATTTCCTTTTTTAATTAACCAGGAGACTATTTCTGATCCATATAAGTTTCCGGTTCTCCCTGGCATTGTGTCTCCCACACGAATCCCGGCCCCCTGATTTTCAGTTGACTTGCCGGCGGACAAAGAATAGGTTAGTTTGGTCAGTATCAGCATAATTCGAGATTCTATGATTTTTTCCTTTACTCAGAACACAGAACTCGGAACTCGGAACCGGATCAAAGTCCTGCACCTTTTTGTGACGCTCCCGGTGGGCGGGGCCGAGGATCTGTTAGCCAGCATCATTACCGGTTTGGACCCGGCCAGATTTGTTGCCGAGGTGGCCTGCCTGGGTGAACCCGGAGCCGTTGGGGAGGAGCTCCGCCGCCAGGGTCGGCTGGTGTCTGCTTTGCATCTCGACATTAAACAAGACTCGTGGTTCAAGATCGTCCGTAACGTCCGCGCCCTGTTAAAAAACCGGCAGCCTCAGATTCTTCATACCCACCTCTACCATCCCAATCTATACGGCCGTTTGGCCAGCCTGGGGTTGGGACTGCAAGGCGTCGTCGCCTCCATCCATAATGCCTACACCCGGGTCAAATTCCACCGCTGTCTCGCCAATTATCTCCTCGGGCGGCTAACCGATAAAATCCTGGTGAGTTCCTCCCAGGTCTACCAGGATGTCCGGCGCTATGATCGCCTGCCGGCTGGGAAAATTCTCCTCATTCCCTATGGTATTCGCCTGGCGGACCTCGATCTGCCTGTTGATAAAGCGGCGGCCAAAGCCGAACTGGGGATTTCAGGATTCTGCCTGGGCACCATCGGCCGTCTGGAAGAACAAAAAGGCCAGGAATTTTTATTGGCGGCCATACCGGCGATAAAGCAAAATATACCTGATTTACATGTTATAATTGTTGGCGACGGCAGATTAAAAGCCAGGCTGGAAGACCAGGCCAATACCCTGGGCATCGCCGATGTGGTGCATTTTCTGGGGACCCGCCGAGATCTGCCCCGGTTATATGGCGCCATGGATGTCTTTGTCTTGCCTTCTTTATGGGAAGGCCTGCCGTTGGTGCTCCTCAAAGCCATGGCGGCGGGATTGCCGGTAATCGCGACCCGGGTCAGCGGCGCCGAAGATCTCATCGAAGATGGCCGCAACGGCCGCCTGATTGCGCCTCGTCAGCCTGAAGCCCTGGCCCGGGCGGTCCTGGAACTGTATGACCGGCCGGAACTCTGGCCGGTTTGGGGGCATCAGGCCCGGGAGACTATTCGGGCTCACCACTCCCTGGAGGCGATGCTGACGCAGTTACAATCGTTATATGAAGAATTGGCGGCATGACTAACTCATCGGCCAGGAGAACCTTTACCATTGTCCATACCGAGGCCTCATTAGGGTGGGGAGGCCAGGAGAGGAGAATTTTTGCCGAAGCGGAAATAATGCGGCAACGGGGGCATAACCTAATCCTGGCAGTTGATCCCCGGGGGCAATTGTCTCAGCGTTCCAGGCAGGCGGGTTTCACCGTCGTTCCCATTTCCTTTGGCGGCCGTTACACTATCCCTGCCTGTCTGGCTTTGCGCCGACTGCTCCGCCGGCAATCCGTGGATATTCTCAACACGCACAGTTCCCTGGACAGTTGGGTCGGCCTCGGTGCCGTACTCGGCAGGAGGTCCGGGATCAGGCTGGTTCGCACCCGGCATTTAAGCACCCTCATCAAGACCAGTTGGCTGACCAGAAAATTATACCAATCGCCTGACGCCCTTATTACTACGGGACAGGCCATCAAAGATCTGATTATCGAGAGGGCCCAGGTGCCGCCGGGCAAAATATTTTCCATCCCCACCGGCGTCCCCCTGGATCGCTTTTACCCCCGCCCCCCTGAAAATCGGTCCGGATATTTGCCGGAGGTGGCCGATGATACCTGTGTAATAGGTTCGGTGGCAATTTTGCGCTCCTGGAAGGGGCACCTTTTTTTAATAGAAGCTCTGGAAAAGGTTTTGCAGGCCGGAGAAAAAGCCTATCTGGTTCTGGTGGGGGACGGGCCTTACCAGGAAGTCATCAAAGCCAAAGTAGCCGACTTACACCTGGACGATTTCGTCTGCTTTGCCGGTTACCGGGAAAATATTCCTGATTGGCTGGCGCTGATGGATGTGGTCGTCTTGGCTTCCTATGCCAACGAAGGCGTGCCCCAGTCTTTACTGCAGGCCATGGCTATGTCCCGCCCGGTTATCGGCACCACTTGCGGCGGCATTCCGGAGATCGTCGCCAGCGGCTCAAATGGTCTGCTGGTGCCTGCAAAAGACAGCCAGGCCCTGGCCCGGGCTCTTCTCGAGCTTATCAGAGATCCGGACAAACGCCGCCGGTTCGGTTCCCGGGGCCTGGCCCTGGTGCAGGAGCGGTATTCCCTGGAACAGATGGCCGCCGCCACCGAAGCGGTATATGCCCGCATCCTCTAATTAATACCAAATTCGGTTTGGGCTGCAACCAATGCTGGTTCTAACTGTTTTATGTTGCATTATTAATTAACCGAAAACCGAAAACGGTATAATTCAGGTTAGCAATCAAAAATGGTCTAGATTTAATATAGTAGACAAGTTTCGCACTTTTCAAAGTCGCATTGTCGAGGTAGGCTGAAGCTTTTCAAAGGCAAACAGATAAAAATCCCCCCTAACCCCCCTTTAAGAAAGGGGGGAACATATGGCTAGCTTTTAAAAAGTCCCCCTTTTCTAAAGGGGGATTTAGGGGGATTTTATAGTAAGACTTACTAAAAATAAATTTTGGAGAATGTCAAACTCTTGCTCCCTAACATTGTTACCACATCACTGGCCCGCCTCTGGTATACTCTTGACCGGCAGCACCGCCTGATAACTCTGCGGAATCTGGAGTTTGCCCTGGGACGGGAATTGGACCAGGAACAGCGGCAACAGCTGGCTTTCGAAGTTTTTCATCATCATATCAAGCTCTTCTTCGAAACCGTCGCCATGATCGTGCTCCCCTTGTCCAAGTTAAAAGAGCAGGTAACCGTTGCCGGCTACGAAAATGCCGCCGCCGCTTTTAAACTTGGCAAAGGGATAGTGGGAATTTCGGCCCATGCCGGCAATTGGGAACTCACCGGCATGGCATCCGCCCTGAGGTATCATCCCTGGTACATCGTTGGCCGCAAGCACACTCATCCCCTGATGGACCGGATCATTCGCTATCTCCGGGAGCGCAGCGGTAATACCATGATCCCCAAGCAAGGGGGTTTGAAAGCCATTTTGAAGCAGCTAAAAAACAATCAAATTGTCGGCATGGCCATCGATCAGAATACCACCACTAAAGGCGGTATCCTGGTTGATTTTTTCGGCCATCGGGCCAGAACCACCCCCATCGCCGCCATCCTGGCCCGGCGCTTCGGCGTCCCCGTTTTGACCGTACTTTCCCGGCGCCTGCCTGACGGCAAACACCTCATGGTAATCAGTCCCCCCCTGCCCATGGAGATCACCGATGACCCGGAAGAAGATATCCGCCGCCACGTGCAACTGCAAAGCGATGCCATCGAAGCCTGGGTTCGGGCCAGTCCGGAACAATGGCTATGGCTGCATAGACGATGGAAAAATCAATACCCGGAATTATATAAGGATCTTTAAAATAATACCTTTTTAATAATTTTTTACCATAAAGGGGCGCTGCTTCCTGCGCCTGGATTAGAACTGGATAGGAGCTATGAAAAAAGAGCTAGTGTTAAAAGCACTTCGGCAGAAGGTCAGCGAGCAGCCCATGGCCCCCGGGATGGGTTTGAGCCTGGTTGATCTGGCCCCCGGGCAGTCCCGGGTAACCATGCAAACCGGTCCTCACCTCACCAACATCCTGGGCGGCATTCACGGCACTGCCATTTTCGCCTTAATCGATGAAGCCTTCCAGGCCTCCTGCAATGCCCACGGCACGGTGGCGGTGGCACTCAATATGAATCTAACCTTTCACCAGGCGCCGGAAGTCGGCGATGTCCTCACCGCCGAGGCGCAAGAGCTCCACTGCGGCCGCCGGACCGGGACTTATCTCATTTCCGTCAGAGATTCTCAAAATCGACTGATTGCCACCTGCCAGGCCCTGGCCTACCGGAAACGGGAGCA
>CAWBKT010000043.1:0-73759 GCA_963789385.1 uncultured delta proteobacterium | reverse complement strand
GGCAGAATACCCGAGTTTCACAACCTCCTCAAATCTTTGTAACTTATTGAAAGTATTTGCATATAATTTTCTATATCTTGGCCGATCTTCTACCTTTCGGAGCATTTTGGAGGGATTTTCTCACACGACTCTCACACAAGAAATATCTATCATGGCCTGTGGATCCGCCGATAGGCTTCCCGGAGGCGATCATTTCGGTCTTTCCTGGCGGCGAGGTGCAACTCTGCATTATTGCTTATTATTGCTGCCCCCTACCCTGCCCTACTCGCACAAGCGGATCACATTTTATGAAAAGTTTATGCAATATTAAATTATTTTGGGAAAACATTAATTGAGGATAATTTTTCCGCTAATTTCATGGCGTTTAGGAAATTGCTAAAACAACCCCTGTTTTGACATTCTCTTCTCGAGCAGTGAAAATATTATCCTTCCGTACAATGGCAACATTGTTTGCATTGGCGTTTGAGCAGCGAGTACATCCAGTTGCAAAATGTTCCGATCATCGTCCATCATTGTCCAGATAATTGTGTATTAAACATTTGCAGCGCCACGATGCCTCTCCAGGCCACTTCGCAATCTCAGCTCTACTGTTTGATATCAATTAACTGATTCCCCATTTTCGAGTTCGCAAATCGCATACTGGTTCAGTTTCGGACCATCAAAATCCTCTTATGACGTCACCGCCGTAACTTTCTCACCGGGAATTTCCTCCAGCACCTGGATCATATAATGCATCATCCTTTCTAATGTTTTGGCCTCGTTCACCACCCGGCCCCGAGATATACCAATGCAATGATTTTTCTGCGACCACATCCACTCTGCAGCCCAGGAGTTCCTCCAAATCGGCTATAAGACCGCCGGGAAACCAGGGAGTTCGATTCGGCCCGACTTCAATAAGCAAATTCAGGCGCTACTTTCGGTAGCCTCCCTCGTGCCACTGAGCCGAACACACGGATGTTACGGACACCGGTGCTGCGCCGCGATACGGAAATTTCCTCTCGTTTTTCCTGCAACAAGCTATTCAGATACATTATATCCCCCTTTTTCTGAGGAATAAAATTGAGATTAGAAAATGCCAATTCTTAAAAGAATAAGTTCCAGCCACGTTTGATGATTTAATCCGCCAGAACAATCTTTCGCTGCAAAACCTCTTCCATTTTACTCGATCTGTCTCAGTCATGTCTCCCCCGGGTTGAGGAGCCGAGAAGGCTCGCCTTTTTAATTCCGCAATACGAGAGAATGGGAGAAAATTTTTTATGACCAATCTGCTTTTTTTCAATTTTATTGACTTTATTGTAATGTGAAGAAGGATGCCTGTCAATAAAGGGAATAATGGCAGGAACCGGGACACAAGTGGAATCTGGTATTGACTATTTTGCTTAATCACGCCGCTGCGGATTCCTCTGCCCAACTCCGCAAAATCTTCTTCTGTTATCTTAGTATCTGGAACTAACTTTCAGTCTCCAATACAGGCCCCACATATTCCGCTATAAGGGTTCCTTGGATTTCAATCATTCAAGTTCAACCAGTCCTGCGGCAATATCATTAATTGACCCTCAGTTATAGCAAGGCGCACTAATTCGGTGACGGTACGGGAATGTACTTTTGTGATATCAGCAGCCTCCTTTGGACGGAAAACTTTTGTCACCTCAATCTCCTGAAGATTCCGTTTGTCAGGCCATGGGCTACTGTAGGGTTAAAAAAAAGCATGACTGGTAAAAATAAGTGGCCAATTCTTCAAGTTAACCCCCTATTTTTTTAGTAATCCTTTAGTGCGCTCTAAGAGATACGAACAATTTCCATTTCCATGATCTAATGATTTGAAAAATATCATGAGTGTCCGGCAAGTTTTTTGCAAAAGAGCAATTTTGTCCTACGTCGCTTTTAGGGGCATCATTTTGTCATTCTGAGGGAGCGAAGCGACCGAAGAATCTTTAGATCCTTCGCTGCGCTCAAAATGACAAGCTGGAGTAAGTCTTTTTGGATGGATTTTTATTACTCCCATAGTCGGTTATTTAATATTGCAAGAAGTCTGCCGGACACTACTGATATCAATTATAAAATTTCGTATTATACGCAGACTTGGAGTACGGTAGATCAAACAAACGGCTACGCAAATGCAAGGACTGATGCTGAAATAATTTTTAGCCCGATTAATGATAAGACTATTACACTCAAAGGGCAAGGAGTTTGTTATGATGATGGTAATTATTTGGTATCATTTGGAAATCTTACAGATCATGAGGAGTTACTCTTTACCATAAATTCTGATTTTGACGAAACTTTCAAAATTTCAAAGAATAAAGAATATTGTTTATGGATAAGTGCCGGGTCAGGTCCAGCTCACGGATATTCAGGTCTTTCTTTGGAAGTAATAGTTCCGCTCCCTCCGACAGTTATATTTTTCAGCTCAATAATACCAATTATAATGTGGTTCGGAAGGCATAAAATTATAATTTTTAGAAAAAATTTTTATAAATTAATAAATGTTTTTTTTGTTTATATTACAAAAATATCCGCTACTCATTCAGAAGCAGCTGAAGAACCGAACCTAAATTTCCATTATTTTTTCGAGAAAGCTCGCTGCTCGCCAAGGCATCAATATTTGTATCCAATCCTCCAGTCACGAAGACCTTGCCGTTGGCCAACAGAGTGGCTGTGTGGAAGGATCGACCCGTATTAAGGGAGCCAATGACGCTCCAGATCCCGGTACCAGGGTTATAGATTTCGCTGCTCGCCAATGGATTATAATCTGCATCCCATCCTCCGGTCACGAGGACCTTACCGTTGGCCAACAGAGTGGCTGTGTGGAAGGATCGTCCTGCATTAAGTGAACCCGTTATGCTCCAGGTCCCGGCCACAGGGTTGTAGATTTCGCTGCTCGCCAATGGATTATAATCTGCATCCATCCCCCGGTCACGAGGACCTTGCCGCTGGCTAATAGAGTGGCTGTGTGAGAGTCTCGTTCTACATTGAGTGAATCCGTTATGCTCCAGGTCCCGATCGAGGAGTCGTAGATTTCCGTGCTGGATAAAGAATTTGTTCCAGTCCACCCTCCAGAGACAAGAACCTGGCCGTTGGCTAGCAGAGTGGCAGTGTGGAAGTATCTTCCTGAATTTAAGGAGCCAGTAACCTGCCAGGTCCCGGCTACAGGATCGTAGATTTCACAGCTCTCCAAAGGATTACCATCATCATCGCATCCTCCAGACACAAGAACCTCGCCGCTGGATAGTAGCGTGGCCATATGGGAGCATCTTCCCTGATTGAGGGAACCAGTAACAGTCCAGACCCCGGTTGCAAGGTCGTAGATTTCGCTGCACTTCAAAAGATTGCCATCTGTGTCCCATCCTCCAGAAACGAGGACTTTGCCATTGGTTAACAGGGTAGCTGTATGAGAGTCTCGTTCCATATTAAGGGAGCCGGTAATGCCCCAGGCCCCGGCCGAAGGGTCGTAGATTTCGCTACTGGATAAAGAATTTGTTCCAGTCCACCCTCCAGAGACAAGGACCTTGTCATTAGTTAACAGATTGGCTGTATGATAGTATCGTCCCATATTGAGGGAGTTTGCAATGCCCCACCAGGCCACGGCGGACGCATTATCAAATGAGAATAAAACAAATAAAACCGAACCTACGAAAACGATGGCCTCCTGCAGACGGTGAGCCGTATCACTAGTGATAGAATTTTTTTTTCGCTATCATTTATCTCTTTCTCTCTTTCCGGCAGTTTATTGCAATTATTTATTGCTAATAGAAGCAGCTTAACCGATTAGAATTATTATCGGTTGAAACCCTTTAAAACATAATCTGCAAGGCGAGCCTACCAGAAATCAAAAGCCTCAAAATAGGGTGGTCTGCCCCCCGAAAATTGGACCATTCATAATGAGAAAATTCTGCTAAGACGAAAAAATCTAGGAGGATATTCTCGATGAAGCGGTCCCGGTTTACCGACCAGCAGATTGCCTTTGCCCTGCAGCAGGCCGAGCAGGGGACGCCGGTGGGCGTCGTCATTCGCAAGATGGGAATCAGTGAGCAGACCTTGTTACCGCTGGAGGAAGAAGTTCGGTGGCCTGATGCCTTCCGAGGTCCGGAAACTCCGGTAACTGGAGGAGGAAAATGCCCGGCTGTGCCGGCTGGTGGCAGATCTCTCCCTGGACAAGGAAATGCTCCCGGAGATTATCAGTCAAAAAGAAAAAGATAAATGATATTAGCCTATTGACTTTTTTTGTCGTCACTACATCATGGGGTCTTGCAGATTTTGGTGATGAGGCGTGGGGACTCCCAAGGCTTTGAAGAGATCCAGTTGTTCCGGGTCGGCGGAATGAGGCCATCGAACTTTTTCCCGTCGATTTCTGCCTGCACCGTCCTATGGAGAGCGAGTTTTTCTACGCCTCTCTGGGAGGTAAAGATTTTGGCCTGATGTAACCGGGTCCGCATCAGGCGGTGCAGTTGCAAGGCCATGACACAGATGAAAATATGCGCCCGGATACGACGGTCCACCCAATGGTATACCGGACGGATATCCAGGGAGCTTTTTAAGGTCCGGAAACATCGTTCGATGTCCTGAAGTTCTTTTTATTGGTGGACGACCTCTGACTGAAATTCGACAGTAAGAAAAAAATAGTAATGCGATAACAATAGGTTAAGTAGTACAAAAAAGTGTTTGGCACTACAAGGTTTACAGGTTGATGCGGTTAGACCATCATGACAGAGGTCCCAGACAGGTAACCGGGGAAGGTGGGCGAACGCCAGCGGCCGAGAAGGCGTGATGCGCCGAGCCCACCATATCTGTACGGAGTTGATAACGATTTTCGTCCAATTCAAGCAAAACAGATTGAACCTGACCAAGGTCACGCATCAGGTCAGGCCAGGACACCTCGGCCTGCCGCTCATCCAGACGTTGTTGCAGGTCTACCTCCAGTCGGAGAGCCAGGAAACTGGCGACGATATGGCCGATGGAAGTATCATCCCGATGATGATAGATGGGCCGGACTTCCAGGGTGGATTTCTGTTCCCGAAAGGTTCTTTCCACCCGCCACAGGCTTTTATAGGTTTGGGCCACCTCGACCGCCGACAGGTTGGTGTTGGTTCTCAGCACGAACTTGCCGTCCAGTCTGGCATCTCGCTGCACGGCGTCTTCGTCGATGGTGGCGCTCCCCTTGGCCACCTTGAGAAAGCGGGCATAGCCCCGGTTGCCGACGACGGCCTTGGGGCCTTGTTTTTCTATGGTGCGCCTGAGTTTGTCTACGATAGCCTCCCGGACGGCGGCGTCTTTTTTGGCTTCCAGGGGATTGCGGCAGACAACGTAACGATTTTCACCTACCCGGACCTCCTTGACTTCCAGGTTGTCCGCCACCGTTTGATACCGTCCGGCTCGGGCCAGGACCGCCTCGTTAACTTCCTTCTGCTGGCGCATCCGGCAGCCCAGCACATAGTCGAAAGGGGCCTGGTCATCTCCAGTCAACAACTAATTAACTTGATCGATCAGAAGGCAGCTTAAACCACCAAGGGGGGCCTCTATTCTGAGTTATTCTCGTTAATAACTCTCATAAAATTCCAGGGTTTTTCTGTTGGAAGATGCATAAAAAATGGACCTGAGATCATCTGCCACTCCTAATTTCAACTTTCTTGGTACCTTGGCTAACACATTGCGGGCCACATGGACCTGGCAGCGCTGGATGCGGGTTTGGGAAAACTCTTCAGCGAACACTTTTTCTAAACCTGCCAGACCGTCCATAACTCCCAAGGTCACTTTTTCTCCATCCAGTCCCCGTCTCTTTAACTCTCGGAAGAATTCCCGCCAGTTAGAGGCAGATTCTTTATCGTCGGCCTGCAAACCGAGACCAGCTTGATGCCTTTCTCAGTTACGCCAATCACAACCAGGACTGGCAATTTTTCGACAGTGCCGTCCACCCGCATTTCAAAGTTGACCCCATCAATAAAGAGATATTTGATGGGTTCTGGTGACAGGTCACGCTGTCGCCATTCTTCTACTGCATCCGTCAACTCTTGGGCGGCATTGCTGATCTCAGTGTGGGAGATTTTGCGTCCCACCAAACGTTTTGAGATCATGGACATGATGCGAGTAACTTATTCCCGCCAGAAACATAAACGACAAATCTTGGACGACGGCTTATTCATATTGCTGGCCTTTAGGAATAATGACACTTTGGAAGCTGCCATCACGATCCCTGGGAACCTTTACCTCTATTTCGCCAACCCCTTTAATGGTGTATTTTCGGGGATAGGAGCCGTTGCGATGATTGACGGTAATCTTACAGCGTTCATACCTCTTGCGGCCCAAATGGATGGTCAGTTCTTCATCCATCAGGGCAGTAAGATAATCACCGGCGGTCTTGCGGATATCCAACCGCATCATTTCAAAGAGCTTTTCCGGAGCCAGGCTAATTTCCTTGAAAAGCTCCACAACTTTGGGTACGCTAATTTCTACATTCATGGCGTATCTCCTTTCTGGTTAGGTTTGGTCACCACCCGGTTTATTGGAGATACGCCATTTTTTCTACCCTTTTCAAATTTACACAATCGATTTTACACTACCTTCGCAATTTTTCTTTCCCAGGGAAAAAAGGGAACCAATAAATCATCATCAACGTACCCTACCTTGTAATCAGACGAACCCATAATTATTATTTGATAAATACGTGATTAGCACTTCTCAAGGATACCCCAGTGCGCCGTCTTTTAGAGGAGAGCAAACCTCATCAGTTACTTATGCTCACTATATGGGAAAAAAGCCGGGAAAAGAACCCCTATAATGGATGCTTGGTGTGTGATCGCGGCCCTTCTCGTCGGCATGGCCAGTTATTTCTAAGGGCATACAGCGTTCCCCTGTATTTACGTAGCCCTGGTGATTCAGTTCAGGAACGCCATCAAGCCCTTCATCGTCTTTGCCACCATTCCCTACGGCATGGTTGGCGCCCTGATTGCTCTCCTTATTATGTTGCAGCCCTTCGGCTTCATGGCCTTCCTGGGGATCATCAGCCTGGTGGGGGTGATCATCAGCCACGTCATCGTGCTCTTTGACTTCATTGAAGAGAAGCACGCCGAGGGCGAGCCCCTGGAGGAGGCGTTGCTGGACGCAGGCATCATCCGGCTGCGACCGGTGATGATCACCGTGGGGGCCACCGTCTTAGGCCTCATCCCTCTAGCCCTCCACGGCGGGCCGCTCTGGGAGGCATTATGCTACGCTCAGATCGGCGGCCTGGCAGTGGCTACCTTCATCACCCTGCTCCTGGTGCCGGTCTTTTACAGCATTTTCGTGTTGGACCTGAAGATTGTTAATTGGGAAACACGCCAGAAACCTGAGCTTTAGGTCATTATGCTGAAAAGTCAGTCAACCGCCGCCAACATGATGTTTCTCCGCTGCTATTAACTGCCCTGTTCCGAAACTTATCACAGGGATAAAAAACCTTCCATATACAGACCATATCATTCCCATCACTTAGCCATTACCCCTATTCATCCGGGAAGTCAGGCTCAGTCTCCTTTCCTGGTGTGTTCAGCAGGTGTCTAACCTTCTCGCCAACACTGCGCCAGGCCCCAACCACGGAGTTGGCTCCATAGACCCCGGCGACGCTGGTTAGGGCTACCGTGTTCATGGTGGTCAGGTGTCCTACACAGGCATCCGGCAGGCGGCCGCGCTGCCGGTTAAACTCAATCTGCGGGTCAAAGTTAAATCTATTCACCGAAGTGAAGAGAAGGCCGCGGCCTTGGTTCGGAATGTGTCAATGAAGGCGAAGGTGTAGCCTGCTTCGGCAAGAGCCTGAAGCTTGTCGGCAAGCTCTTTGAGCGTGGCGGGGGCGAAGGCAGGTGTTTCATTTTCATGGCTGTTCCACCACATAGCAAGAGAGGCTTGGGGATCGGTGTCGATCAAGACGCAAGGGCCATCGCCAGCCTTCTCGGCGGCCACGGCAAGATGCGCCGCAAGGGTGGTTTTCCCAGCTCCGCCTTTCTGACTTGCAAGAACGATAGTTTTCAATTTTTCGTGTTTTCTTTCTTTCTGGTTATCGTTAATAAAAGAAATCATGAAATCTGCTTTTCTTGCCATGAAGCATACAAGAAGGGTAAATACAGATCAAGAATTTTCAAAAGGAAAAAAGCCTCATTTTCTACATGGCTTTTTTTCGTTTTCGTGTTTTAACGAAATAAAGAAAAAACCGCCGAGAAAACAATTTTCCCGACGGTTTTGGAACGATAATAAAATATTTCCGATTATGCACCTGCTGAAATTAAAGCGTTTCCAGCAGCACATCCGCCCAATCCCAAGTTCTGTGACCTGGCGGACGCTTGGGGATTTTTATCTCCGCCTTCAGGCCTTCTTTGACCAGGCGTTCCGCTAAATAAAACGCTGACTTCAAACCGGTGTTAGATTCGTCATTATCCGCCCAGATCGTGATTCGCTGAACCCGGGGTGGCAGCACGACTTGTTGCAACAATACTGCCGTCGTGGTGGCCCAACACACTTGTCTCGTGGCGGTCATCACCGCCAGGGCCGTTTCAACGCCCTCGGCCACTCCCAAGGATGATCCTGCCGGACCGAGCCGGATAGCTGCTCCACTCAAGGTCTGACTGTAAGGGACCGGCATGGTCTTTTTGGCCGACTCTACCGGGGCTTTGCGGCCATCCTTGGTCAGATAAATCCGATGAAGCGTTACGCCTTGTTTTTCAGGTGAAAGGAAAATACCCAGTAATGCCGGATAGCGACCAAGCTTCTTGCCCTCTTCGAAGTAAGGCAGGTCTGGGTGCAACCGCAGGCTTGGCACATCAAAAACCTCAATACCTCTGTTGGTAAGATACTTCCGGGCCAGAGCCGCTTCTGGTACAGACCAGAGGCACGGCTTCCTGCCAGAGATTGGCCAGCCTGGCCATCAGTTTGTCGTCACCTGGCTTTTTTGCTGCCGGCAGCCGGCGACGGCGCATAATTGGCTGAATGACTTTGCCGTCGATGACTTCATTTACCCTATTCAGAACCTGCTTAAACGACCAGCCCCGGAGCCATTTAATCAGCTCAAAACCGTCCGGGAAAATGCCGCAGGTATTACAGATCCCACCGCCCTCTTCTTGCCAATTTTTGAACAGCCGAAAACCGTCTTTGCCGCCGTGCACCGGGCAGGGGACATGCCGGGGAGCCCGTTCGATGGCAGGACCAACCTCCGGAGCCAATGTCCATAGCACGGATTCCCAACGGCCCCGCAATGTATATTTAAGTTCTTTGCAGTTAATCATTTTATTGCACTCCTGGTTTCTTCCAGGCAAAGGACGCTCCCCGCAAGAAGGGAACGCCCCTCCTGGGGAATAGAAAGTTAAATAGTTAACCGGCAGCTTTCTGCAGCTCCACCAGCAGATAGCCGTCAGCCGCTTTCTCCAACCGGATCTGCTTACCTTTTATCTGGCCGTAGCCGGACCGGTCGTATTGGCCGATAGGCTTGTTGTTATGGTAGATATTGCCAGCCCAAAAAATGAGTTGGTGATTCCCAACTATGCCAATGCCAACATCGACACCCTGCATTTTGCCAATCTTGACCTTCCCCCGCACCACCCGGGTGATTGAGACCGTGGTCTGCTGATCGCCCTGTGTAATCGTGGTGGTCTGGGTTGTTGTTTGTGACGTGACTTGTGGTTCTTGGCCCAACAATACGTCAGCCTGGCTTTCTTGTGCCTGGAGACCTTGCCAGGCATCCTCAAGGCTGATGGTTTGTGCATCGTCCACCAGGGAGCGGGCCATCTCTATCAACATGGAACTGCCTGATTCCGCCAGGGCGGTCAGTCCCTTGTCTGATAGTTCCCCTTCGACGGCCAAGGCCGTTTCCAGCTTTGATGCAATTAATTACAGAGCAGTTTCTTGCATCGTTTTCAAATATGCCAGGTAATATACTTTCACTGGCTTATCCTGGCCGATCCGCCAGGACCGGCGGGAGGCCTGTCGAAGGGTGAAAATGGAATACCCGGTCTGGAAGAAAATCAAAGTTGGGAACTCCAAAAGATCCAGGCCGGTCTTGATCAGGTTCGGGTTGCAGATCATGGCGTCGTAAAATCCCGTCCCGATCATTTCCTTAATCTTATTTTCCCGCTTGCTGGCGGGTGGATTATTGGAGCGGAGTATCAGAGGACTGATGCCGATCTGTTCCAGTCGTTCTACAAGTTTAGGAACGAGATCCCTCTTGCCCGTGTGCTCTAAGCAGATCAAACACTTCCGGCCTTGGGTAACTTCCTGTTGCACAAGCCCCAACAACTTTTCTTCTTTGGGCAGGAGCGGTAAGTCAATAATCGGCGCTGACGCCACCAGGTGGCCACGGTGCGGATGATACACCTCCTCACCACGCCGGCAGCCGTCGGGATAACGCAACAGCGAATTGACCAACGCCCCTAACAGCGCCTGGCTGCCTTGTGCTAAAGCTTGGCGGGCAGCGTTTCCCAATTCTTTAGCCAGATCGTCGTAAGCCTCTGCTTGTTCTGGCAGCATCTCGACACCAACCACCTCCTCGCTGAAAGGCGGCAGTTTGTCCGAGACGTCCCGGAGCCGCAAAAAGACGCTGTTCTCCAGCAAAAAATCAGTCAGGACAAACGGCGACACCCCAGGCTTTTCCTTAACCGTCTCCCTGGTTTTCTGGCCGCCGATGGAACAGGCGTTATCAGCCAGGGGGGGGGTTGGAGATATTTTCCAGGATGCCATATTGGGATGCGAAGCTACGCTCCGCCCCATAAGCGGCCCTGTCTTTGAGCTTTGACGGAAACATCCGCCATAGCAGGTAAAACAGATTTGTTGAGTAGGGTAGGCAGCGTGCTTCCCGATTGCTCAGGACAGCGCGTCAACCCCCCTCCGAACCGGACGTGCACGTTTCCATGCATCCGGCTCTCCATGGGACTATTTCGCTACTTTTCTCATCCAACTTGGTAGCGTTCCAGCATGAAGCTGTTTATGGCAGGTCAACAGAGGATTAACGTCTTCCTCCGTCGCCAAATCATTAACCGTTGCCATGGTAGTGTCCCTTTCTGTATGTCTTTCAGCTTTCTGACACGATGAACCTCAAAATATCCTCCCTTTTTGCCGCAATATTCACATTCTCTTGCTGACAGCCGTCGCAACAGTTCTGTCTTGCTGAACGTGTAGTTGGCGCCTGGACGGAATCCAGGCCATATCCAAGGGTTTGGGGTCGTTCAAGGTCCTTCAGTTGAAACAGCTTGTAGTAACGCGCCGTTCCCCTCGCATTGGATTGTTGCACCGTAAATCCACCATCCCACTTGAGAGATTCCGCTGCCTTGGTAACTGTCGTGCCCCTTTTTCTGGCCATTGTTTTGAGAAAACTGCCGGTGGCCAGACAAAGAGTTTATGCATTTCAATTTTGGCAGAGGTAGCGATGGAATAGTAGTTGGCCAACCCACGAAGTTCCGCATTGTAAGTAAGAACAACTTCCGCCTCGCTGATTTCGTCAAATCCATATCGGTGTGTTGCTTTCAATCACGCATCCCATAACCGTATTTATCGGCAAAGCCGTACAGACTCGGCCATAGGGATATGTAACTGCATCTGTTCAGAAATGACCCTCTGAGTGTGGTCCACTGTTTCCGTTTGATTTGACGCAGACAGGAAGGTTCACTGTGAACCAGAAGATCAAATCCGAGAAACCTGGTATTTTCGGCCGCATGCCTGATACCGGATTTTTCCTCCACGATGGTCAGTTTCGGGTTTCTTGGACAAATAATCTGACTTGGTCCATGATTCCCTGGGCATCCGCCTTTGAACCAATTACGCCGATAAGAAAATCGTCGGCATATCTGCAGTACCAAAGACGTTTATACTCCTGGTCCATCGGGTCTCTTGCTTTCAGCTCCCCCATTTTTACTTTCAACAGCTTTATATCCTTTCGGATCATGGCGAGAGCCGTTTGATCAGCTTGGCTTTCCCGTAATTCCCGATAGTTCTTCCGCAGCGATTCCACTTTCCATGCGAACTTGGTATAGGCCTTGTTCTTTTTTCGGCCTTTTCCTGTCCCGAACTCCATTTGCACCTGCTCCATGTAATGATCCAGTTCATGGAGATAGATGTTGGATAGCAGCGGGGAGATGATACCGCCTTGCGGCGTACCGCTATAGGTTGCATGAAATTGCCAGTCCTTCATGTATCCCGCTCGCAACATTCCACGAACAAGTCGGAGGAACTTGTGATCATCGATTCGCCTCTCCAACAGTCGCATCATTACGAGATGATTAACGTTGTCGAAGAAGCCTTTAATATCCATATCGATGATCCATTTAACCCCAGTCCAGCCGTGTTTGACCATTTCCAGGGCCGTGTGGCAGGATCGTCCCGGTCTGAATCCATGTGAGGTATGTTTGAACACCGGCTCATAGATTCTTTCCAGAATGGCTCGCACCACTTCTTGGACGAGTTTATCGCTGCCTGTTGGTATACCGAGAGGCCGGGTTTTGCCGTTTGCTTTTGGGATGTAGGTTCGTCTTACAGGTTCAGGGTGATAACGGTTTTCCTTGATGAGCTTTATGAGATTCAAAACTCGGTCTTCGGAGAATCCGTCCATGGTGACGTTATCTACTCCTCGGGTTGCAGCGCCTTTGTTGGCGTGCAGCCGGGAATAGGCTTCCTGCCAGAGAAACGGGTTTTCCAACAATCTGAACAACCCATTTATACGCTTGCCTTGCCGGGCAAGAATTCCTAACGCATCCAATCGCTTAACGGCTGTTTGTGGTAGCATCAGCTTGCCTCCTTCAAGTCAAATTGGATGTTATTCGTCCCACTGTCCGACTTCGCCCAGATAGAGGACCTTTCGCCAGAGTTACCCCTGACTTATAGCCATATCCGTATTTCATGGAATGCCTCCTGAAATCTGCTGAACCCATTAGAGGCCAACCTTGGGTACCATTCGGACTCCGTCACCATACAGGCGACTGCGTCACATGCAGCACGCCAGCTTAGGTGATCCCGAGATTACGCTTAGATGAGAATCGCCATGTTTAGGTCCCTCGTTCGTTCTTTTGTTCTCTTACTGAGATCGTGTCAGGAATACTGGGTATACAGGTCGGCTATTTTGGCCTGTATAATTCCTGAACCGCCGTTTCAACTACCCATACGGCGGTGCGATGGGTCACGCCACTGAACTGAGGTTCAGGCAGTTTAGCTTTAACCATGCATGGCTTGTGCTGACGTATCCCAGGACGGGTAGTTACCTGGAGGTCGCCTTTTCCCAACATGCTGCACTCCCCTTCCTCTTTCGAGGCTTGCTCCCATTACTGGGCAAGGATAAGTTGGGTGCACACAGAATTTTCCTGTAATCCTGATGAGTTTAATCTCACACTCTAAATCCTAAGCGCCTTCCCGGCGCACATAGCCGCCCATAAGGGTACCCGTCAATCCAATGGTCTGCTTGGCCACAGACGCCAGGCAGGCCAGGGCTTGGCCTTGAGCCGTAGAGCCGCTTTTATATTCGTGCAGCTCGTCAGCAATTAATAAGTCAAAGGTTCCCTTAGGAAGATACCGTTTAATAAATTCGGCCTTGGCATAGCGCCGGATCTTCTTATCCGGATGCCAGAGGGCTGAGTCGCAATGCGGGCATTTCGCCTTGCGAGTCTGGAACCTAACCTCATCCTCATTTATTGCCTCGCCACATTGGGGGCAATGCGGTACCCCCTGTCGCATGACGACGGCAGGCTCGAAGGAGAAATGGTTCTTAGCCCGTTCTTTCCCCATCACGTAAAACTCACGCCCTTGAGGTTTCTGATGCTTCAGGGAAAAAAGTTCTTCCAATCCGGGAATGTTCAGATTTACCGTCACCGCATGCGGGACGGTGATCTGAATTTCCCGCAGCCATTTCTCCACCAGGTGACCGGGACAGAGGATAATAACCCGATATTTCTTGCGGGGCAGGAGGGCCGCCACGGATGTGGCGCAGATGGTTTTGCCGACCCCCATCTCGCCTACCTTAATGATGGCCTGCTTGCCGTACCGATACAGTCCTTTGGCCGCATGCAGGATCGCCTTTTTTGCTTGTGACTCGTAAGGTTGCCGGTGCAGGGCTTGCAGCTTCTGCATGGCCTGCCTGTCCCATTCGTCTGGATTTGCCGGATGGTAAATTGGGACAGTGTTGACCTTGCCCCGCAGTGCGTCCCCGAAAACCTTTAGGAAATCTTGTAGTTCCATCGCGTTCCTTTCCTTTAGCAACCAGGGGAGGAACACGCATCCCCGGCGGGGAGCTGTGAACCTACCCCCGGCGGGAATAGTCTTATAAGTCTATGGTTTAATTTGGTTCAGCCCGATAAATGGGTGAGCCAACTTCAAATAATCTATTTTCTATCTGATCTTCCTTACAAAAAGAGACCTTGAAGCCCAAAGCAAACCCAAGCGTCTTGAGACTCTCCGGTTGCATTTCCTCCCAGAGCCAATCCGTCCACTCCGCCAGCAGCGGCGTGGAATACTGCTGCTGGGCGGCGGCAAAAAATTTCCGGTGGATTTCTTCCATATCTTTGCCGAAAAGAATTATTTGCCCGCATTGGTTGTCGGGTTTTAGATTGTCCGCATACATCAGACTGTGGGCCACATTAGGGGCCAACTTACGGCTAAGTGCCTTAAAAGGTTGTTGCTTATTCCGGCTCGCCCACTGCCGTTGCTGCCAATCCATATTCCAGCATGGTTCCACGCAAATTCTATCGCCAACCAGGATGCTGGCTCTGACCGCTGTTACCCGGGAAGGTGTTCCGAATAGTGAGATCAGGGATATCTCCTTTTCATCCTCATCAATCAGGTAACCGTCGGTGTAGCAGCCGATAGTTCCTGCCCTTACCTGCTGAATGTCGTTTTTTATGTCTTGCATTGCCTTGCTCCTATTGAATGGAGAAAATCTCATTCTTAGTTAAGTCAATGGCCCGGATGACAATTTCAAATTTCTCAGTGTGGGTCTCGACCAAGTGTGTTTCCGTAGTCTCAACCATTGAATCGACCCGTTTCCGGACTGAGCCTTTGATTACAAGGTGGCGGCCATTGGCGCATACTTCGCCATTCATGAGGCCGCCAGCCAGCAGCATAGCCAGGTGGCCTTGCCGCAAAGGTGCGAGGGGGCGCAAGCCATTAAAGTCCTTGGCCGCGGTTGCGGTCATTAACTCTTGCCACAGTGGTGACTTACGGACGACCGCTGCAGCTTGAATTAAATCAAGCCGCTCGCAGGAAAATATTAGATTTCGGACGGCTGGGGAGGGCGGTAGTATTATCGAGCCCTCCGGGATTTCGTCCGTCTTGGGAAGCATTTCCCACGCCTGCGTCGCAGAAGCAACGGCGAGTTGGTGGATCCAATTCAACTGCTCATCGCGTGTTCGCCACGGGACGCTGTTGTCCAATCACGACCACCTGCTTGAACGCCTGAAAATCCGGTTCTGGAAAGGCGTATATACGCAGGTCTCCCAACTTAGCAGCCAGCATCTTTGCGACATTTTTCAATGCCTGGTGAGGGATGATGAATACCAGCCAGCCCCGAGGCGCCAGGTAGCGCAAATGCGCTTCTAGAAACTTGGCCTCAAGTCGCCTGACTGTCGTTCCAATCGTATGGTGGGTTTAACCAAAGCAGAGAAAATGCTTTGGACGAAACCGTTATCTCATTCAGAGCATCGCCCCAGAGCACCTTATCGAGCTTCTGGGTTGCAACCTGGTAGCGCCCTTCGTCCAATTCGACGCCGTAGGTTTCAATGATGCTTTCCTGATTGCCCAGGCCGTTGGTTAATTGCGCCAGGGCCTCGCCTTCGCCGCAGCAGGTGTCCATGCACCGGTAGGTGCCCGGTTCGCGCAGAGCAATAGCTTTCTTAATGTGTTCCACGATACCAGGCGGTGTCGGGTAATAACCCAGTTTTGCCTGGCTTGCTAATCTTGCCATATCCTTCTCCTTTCGTCGCCGGAGGAGGCCTCCCCTCAGGGGAGCGCTCCCCCGGCGGGGTTTTGATTACTCAAACAGTAGTTTCTGAGGCCCGTTGAGCTGTGCTTTGATTTCTGCCAACAGGCTCTTTTGGTAAGTAATGTGATTGTGTTTTAAAAACAACGCAGTTTCCAAGCCGTAACCCATGAGAATGTCATACCGGCTTAGTGCTGCCTTGCCTTTTGCGACAATTTCCTCATAACGTGCTAGGTCTACAGCTAACGCCTTTTCCGCTTCGGCTTGTAACCGCAGCAGGGCCAGGGCTCGCTTTTTTTGGTCCTTGGGGAGCTTTTTAGTCTCCAGACGAAGAAAATTACTCGACGGATTACCCTCAATTTCATCCACGCGCAGAGGCCGACCGCCAAGGATGTAATACCAGGGATGCCCGGGATCGTAGCCACGCAGGGCGGGATCGTCCGGTTCCAGGGTCAAGGTGCCTAAATCCCAGACGGCAAAGGATTCTTCCATCGCTCCTCCCTCAATACAAACAATTCGCCAGCAGCCGAAACATCCGTTCGGGCAGCTCCCCGATGGTATTCACCACGGTGGAGAATTGCTTGCCGAAAACAGGAATTACCCTGTTGTCCATGATGCCGACCCCATAGACTTCCAGGCCCACAGAGCGACATTTCTCAATGGTCTCTTGGGTTGCCCCGATGTCGTTAGGCTCACCGTCGGTCAAGACCACCAACAGGCGCCTTGGTTCCTGCCTCATCAACAAATGGGCGGCCGCACAATAAATGGCTTCTGCCATTGGTGTGCCGCCTACTGGAGGCGGTACCATCAGGTTCATCCGGCAGGCAGTTTCTTCGTATTTGAGCAAAGAGGCTACGTAATTTCTTTTTTCTGCATAGCCTGGAACAAATTCTGTGGAAAATGCGCCTGCCGAAACCGCCGTTCCTGGAATGGTAATGAGCGCTTTGGCCAAGGCTGCCGTAGCCATGAAGGCGACTTCGAATTTCTGGTGCATTTTCATGGAATAAGACTGATCCATGAGCAGATAGACTGCTGTATTGATGCCTCGCCGTTCCTGCTGGGACAGGAAAACCCTGTCGTCGTTCACAGACAGCCGGTGCAAGGCTGCCAGATTGAGCCGTGTGCCGTAGCGGGAACTGCGATCCCGCCGGGCCCGCTTCGACTGCACCACGCCGGACAACATGGCCCGGAGCCGGGCCGTTGCCTGCAGCAGCTCCTTTTCTTCAATCGGCCTACCGTTATTCCACCAAGCCGGGACATCCACGGCCATCTCTGAGCCGCCTTCTTTTCGGCTGATAGCGTTGAGCTTGTCAGCCAGCGTCTGACCCAGGTCCTGATAGTCGGAGTTGTCAGCCAGGGCTTCAGCCGCCGCCGATGATCCGGCCAACCCGGGGCTTGAGCTGGTGTCATCACCCGCCACCTTATCCCCTGGTTGTGTTGTGCCGGTATTGGCCTGGCCGTCGGACTGATCCCCTGGCGTGCTGTCAGGTTGGGACGAGCGACTATTGCTTGCTCCGCCGTCTCCGCCGGTCGGCAATGGTTCATCGTCCTGGTTCGACGGTGACGCTTGGCCGGTTTCCGACGGGCTATTCTCAGTGTCGGTTTGCGACGGCAAATCGAGCCTGATCCTTTCCTCAGAAGATGCTTCCTCGTTGGCCGTCGCCAGAGGAAGAATCATCCTGGTCTTTGCCGGATTGCGACGGCGAATCCTCTTGATCCTGTCGCCCCGACGCCTCTTGTTTGCCTTCGCCCAGAGATTCTTTCTGATCATTGCCGGATGAATCCGGCTGCGGCTGCGGCGACGGCTGCGCCAGATCTTGGAGAAGCGCCATGATCCGGCGAACCAGCTCCCGCACCGCTTGGGTGCTGGGAGCGTCTTTCACTTCCAGGGCGATAGGCTCTAACTTGGCCCTCAACCCCGGAAACGCCTGGTCAAAAATAGGCACATCCTGCTGAATCATTGGCTCGAACACCTGTTGGTGCAGAATCCTGGCACGTAGCAGGTGCAAGAGATAACCCTGAATTATGGCAGCCGGCGGCGCCGTCGGTTCCAGCGGTCTAAAATCCCCCTCTGCCGCCAGGAGCTTGGTTAAAGCGTCCAGGTTCTGACGACAGCCGGGATACCTCCGGGCCATGGCCTGTTCAATCCGGATGTCCTCTAAAATATTGGTCAAGTTTTTCTCAAAACCAGATTGACTTGGATTGTCATCATAATCCGAACACTTCACATGCCCGGCCTCGTGGTCGAGATAACCACGAGCCAGGATTTTTGCCCGGGCGTCATCCTCCGGCAGTACCGGCAGGACAATCCGGTCTTTGGACGCCTTCGCCTGGTTGCCGAAGATGTCCAATTTGACGCCGTAATTCTCGGACAGCGCCTTGGCCACGATGGGTAGCGCCTGCATAAAATTGCTTCTCATATATCCCCCTGAAACGAGGAGGCCGTTGCGCCCCCTCGTTTGGTTGCTAAAAGAACCAGGCCGGTGGTTCGGCCAGATCCGTTTGCATTTCGGGTTGGACCGCGCCCGGGCTAGTGTCCGGTTCGGTGTCTGAATCGTCCGGTGTCGCTTCATCAAACAGCGGTTCCGGCGATATTTCTGCCGGATCTGGCAGCAAGACCTCATCGGTCTGAACTACGGGATAGCCGCCAGCCAGCACCTTTGTTGGACTCATAAGGATATGCAGGAGTTTCTGTAACTCGCTTAACTCCTGCCCCTGAATACGGCCTGGACCTGATTGGTCAGCCTGCTTGATCACCCGTGCCATGAGGTTCAGGAACGGCTTGATACGAGGCTCCAGGAAGCTCAGGCTCAGCATCTTTTTATAGATGCGGTTCAGAGGCCAGAGCGCCCGACGCGTGACGTCGAGCTTGTCCTGGTAGGACTGCTCCCAGGTCTCTTTGGCTTCCTGGGCTACCTCCCGCAGTAGCTGGCCCCCGAGGCCGTTGACCTCGGTCGCCAGGCCGGTGTCGGGAACAGACGACGATGGATGCACCACCCGGTAACAGGTCCGCCGCCAGATCAGAGATCCAGCGACCCGCTCCACCGGTTCAATGGCCCGGCGAATCTGGTCCTGCCAATCCTGATGCCGAGCAATCCAGGCTTCGACCGAGTTTTCGTAATTCGAGATAAACTCGGTTCTGGCCGATTGAAATTCTTGGCCCAGGTTGTCCAGTTCGTCATTGATGCGGGCCATATCTCTCGTAGGCACAGCATAGCCGTCCAGAAAACGGACGCCGTGTGCCTGCAACTCACGCTCACCGCGTTTTTTAATGGCCCTAAAGATAGCCAGTTCTTTGGGGTCGCAGATTCTTTTGCGCCCCAAGTTCGCCAGCTCTTCCGGTGGGATTTGGTCGGGGGTAAGCCCCAGGTCCTCAGAGGTTAGTTTCTTCTGGCCTGACCAGATCGAAACATCTAACCTGATGCAAACGATCTGATCCAGGACATTAATGTGTATCGATCTTTCCATGCGACTCCTCCTTGTGAGGGGGAGCCGCTCCCGCTTCCGGGGGCAACTCCCCCGGTCAGGGGTTTAGATAAACCATTCTGGGGGGTCTATGCCCCAGTCATTTTCTGTTGTCGGTTCGGTACTGGCCGGTTGGCCTGCCGACTCATCCAGCTCCAGCAGGGCGACGGCCAGGTTTGCTATGGTCCCGCCTCGACTGGAGAGGCGGTAGCCGTGGCTCATCTGGGCGGCCGCCAGATTTTCCAGCAGCCCCATGATGTCCCCGTTCGGGATCTGGGCCAGCGGGATATATTGGGCCCGCAACTTGCGCCCGGAGATCCCGTATTGCACGGTTATCCCCTTTGAAGTGGCCCTGCCTTCCCAAACCCTGGTCTGGGAGGCCTCATCTTTAGCCAGCCGGATTTCATAATTCAGGCTGCTCATGGCACTTCATCAGGACCTGGGGAAGACGGCGCCGCCGACTGCGTAGTGTTGCCGAACACCCGTTGCACAACTTCATGCAGAGCTTCCCGGGTCGCCGGTTCCGCCCGGAACCCCAAGGCCCGATCCAGTGCGTGGTCAATGGGGTTGATGTTCTGGGCGGACAGGCCGTGAAACAGCCAGGACATATGCGCCCACCGGACTAAGGTTCGGGTGGACATCGTAACCTCAATTTGCGGCCCGTTTTCCTTGCCGGAGAATAAGTTCCGAATATTCCCGGCGATCTCTATCAGGCCACCCCGAATCGCCGCTGGCAGATTCGGCACGGATTTTTTGAGAATTTCCTCCTCCTGGACTGGGCTCGGGTATCCTACTTCCACCACCCAAAACCGATCCATGAAGGCCAGGTTCTGCCGGAGTGTCCCCTGATACAGCCCAGTGGCGTCGCCGCTGCCCGCGGTATTACCCGTGGCGATGAAGCGAAAATCCTCGTGCGGCGGCACCACTTCGCCGCCGTTTTCGGCAACGACCAGGGGGGCGCCCTCGACGATGGTGTTTAAACCGGCCACCACCGCCGGGTCGATCAGGTCCAGTTCATCTAAGACAAACCAATGGCCATAGCGCATGGCCACTGAGTAGCGGGCCGTCCTGCCAGACCAGATCACCGCCGATGGCAGTGTAGTGGCCGACGAGTTCAGCCACTTCCATCCGGCCATGGCCCGTCACCCGTTGCACCGGGATATTCAGGCGGGCCGCTATTTGGCAGACAACGCTGGACTTACCCGAGCCGGTAGGCCCGGTGAGGTAGAGGCCCTCCCGTTTGCCAAAGGTCAGCCAGGCCAACACATCGGACAAAATTTCCGTCCGAAACATATACGCCGGATCAATTCCCGGTGTGAACGGGCCGGGAGCAGCATACCCCTTAACTTTTAAATGGGCGGGAACCGGCACATCAAAGGTCGCTGCGACGCCAAAATCCTGCTTTTCCAGGTTATCCATACCCTCCTCCGTTGCCGGGAGAGGGGTCCCATCCCGGGGAATCCCTCCCCGGCGGGGAAATTGTTAGATTAAGTTAAGGTTAAAACGGGAAATCCGTTTCGTTCGTCTCTCCCGGCTCAGGCGGGAATGGTTCATCCAGCTGCTCCCGGTTTTTGCCCGAGTCAAGTATCTGCATATCTCGGGCAATTATTTCGGTGGTATAACGTTTGACACCATCCTTTTCCCAGGAAGTGGTCTGTAACGACCCTTCAATATAGATCAGGCGGCCTTTGGTGAGATACTGACCGCAGATTTCAGCCAGTTTGCGCCAAGCGACGATGCGATGCCACTCGGTCTTGTCCTGGCGATTGCCGTCTTTGTCGGTGTACGATTCACTGGTAGCCAGGTTAAATTTCGCCACGGCAGTGCCGTTGGCGGTATACCGAACTTCCGGGTCTGCTCCCAGGTGGCCGATCAATATGACCTTATTTACTCCTCTGCCCATCTCTTTCCCTCCTTAATAAGAATGTCATCAAGAAAAGCTCTAATAGCAGCGCGACAGTCTGCAATTTTCTTTTTGACAGCTAACGGTTTCTCATCTGCAATATCAATCCCCTTATTAATGTTAGGTATCGCCTCATACACAGAAAACAGACCTTCGGCAGCAGCACAGTAAGCGGTCAACATGGTGTAATCGCACCATACCGAGTCTCCGGGCCACTTGACGGTGTAGCCTAAGAAACCGTCCATTTCCGAAATCTCTGTTTCCTTAAAGAAATCCAAGAGCAGCTTTTTAAGCTGTGCCATTCCTTTCTGAGGCATTCCAGGCAAGAAACCCACCATTTGGAGCTTGCCGTTTTCCTTTTCGTACTCGGCCATGCCATTGCCGAGCGGTTCTTTAATCTTCATTTTCCTCGCCCCTGGTTGTGTTGTGCCGACGCCGGCAGATCAGCGTGCAATTGCCGGTGGCAATCCACGTGTAAAAGCTGCAGATTTGCCAATTTATCCGAGCCGCCTTGCGACTTCGGAAAGATGTGGTGGATGCTCCAACCTTTACCCCAGGTAATGGCCCGCCCGCAGTAGGGGCAGATGCCTTTCTGCTGTCTAAAGAGATAGACCTTGGCCGCAAATGACCTGGCCAACCGCCGCTCAATGCGGGCAGCCCGATCTCGGGCATCCTGGGAACGGCGAACGCTTTTGTCAACGGCCTTTTTAAATTTTGGCCAAAAGGTTTCCAACCAGCCATGCATGACTTTTTCCATCAGAAGCTCCTCTCTTTTGTTTGATACCGGAGGAGCTGCCGCCCCCCAGGGGCTCATGCTCCCCCGGCGGGGTCGTTAATCGACGTCAATCTTTTGGATTAATCCTTCAGTTGTGCCGTCGTAGCACAACCGCTTGTAGTCGCACAGGCCGCAAGGGGAGTTCCAGGCCATGCGAGGATTCGGGAAGAAATACCCGGCCTCGATATTGGCCGCTACCCATCTGGCCTTACGGACAAATTCGGTGACATCGCTTTGGGGCGCCAGCACCGGCGGCATAACTTCCGGGCCTTTGCCCCTGCCTTTGCCATTAGGGACTTTCCGTTTGATCAGCTCCATGAAGCCGAGCCGATCTACCTGGTTGATCCCCAAAGCCGCGGCATTCACGTCCACCAAAATTTGATATAAGCCCAGTTGATCGGACATCTTGGCGAAGGATTCCGGGGCCGGGGACGAAGCAGTCTTGAAATCAAGCACCACAACTTCCCCTTCCAGCGTCAGGCCCAAAAGGTCTAAAGTGCCAGACAGCTTCACTGTCGGAGACAACATCGCCTCCAGGCGTGTTTCCAGAACCGGCTTGCCTTCTTCGTCTAAAAGAGGCATGATGCCGGTTTGTTGCCAAATCTGAGGGGAATTGTTCGACCAGAGCCTTGCCGGTGGCCTCCAAGGATTCCGGCGACCACAGGGTGTTATAGTCAAGGGCGACGGTTTCGATGGTTTCACGCCAGAGCAGCGTGAAAGCGTTGACGATATCGTCGGTCGCACCGGTGAGCCAGGCGTATATAGCCGCATGGACGGCGCTGCCAAATCGAAGGTTGGCTGATTCCACCTGGGGCATGAAGCGCGCAATATACTGATAGTAATAGCTGCGGCCGCAATCCAGGTATTTCAGTAGTGACGATGGGCGTAACAAAATCATGGTTTCCTCTCCTCTTAGGGGGAAACCATGCCTCCCTACCGGGGGGATAATGGTTTCCCCCGCAGGGTTGTTGCGTTAAGATTTATAGCCGGCCTTATAGTGTAAAGCCGATTTCCTGATAAGGTTCACCTTTTAAGCGCGGGCTGATCTGAATGATAACTTTCCTATTGAGCCGCTTAAGAAAATTGAGCAGCTTATCTGCAGTGAAACGGCTAAAATGGCCGTTCATCAAATACGAAATGTCCGGCTGTGCCATTCCATGCAAATCGGCAATTTCTTGCTGTGTCAGCTTTTTTCCCTCAAGGATTTTATAGACGCAGTAACCGAGCAGGGCTCGCACGGAAAGATCGTCACGCATCTTCAGACCCAAAATCCGAAACAACATTGCCGGAATCTTCTTCAAACTCGATTTTTAAATTGGCATTATTCATTTTTTCAAATTCCTTCTGCGTGTCTGCGAAGAATCAGATAAATGTCGTGTTGCGGCGGTTGTAGAGAAATAATCCACACCCTCTCCAATAAATTTTTGAATTTGCTACAAACAAATCCAGGTTGTTATTAGAACCTGGTCCGTTCGTGGAGAACTATCTTCTCCTCTGGACCGGGTTTGCTTTCAACAACCTTGCGTTTGAAAGGGTTGCATGGCACGACCGGCTGCTGGATCTCCGTGTCGCGCAGATTCAGGTTATCCCTCACTATTTTAAGTAAGGCGCGATTGAAGCTCTCCCGTTGATTTCGGGCGGCTTCTTCCCGGGCTATTAACTCGTTGACCACAGCGGCCAACTTGTTTGTCGATTCCGCCGTATTCACTTGGAATCGCCGCAGCCTTGACGCTTGCACCCGGTTGGTAAAACCCAGATGCCGAAACCTGCGGTAGAACCAATACACCGCAGCTAAATTGACAATCGTCGAAACCGCCAGGGAGACAAAGACAGTGGTAAGTTGTTCACTCATCTTGTAGCCTTCCCGATCTGGGCCTGCAAATCTGCCAACAAGCGCTTAATTTCCGAAGTTGGGCCAGCCAAATATATTGGGGCCACATCGCGATACGGGTTTTTTGACGAGATACTAATCCTGGCTTCACCGCCAGATACCCGTACACTGGCTTCGTGCAACACGAACCAGCCATTCCGACCACGGCATTCGATCATAAAGCCTCCTTAGCCCATCAACTGCTTCAGGGCAGCCTTGGCTTCATCAGCCGTGGTAAACTGCGGGACTTCGACACCCTTGATCTTGGCCTGATGCTCGATCTGCCGCACCAAGGCCGGAGGAATCGTCCCGTTCCCATTGCCATTCCCGTCTTCAGCTTTAGGAGGAGACAGGGTTAATGCCCCGTCGCCGTCACCGTTGCCGTCCACGGGCGACGCCAAAAACTCGTCGTCCCACGGCTGCGTCACAATGCCGGGGGTAGCGGCGACCTGCTGGGCAACCATTTCGGCCACAACACTGTCGGGGAAGAACTCTTCGGCAGTTTCCACTTGTTCTTCCAAAGGTTCCTGCTGGGGAGATGCCAGCATCAGCCGGGCCTGTTCCTCGATCTGCTCCATGCGAACTTGGTGCTCTAATCTCTTTCGAGCAATGGAGTAGCCAAGCTCGGCCAATTTGGTTTCCGAACCCCAGGTACTCGAGCGAGACTACGTATACGATCATGGACTGGCCGGTTGAAGGTATAGTCACAGTCTTCGGTGACAGCACCATCTTTAACGGAATGCCAGCCAGGGGGCCGCCGGTGATGGCCTTGATCAGGGTCAGCGACGACAGGATGGCGTTGACGCTGTTCCAGGAAGTCGTCCGGAATTTCCACACGCCCCCTATCCGTTCGGTGCCTTCAATGAGGACCTGGAGGGTACCCAAAATCTTGCACCGGTCTTGGCCGGCGTAGAACGCGTCCATCCTTTCGCAGGGGCACGGAACAGATTGGTAGCTGCCGTTTTTGCCATTCGCCTGCTGGGCTTTTTCCCCATCGCCGGAGCACCAGCATCGAGCACCCCGGTAACAGGCATATCTGGTCAAGAAATTCAAATCCAGATCGTCGTAAAGGAGACGAACTGGAATTTCGGTCAGCTTGCTCCCGTTCTTCTGGAGCTTGGACATAAGAGCCGTATCCGGCAGCAACCGCCCGGCGCTGTCCCGTTGCAACGTCGTGACCACGAAGTGATCCAATTTTTTAGGCTGGCCAAAAGTCTTGCCTGCCTGGGAAGTCTTTTGCTCCCCTTTCTCACCGATCTTGATCTTGCCCCTCTCTGCTAATTGGGGCATTAGATTTTTTAGAGCCATGATGTTCTCTCCTTTTTTTGCCAGGGGAGAACACCCCCGGCCTGGGGAATGGTCTCCCCCGGCGGGGTTAAATTAAATGATTCTTGAAATTAAAGGGTTATTTCTTGTTTCCAGCCTCGTTCCTTGGCGTAATCCACCAAAGCAGCCTCGGCTTCAGAAGCTGTTGCAAACCACAGAGGTGATTTTCTGCCTTTGACTCGCTTCCCCTTCGTCCGGGGCTTGTCCAAATCTCTGAGATAGAAGGTGTAGTTTCCGGCTGAACCCGGAGCTACAAAGGCTTCCTTCCCATCTCTCGTAATAAAGACCATTCGTTTGCCTCCTTCTCGTTAGGCGGCTCCGCCAGATTCTCGCCGCACATCTCACAAATGTTGCCGGTGCATCTGGGACACCGGTTCCAGTGGCCGCAACTATGGCAGCACATTAAAGCCTCCTTTCCACAACCAGGAATGAATGAGGGGGAAACTGGTTCCCCCCATTCAGTTCTTGGCTAGCCGAAGCCAGCCGACCAAAAAAAATCCCCCCAAAAGAGACACCAATAGCCATACCGTTCTGATGAACGGCAGACTAATGCTCTTCCGGCGGGATTCGCCAAATCAGGGCGTTAAGGCCCTTACTAATTTTTGGGCGCTATATGCTCTTACCTTGTGAGGGCGCAGAACGCCTTGGGCGAGTTGCCCCAGCTTCGCCCAAGCTGGGCCATCATCTTCCCGATGGCTTGGGATGCAAACCGGCTCGTCATCTCGGTCCTGCTCCTTTATTTTTTCGGCCTATTTGTGGTTCGCCGATGACGAGATCAGATGATCTATCCAGGCCCGAACCTGGGGGTAGGATAGACCCGCTTTCAGACGACCTAACCAGGCAGCGTCGCAGCGCCGGTAGATTAGGCCCGGGTTCGGAGGGTATTCGCTGGCAGCTTTGGACTCACCAGCGTTGGAGGCAGCACCCTCTACTGCGTCCTGCAAAAGCATCTCCAAGATATGAAGTCTCTATATCAAAACCCGCAAAACAAATGCAAGGGGTATGGGCAGATCGAATAAGGCCTTTTTTTCCTCTTATTCGCACAGAACATTTCTTGACAACCCATATATATTATCCCCCAAAAAAAGAGGAGGTCCTTTTATGGCTATTTCCATCACAAGACCCCGGAGCCGGGCCTTTATGGAACGACAGGTGACGTTTCAATGTCACGATGCCCAAATGATCCTCAGAGGTTTTGGAAAGCTGGCTTTTTCGATGTATCAGTTGGGCATTTCCCTGCGCTTTTTTCTGCCGGATGAACGAGTCGATTCTTTGAGCGATACCGTGTATGAGGAACTCATCCAGCCGTTGGCTGACGAGATTGCCGCTGAATTGAAAAGAGTTGAGGTTCTGTGCAAAGAAAATAAAATAAAGCCCCTGGAAAAATATTCTCATCCGGTCAACCGTACTATTCGTATTTTCTATCCGCAGGTTAATAAAATCGTCGATCTGACGCAATCCTTGGATACTTTGGTCTGCCGGCTGAATGACCTGTGGTTTGCAGGTAAAATTAAGGATCGGGATTATTTGAACACAAAAGAAAAATACAGTAAGACTCTGCTTGAGACCGCCAGGCGAATCAAGTCTTTGGCGACAACTACCATGGCCGAAGCTAAAAAAGCTCAAGAGGAACAGCAAGGAGTCGCGAAAAAGGAAACCGAGGGACAAACAGACGGCGACACCGCGCCCTTAAGAAAAGTTGCGGTGGCCAGTAGCTGATTTCTGTGGAAACGAAAACAGACAAGATTCTTCTCCGGCCTCACATCCACTACAACTTGGTACTTAAAACTGATCTGGCCAAGCAGCTCAGTGGTGTGACTCTACGCCTGGCCAATTCTTTGAACTCTTTTGCCTATGAAGGCGTGTATTCTGAAATTATCACCGGCCTGCAGCAGGACCTTGAAGCGGAAAAAAAGGCGGTGGAAGGTCAGGCGATCAAAGCCGTGACCACTTTCCCGATAGCGTTAAAGAAGCAATTGCGCGTGTGCTACCCAGGTACCATGCCTTTTTTAAAACTGCTAACCGACTTAGACAAGGTGGTGCAGCAGTGGCATGATCTGTATTTCTTGGGCAATATGAGCGGCGAGGAATTTAAACAGAAAAAGCAGGAATGGCGGGGGCGCTTCCGGCAAGCCAGCTTAAAAGTGAACGCCATTGTGCGGCGGAATGGGAACAATGGAGCCAATGGCAAGGATGGGAAGAGTGGCGTCTATTGAACGATATTTTGCTGGGAT
This sequence comes from uncultured delta proteobacterium, assembly GCA_963789385.1. Lineage (GTDB taxonomy): Bacteria > Desulfobacterota > Desulfobaccia > Desulfobaccales > Desulfobaccaceae > Desulfobacca. The sequence continues at coordinate 46,279 of CAWBKT010000043.1, read as the reverse complement.
TTCCACAAAATTGAGCAATTGTTGCGCAACCACATAAGGTTATTAGAATTACTGCATTTTAAGCCAGTTTGATTGCCCAACCTGTCAGGCATGGAACATACGTCATTAAATATAATAGGCTATTGATTTTTTTATTGAAATATGATAAGAAATGTCGTATCTTGACACCATAGAGCCAAGGCGAAAGGAAAAGGAAAATGAGGGCGGAAAATCTGGAAGGGCGTGTCATGCAAAAAGTCGTCGCCAGCAAGCGACGGAATGTTTTTCTGCGCTCGGATTTTGCGGCCTTGGGAGAATACGATCAGGTGGGCCGCGCCCTTCGCCGGTTGGTGCGCAAAGGAAAGCTGATAAAAATCGGGCAGGGCCTTTACGCCAAGGCGACTCAGTCGCCTTTTGACGGCTCGCCTGCGCCCGTTAAAGGGATTCGAGCCTTGGCGGCCGAAGCTCTAAACAGGATCGGCGTCAAGAGCGGCCCCTCGCGGCTTGAGAAGGCTTATAACGCGGGACAGACAACGCAGGTGCCTTCCGGAAGGGTTCTCGCCGTCAATAAACGGGTTCGGCGCACGATCGGCTATAACGGGGCTTATGTGAGTTTTGAGCGTGGTTGACCGTCGCGCTATTGAACGCGTCGCGTAGCTCAAACTTGTCCACTTTCGTGGGGGAATAAAGGGAGGAAATGGTGCATATTTATCAACTGCCAATCCAAAGAAGTTCCACATTTACTTTAGCGGCTGCAACGCGAAGTTCGGGGTCGCCGGTAACTAAACACGCCCCTAATTCCTGAGCCAATCCTAAACCGAAAGCATCCGCGTAGGCTAAACCGCCGCCCGCTTTGATGGAAGCGGCAGCTTTGACCCTGGTCCACGTTGCTTCAGCGATAACAAGTCTATCTTCCTGTCTGACACCCCGCACTAATTCTGCCGCTGCATCTTCGCCTTGCCTTCGCAAAACAATATAGTAGGCCTCTCCCAGATTAATTATGCTCAGGTAAGGTTCAACTTTTTCGTCCATGATAATATCTGCTACCGCCTGCGCCCCTGGTTCATCCTCAACGAGTGCGAGAATGGCATAGCTGTCGAAAACATATTTTCGGGTGCTCAACGTTGCTCTCGCTCTCTATCAATGGCGCGTTCCTGTAGTAGGAGATCTGTGAGTTTCTCATCTCCAGCCCCCTTCAATTTCCCCCGCAGGGCCAATAGCGGATGCCGGGGCAAGGGCCGCAAAACGATTGCTCCGTCAGATTCCTCCACCACCAAACGGTCACCCTTTTGTAAACCAAACCTCTGACGTAAAGAAGCTGGAATACAAATTTGACCTTTTTCGGATATTACTACTCTATGCAATTTTTTACTCCTTATATTTATTTACCATAGCAGTTATTTTATATATAATTATAGTAGTAAAGTTAATTAAAGTAAAAAGATATTAATTTTGGAACTAACAATCGCGGGATAATAACGCGGAGAGCAACTTTGATCACCCTGACCATCAATAACCGTGTCGCCGTTTCCCTGGACGAACTGCCTCCCCTAATGGGGGAGCAGCTTCAGGAACGGCTGACTTTCTCCAACCCAGTCTGGCTGGAAAACGAAAAGCGGGGCTATTCCAACTGGAAAGTGCCGGAGACGCTACGGCTGTTTCATCTATCCAAGGGCCGTCTGTTTATGCCCCGGGGGTTTATCGGCCAGGCGCTCGGGCTGCTGCAGGAAGCTGGCTTGACCTGGCAGATCAACGATCAGCGGCGAATTTTGCCGGAAGTCGAGTTCCAATTCACCGGCAAGCTCAAAGATTATCAACAGGCGGCGTTGCAAGCCGTACTACACCGGGAATTCGGAACCTTGGCGGCCCCGACCGGAGCCGGCAAGACGGTCATTGCCATGGCCATCATCGCTGCCCGCCGGCAGCCAACCCTCATCCTCGTACATTCAAAGGAACTTTTACAACAATGGCGGAAGCGCGTGGAAACCTTCATGGGAATACCGGCAGCCGCTATCGGCGTTATTGGCGACGGCCAGCGGACTGTTGGAAAGACTATAACCGTGGCCTTGGTGCAGACATTATACAAATGCGCCTCCGCCGTAGCGCGGGATATCGGGTTTCTGGTAGTCGATGAGTGCCACCGCTGTCCCAGCCGGACGTTCACTGAGGCAGTGACGGCTTTTGATTCGGCGTACATGCTGGGCCTGAGCGCCACCCCCTGGCGGCGGGACGGGCTTTCCAGGCTGATCTACTGGCACTTGGGTACCAAGGTTCATGAGATCGACCGGGGAGCATTGGTTGAAGACGGTCATATTCTGGCGGCGAAGGTGATTTTTCGCAAAACCTCATACGAGCCGATAAGCGACCCTTCGGAGGAATATTCCCGAATGCTTTCCGAGCTAACTGCAAACCACGAACGCAATGCCCTTATCGTCCGGGACGTACTACAGGAAGCCGACGGCGAGGGAGTGTGTCTGGTGTTGTCGGACCGGAAGTCGCAATGCGAAACCCTGGCGAAGATGCTGGGGCACTCGGGACTGCCGTTATCGGTATTGACCGGCGATCTGAGCATGAAGAAACGCCAGGAGATTATCGGGGCCGTGAATAGCGGCCAAGTCAAGGTGCTGCTGGCTACCGGACAGCTGATCGGGGAAGGCTTCGACTGCGCCGGTCTCTCCACCCTGTTTCTGGCGACACCGATCCGGTTCAGCGGTCGGCTGCTACAATATTTAGGGAGGGTGCTGCGGCCGGCTCCGGGGAAGGACAAGGCCAGGGTATATGATTACGTGGATGTCAAAGTTGGCGTGCTGGTGAACGCGGCCCGGAACCGGGCGCAAATTTATAAACAGTCATAAGGATAGTAGACCATAAATAAGGAGGGAACGAAAATGACGAAAGCGGAATTGATTTCACAGTTGGCGGGCCAGACGAATCTGACCAAAGCTGAGACGGAGAAGGCCCTGGGAGCCCTGATCCAGACTATCATCACTACCCTGCAGGCTGGCGGTAGGGTGTCCTTACCGGGATTCGGCGTATTCTCAGTGAGCGAACGTCCGGAGCGAACCGGGCGTAACCCCCAGACTGGGGCAACGATTCAGATTACCGCGGGCAAGGCGGTGAAGTTCAAACCGGGGAAGGCGCTGAAGGAGGCGGTGCAGGAGGGATCGAGTTAGAGGCAGAGGAAACTTTGGGAATGGCATCATGGAACGACAATTATGCTGCTTCCTTTAAGGGCTTAATATTCTTATATTCTTCTGCATGGGCCTGCAACGTCTCCCAAAGATCAATATCCATTTACAAGCCCAGCCAAAACTATGGAGTCGTGTCGAAGAACCTGGCCAGACGAAAGGCCGTATCAGTAGCGATACTGCGTCTGCCTCGTAAGATTTCACTTAATCGTACTCGGGTGAGTCCCAAAGCCTCGGCTAATTCCTTTTGGCTAAGGCCCAAAGGTTCTAAGAATTCGTATCGGAGGATTTCTCCCGGTGGGGTGGGACGTCGGTTTTTGGATAGCATGGCATTATCCTTTATACCAAGATGTCGCCTAGTGATTTTGCCGTAAGCCTTCTCATCCATAATCCCCGCCCGCCTCATGCCATCGGCTGTTTCCAGCAAAGCTTGCGTCAACTGAGTAGGCTTTTTGTTTTTTGTGGTCATATTATCTCCTGCAAAATCCACTCTCGAATTGCGTGCTCAAGGGCAAGTCGACGAAGGAGAGGTGCGGTAACAGGAGTGACCACGCCAAGAGGCAAAAACAATAAGAAAGTGAAGTGGAGCTTCGCAATCGGTCTGGATGGAATTTTTCTTTTGATTAAAAACCAATTTCGCTGTGTGAACCAAGACGGACCAAGTCAAGGTAATCATCTCCAGATTTGCGGTAAATTAGAATTAAATCAGGTTTGATATGACAATCCCGATGATCGGCCCATTCTCCGGAAAGGGAATGATCGCAGTATTGGCGTGGGAGAAGAGCATCGGCAGCGAGCAGATTGACAACCTCTAAAAGAGCGAGATCCAGCACCTTGCGGTGTCGCCCTGATTTTTCCCGCTTATAATCCCGTTTGAATCGACTGGTGTATCTAATCGTCCGCATTCAGACTTGCCAGCAGATCATCTACGGGTCCAATCGTGGTAACCTCTTCCCGCCGCGCCGCTTTCATAGCCTCTATGGTTTCGGCATTGGGAATCAAAGGGTCAAAGGGAAGTTTTTTTTCCGTGGCAATGCGCATCATCATCATACGGAATGCATCTGAAACAGTGAGTCCGATCGAATCGAGCACCGCCTGTGCATCTTTTTTGACCCGTTTGTCAATCCGAGCTCGAACCACATCGTTTGTAGCCATACTACTACCTCCTAATGAGCTACATTATAGCACAATAGGAATTTTACTTCAACCGCCGCTCACATTCCGGTCTGCAAACCCACTCTTGTGCTTGCCATCATTTTTATCGGGGGACCTGCCCTTGTTACCTTGTATCTTAGCCAATACGTTTGGCAGGAATACAAAGAGGCAATCACCAGAGCTGAAGATCTACATTGAAAATGGACCCCCAATCGCCATTGAAATTTGACCCCTCAAAGATAAAGCGGAGCAGTGGCATGATCTGCTATTTCTCGGGCAGTATGAACGGAGAAGAATTTAATCAGAAAAAACAGAAATGGCGGGAGCGTCTTCCGGCAAGCCAGATTAAAAGTAAACATCTTTTTACCCCGAATGGGAAAAATGGAGCCAATGGCAAGGGAGGGAAGCATGGCGCCTATTGCACGCCATCTCGGATTGCGACAAGGCGCGGAGCAAATTTGACCAAATCAAATTTGCAACCAAGATAGCCTCAAAAAAACTAGAGGTTCAAAATTTTCGCCAGACAAGCTATTTTTCTCGGCGCGTGGAGAGCAGTTGCCAATTTGTCAACAGGTATAAGCCCATTTTCATAAATTAAAAACGATGATAATCTTCGGCAAGCCGCGGGCAAGATCGAGGGTTTTTTTAAAAGTTCCCCGCAAAAGTTCCCCGCAAATAAAAATGAGGCTGGCAATTAACTTGCCAACCTCTTGTATTTATTGGCGGGAGCGACGAGACTCGAACTCGCGACCTCCGGCGTGACAGGCCGGCGTTCTAACCAACTGAACTACGCCCCCGAACAGGTATGCACTTTTCTTTGTCGCGGCTGGTAGGCGGAACAGGGTTCGAACCTGTGACCCCCGGCTTGTAAGGCCGATGCTCTCCCAGCTGAGCTATCCGCCCACGTCAACTCAAGAACTTAATATATAACAAACGTATTCCCGGTTTGTCAAGCTTACCCGAGGGTAAAATACACCCTCGGGCAGCTTATTTTAGTGAGCGTGAATTTCGTGGTCTCCCGGACCTTCGGCAACCGGCAGGAAAGCCGGAGACGGCGTTTCCGACGCATCTTTTTTGGCCTTAAACAGCGATTCCGGTTCCTCCAACACCAGGGCCCGCAGCAACACCTCGTCCATGTGTTCCACCGGCACGATTTCCACGGCCTTGAGGATGCGAGCCGGAATATCTTTCAGATCCTTTTCGTTATCCTTGGGGATCAGGACCGTCTTGATCTGGCCCCGGTGGGCGGCGATAATTTTTTCTTTCAGGCCGCCGATGGGCAGCACCCGGCCCCGCAGGGTAATTTCGCCGGTCATGGCTATATCCCGGTGCACCGGAATTTTCAGCAGCGCCGATACCAGGGTGGTGGCCAGAGTGATGCCCGCCGACGGGCCGTCTTTGGGAATAGCCCCTTCCGGAATGTGGATGTGGATGTCCACCCGGCGGTAAAAGTCCAGGGGCAGGCCCAGATCGGCGGCCCGGGAACGGACATAGCTCATGGCCGCCTGGGCCGATTCCTGCATCACCTCGCCCAACTTGCCGGTAATAATCAGTTTGCCCCGGCCCGGCAGGATGACCACTTCCGTCAGCAGCAATTCGCCCCCGAACTCGGTCCAGGCCAAACCGGTGGTCAAGCCCACTTCATCTTTTTCCTCACTCTGGCCGAAACGGAACTTGGGAATCCCTAAAAATTTGGGAACCGTCTGGCTGGTCACCCGAGCCTTGTGTTCCAGACCTTCCCTGACCACTTCCCGGGCGACTTTGCGGCAGATGCCGGCCAATTCCCGTTCCAGGTTCCGGACCCCGGCCTCCCTGGTGAACTGCCGAATGATGGTGAGGATGGCGTTTTCGGAAAATTCAATATTGTCCTGGCTGAGCCCGTTGGCCTCCCGCTGTTTCGGGATGAGGAAAAGCTGGGCGATGTGCAGTTTTTCCAGTTCCGTATACCCGGGAATGCGGATAATTTCCATCCGGTCCTGCAGGGGCAGCGGAATGGAATAGAGGGTGTTGGCCGTGGTGATGAACATGACCTCGGAAAGATCATAGTCCATGTCCAGATAATGATCGTTGAAGGCGTAATTCTGCTCCGGGTCCAACACTTCCAGCAGCGCCGCCGAAGGGTCGCCCCGGAAATCGGTGCTCATCTTGTCCACTTCGTCCAGACAGAAGACCGGGTTATTGGTTTTGGCCTTCCGGAGGGACTGGAGGATTTTACCGGGCAAGGCGCCGATGTAGGTGCGCCGGTGGCCCCGAATTTCCGCTTCGTCCCGGACCCCGCCCAGGGAAAGCCGCACAAAATTGCGCCCCAAGGCCCGGGCCACGGACTTGGCCAACGAAGTCTTGCCCACGCCCGGCGGTCCCACCAGACAAAGAATGGGGCCTTTCATCTTTTTCACCAGGCTCTGGACCGCCAGATACTCCAGAATACGTTCCTTGGGCTTTTCCAAACCGTAATGGTCTTCTTCAAGTATGGTTTCGGCCGCGACGATGTCCAGCTTGTCCCTGGTTTTTTCATACCAGGGCAAAGCGAGAATCCAATCGATATAATTGCGGACTACCGTTGCTTCCGCCGACATCGGGCTCATCATTTTGAGCTTTTTCAGCTCGTGACGCACCTTGGTGTTGGCTTCGGGGCTGAGCCGCTTCTTTTTGATCTTTTTTTCTAAATCTTGCAGCTCACTTTTAAAATCATCCTTTTCGCCCATTTCTTTCTGAATGGCACGGATTTGTTCATTGAGATAATATTCCTTCTGGGTCTTCTCCATCTGCTTTTTGACCCGGTTTTTAATCCGGCCTTCGATCTGGAGGACCTCAATTTCCCGCTGCATGACGTACAGGACTTTCTCCAGCCGTCGAATGGGATGAATAATTTCCAGCAACGGTTGCTTCTCTTCGATTTTTATCGCCAGGTGGGAAGCAAGATTATCTGCCAGCCGTCCCGGGTCGGTCATGGTGCTGACCGCCTGAAAGACTTCCTGGGGTATTTTTTTATTGAGCTTGATATACTGCTCAAACGAGGCAATATTGGTCCGCAGGAGCGCTTCCGCTTCCGTGGTGGGCTCATACGGTTCGGGGATTTCCTCCACTTCCACCATGAAAAAATTGGGATTGCTGAGGAAATGGCGAATTTCAGCCCGTCTTTTGCCTTCGATGAGGGCTTTGACAGTGCCGTCCGGCAGCCGCAGGAGCTGCAGGATATTGCCTAACGTACCGAACCGGTAGATGTCATTTTCGCCGGGCTCGTCTTTCTTGGCGTCTCTCTGGGTGCACAAGAGCACGAAACTGTCCTGCCCCATGGCATGTTCCAGCGCCGCAATAGACCTCTCCCTCCCGATAAACAGCGGCACCACCATGTGAGGAAAGATGACAATGTCCCGCAAAGGCAGCAAAGGCACTGAATAAATTTCTTTACGTATCCCCTCAAAAGTCGATTTTGGCTTGCTCAATTTAAATATCATAAAGTTTTCACATCCTTTGGCCCACTAGGCGCTTTCAGCCTGGGGCTCGAAAACTAGAATGGGCTTCTCGTGTTTCAAAATCACCTCTTCATTAATTAAACATTCCCGGACGTTTTTTAAAGAGGGGATGTCATACATAATATCCAACATGGACTGTTCCAAAATGGCCCGCAAGCCTCGGGCTCCGGAGCGGCGTTTCATGGCCTCCCGGGCAATGGCTGCCACGGCGCCCTCGCTGAAATGCAGATGCACCCGCTCCATTTCAAACAGCTTTTGATACTGTTTGACCAAGGCATTGCGCGGTTCTTTCAGGATGCGCACCAGGGCCTCTTCGTCCAATTCTTCCAGGGTCGCAATAACCGGCAGACGGCCGACAAACTCCGGTATGAGGCCGAATTTCAGCAGGTCCTGGGGCTGTACCTTGACCAGGGTTCGGCCCTGCCGCCGATTGATCCGGCTCTGGACATCAGCCACAAACCCCATGGTTTTCTTCCCGGTCCGGCTATTGATGATGTCTTCCAGACCGTTGAAGGCCCCACCGCAGATAAACAGAATATTGGTGGTGTCCACTTTAACGAATTCCTGCTGGGGATGCTTCCGGCCTCCCTTGGGAGGAACTGAAGCCATGGTGCCTTCGATAATCTTTAAAAGCGCCTGCTGCACGCCTTCCCCGGAAACGTCCCGGGTGATGGAAGGGCTGTCGCTCTTGCGGGCAATTTTGTCGATTTCATCAATGTAGACTATCCCGCGGCTGGCCTTGTCAATATCATAGTCGGCAACCTGCAGCAGGTTGAGGATAATGTTTTCCACATCTTCACCGACATAACCGGCTTCCGTAAGGGTGGTGGCATCAGCAATCGTGAAAGGAACATTCAATATTCTTGCCAGGGTTTGAGCCAGTAAAGTCTTTCCCGAGCCGGTAGGGCCGATGAGCAGGATATTGCTTTTCTGCAGTTCCACCCCGTCCATCTCTACCTTGGAATTAATACGCTTGTAATGATTATACACCGCCACCGAGAGAATTTTCTTGGCCCGCTCCTGGCCGATGACATACTCATCGATTTTGGTTTTTATCTCTGCCGGTTCGGGAATCGAAAGTCGAGCCGATTTAACCTCTTCTTTCTCATTTTCTTCGGCGATAATATCATTGCATAACTCGATGCATTCATCACAGATATAGACACTGGGCCCAGCGATTAATTTCTTAACTTCACTCTGACTTTTACCGCAAAAGGAACATAATAAATCCGAGTTCTTGTCACTTCCACGTTTGCTCATAGTAATCCTCCCCAAACTCCGGTTTACTCGCCCGGGATTCCCTGGCGGACCAACCAAGCAGGAGTTTGGACACTTATAATGTTGCCGTTAGACATGCGATTCATCATGTAGATTCGGCACATCCAGTAGTTATCTTTATTTTTTGGGTAAAACCGCTATCTTGGAAAATGAGAATTGGCGCCACCGGTTAATCATTATTCCTTGGGGGGAGTTTCTACCCCAATCAGGTGGCCTTCCTTCGGCCTTGCCAAACGGGTGCTGATAACTTCATCCACCAGCCCGTATTCCTTGGCCTGGAGTCCGGACATAAAAAAATCCCTTTCCGTATCTAAATTAATGCGGTCTATGGGCTGACCGGTATGACGGGCCAGGATTTCATTCAGTTCTTCCCGGAGTCGCAGAATCTCCCGGGCCTGAATTTCCACATCCGTGGCTTGTCCCTGGAACCCTCCCAGCGGCTGGTGAATCAAAATGCGGGCATGCGGCAGGGAAAAACGTTTGCCCTTGGCGCCGGCAGTCAATAATAAAGCCCCCATGCTGGCCCCCTGTCCCATGCACAGCGTGGATACCGGAGGTTTGATATATTGCATGGTATCGTAAATAGCCAGGCCTGCTGTTACCAGGCCGCCCGGGGAATTTATATAAAAATGAATATCTTTATCCGGGTCTTCCGACTCCAGAAATAACAATTGGGCAACGATCAGATTGGCCACATCATCGTTTATGGCGGAACCTAAAAAGATAATCCGGTCCCGCAGGAGACGGGAATAAATATCGTAAGCCCGTTCTCCCCGGCTGCTCTGCTCCACCACAATGGGTATCAAGGTCATGTTGCTGTATCCTTTTCGGCAGTCTCCGTCACTGCCGCCTCACCTTTAACATTGGCTTTGTCAATCAAAAATTCAAGGGTTTTCTCTGCCCTGATCTGGCTCCTGAATTCATCCTCGATTTGGCGCTGGCGATAAATTTTCTTCACCATGTCCTTGGCGTCGCCGATCTGATCGGCAATTCGCTGATATCCGGCTTCGAGATCCTCGTCACTGACTGTTAAGCCTTCCTTGGCGGCAATTTTATCTAAAATGATATTGACCCGGGTCTGCTTCTCAGCCATATCCTTTACCCGTTCCAGCATTTTCTCCGAATCCAGGCCGGCGACATTGAGACCTCTGCCTTCCAGCATCTGGAGCTGCTGGCGCACCATCCGCTCCTGTTCCTGCCGGATCAATGACGGGGGCACTTCGACAGGGTTATTCTGGACAATCTGGTCCATCACCTGCTGCCGCATCTTTTCGTAGTTTTCCCGCTCCCCCCGATGCTCCAGGTCAACATGCACTGCCTGCCGCAGGTCGGCCAGGGTGGTGAATTTATCCGAAAAGCTCTGCGCCAGGGCGTCATCAAGCTCCGGAACTTCCAGCTTCTTGATCTCCAGCACCTTAACCTTGAACTCGACGTTTTTTCCTGCTATGGCCGGATTAATGAAATCGGCCGGAACTTCCATGGTGAAGGCAATTTCTTCACCTTTATTCAGGCCCACCAGGCGATTTTCAAACTCCGCGGGAAGTTTGCCGGCCCCTACTTCCAGATAGGCATTTTGACTCCCCCCACCTTCGATGGCGGTGCCATTTTCATAAGCCTGGTAATCAAGTACCAAAAAATCCTTTTCCCGGGCCGGCCGTTCTTCCTCAATCGGCTGGAGAGCAGACTGCCTCTGCCGTAATTCCTCCAGGCGGTTGTCTACCATTTCTTCGGTGACCACCACCGGAGCAGATTCCAATTCGAGATTTAAATAATTCTCCGGGGTAAAATCCGGCGCCACCTCAAGTTCAACACTGTAGCTAAAATCATTGCCCGGCACCACCGGCGGCAGACTATGCGGCACTTTCACCATGACCGGCTGCAGTTTGGCCTCATCCAGGGCCTCATTCAGAGATTGGCGAAAAAGTTCCTCGGAAACCTGTTCTTCAATTTCCTTGCCATAATACCGCTCGAGTATTGACCGGGGCACTTTGCCAGGGCGAAACCCCTTAATTTTTGCCTTTTTTCCCCAGCTCCGGTAAGCCAGTTCCATCTGTTTATCTACGTTTTGGGAAGGCACGGCCACTGAAAGTTTGCGCTCTACCGGACTTATCTCTTCTACTTTAACTTCCATCGGGAACACCATTATATTTTTAGATTTTTCCAGCTCACTTTTCACAGAAGATCAATCACAGATCGAATTTCGGCTTTGGCTTCCCAGCATCCCTGGTGCGAGAGGGGGGACTCGAACCCCCACGGTCACCCGCTGGATCCTAAGTCCAGTGCGTCTGCCAGATTCCGCCACTCTCGCTTTAACGTAACAAATTTAATTCAAAAAGCTCTATTGTCAATCTGAATGATTCTGATCCTAGGATAATTTTAAATGTATATTCATTATGGCATTAAGTCAAGGTAACTGCTGTAAAACAAACTAATTACCCCGGAAATCCCGGCAGCTTATCATCATTGCCCCATCAAAGGCCATATTTTTCTAGCTGCCTTTAAAAATCCTTTTTTAAACGAATTTTACCGGATTCCTGATTAGATGTATTGCCGACAGATACCTGTGGCCGTACCAGTTGCCGGCATAATACTTTAGTTTTGTAAAAAAACGCAGCACAGATGGAACAGATGTCGCAATTGCCTCATCCCGGGCCTAATCAGGTATTGCTGATTTAAAAACCGGGACCTTTTTGACAGTTTTATTATGCCCTGTCTTCAGTCCGGTAAATTGAGGTCCCGTTTAAAGCCTCAGGCTTGTTCTGGGTGTATGACTCCATGATAATATTTATAATTAATGACAAATAAATTCTCACACCGGCTGCTGGACCTAAAAATTAAGGAGTACTCATGGATACCCTGGATAAGGACGCTTTAAAGGAAATCGGAGACCGCCTGACCTTGACCCCGCGGTTGTCGTGGGATCACCTGAATCCGGACGAACAAGGCCTGGTAACAACATTTAATGATGGGTATAAAAATTTTTTGGATCAGGCCAAGACTGAGCGGGAGGCGGTTGCCGAGGTAGAGCGTCAGGCCCTGGCCCGGGGATTTGTTGACCTGAACAGTGGCCAGCCGGCAACAAAATACTTTTTAAATTATCGAGGCAAAACTGCGGCCCTGGCCGTATTAGGACAAAAACCGGTGAGCCAGGGCCTTAAAATTGTCGCTGCCCATATTGATTCACCCCGCCTGGATCTGAAGCAAAATCCCCTGTATGAAGATACTGATCTGGTTTTTCTGAAAACCCATTATTACGGGGGAATTAAAAAATACCAATGGTTGGCCCGTCCCTTAGCTTTACATGGAGTAATTCTTAAGGAAAACGGCGAGGCCGTAACCATTCGTTTGGGAGAGGATCCGGCCGATCCGGTTTTCACGGTCTGCGACCTGCTTCCACACCTGGCGCGCAAAGTCCAAATGGATAAAAAAGTCGATGAAGCTTTTATCGGCGAAAAGTTGAATCTGTTAGTGGGTTCTTTACCTCTGGGCGATAAAGAGACCAAAGAGCGATTTAAGCTGCATCTCTTAAACCTGCTTCACGATCGCTATGGTCTCAAGGAAGAGGACCTGATCTGCGCCGAACTTGAAGCAGTGCCGGCCGGACCGGCCCGCGATATCGGCTGGGACCGCTCTCTGGTAGGAGGCTATGGTCAGGATGATCGGGCCGCCGCCTATCCGGCCCTGCAGGCTATCCTGGATCTGGAAAACCCTCCCTGTGCCTGTCTAACCCTTCTGGTGGATAAAGAGGAAATCGGCAGCGCCGGCAACACCTCCGCCCAAAGCGTCCTATTGGAAGAGTTGGTGGCACAGTTGCTGGCCCGCCAGGGAGAATCTCCCAGCCTGCGCCGCCGCGCCCTGATGCAGTCCCAGGCAATTTCTGCCGACGTGGCTGCGGGACTTGACCCGGATTGGCCTGAAGTCTATGAAAAACGCAACGCCGCCCGGTTGGGGTATGGTGTCGTCTTAACAAAATACACCGGCCACGGCGGCAAATATCATGCCAACGACGCTCATGCGGAGTATATCAACCAGGTACGGAAGATTTTCAATCAATACGGCGTCATCTGGCAAGCGGCCGGCTTGGGCAAAATTGACGAAGGCGGCGGGGGCACCATCGCCAAATTTCTGGCGGCCTACGGTATGGATATCGTCGACTGCGGCCCAGCCCTGCTTTCCATGCACTCTCCCTTTGAAGTAGCCTCAAAAGCAGATATTTATATGACGTACAAAGCCTTTCACAGCTTTTTAATAAGCGCCCCCTGAGATGATATGTTTGGGCTGACTCTGGTGTGGGCAGAATTTTGAAACATTACCCTTGCCACTGGCTTAAGAAAGACCTATACTCCAAAATTGCAGGAAATTAATTGCCCACCCGGGCTAACGTGGCAAGTCCTTCTAAAAGGGCGTGGGCATTTTAATCGCAGGAACACAATATGAAAAAATTTTTTGAACGCGTCAAAACCCAAGGCGAAGCCCCCCAAATAGCCTCATTTTCCAATATGATGACGTTTTACAGTCTGCTCTTTTTCCTGATGGCTATCCCGTTTGTTCTCATTGTGGCTTTAGTCTGGTTGACCGGCGTCATCGGTTTCAGCACCTGGATTATTGCGGCTTTAGGTGTTATCGGTTTATTTGTCTCCTGGAGGATATATCGTCGCCTCCAAAAATTTAAGGCCCGCCTGGCCACTCACGGCTCCGAAGTCGGAGATATTGTTAAAGAGGCCACCAAGTCAGGGAAAGATATTGAAGTATCTTTATTAAATGGCCTGCTGACTTTTCGCTATCAGGGGAAGCGCCAGCCTGGTCACTTGCAGTTGACCGCCCCGCCCCTGGCCCTGGCCGCCCCGGAAGATCTGGAAGCGGAAACGGTGGAAGCCATGAGTATAACAGACTCTTTGAGCGAACCTGGCCGTCTGCGCCAGGAACTTGAAGGTTTTCTGCGGCTGCGGGATTCCGGCGTCATCAGCCCGGATGAATTTGAAGCCATTAAGACCAGATTAATGGAGAGGTTTACGGAAAAGGCGCCGCTGCCGGAATTTAATCAGGCCGGCGGTTAGGGAGCATCAATTTCGGGGTCAGGTTCGGAAATAGTCTCACTGCCTAAGGCGAAAGTCGGTCCTTCGGTCAGGACAATACTGTTCCAAAAATCCCTTTTATAGCGGTAATATTGGTTTAAACGGGTCAGCCGCCGGGCTAACTCCTCCAGGTGGTTCTCCTGCATATGCAGGATGGCATACTGCAGCAACACGAGAAAACTTGCCGGGAAATAAAATTTTTCCCTACCGATCATACCTTCGAACTCCAGGCGGTAGGCGCCGCTCTTTTTGGCATATAAGGCAGCCTGGTAAATTCGGTTGCTTGGTTGCGTCAGCTCCCGCCCCAAACGCAATTTGCCCAGGGGAATCTGTATCCTGCCGGAATTTTTTGCCGGATTTGCCATGCGGTTACTGATCTGGGAGACAAAATTCATCAATTCCCGGGCCACCCGGGTCTCATTGAGTTCCGCTAATTCAAACATAATGCGGGCATAATAAAAAACAATCAGTCGAATCCAATCACCATCTGCCATCTGCCCGGAAATCCATTCAATCTGGGGAACTGCCTGGTCGTCCTCCAAGAAATGGATAAACACCCGTCCTTGCAGAGTTTCACGTTCTCGATTAAAAAATCCGAATAGCTTCTTCATATAGAGCTCTCATCAGACTGGCTGCGATTGCAGCCGCACACACCCCCCATGAAGGTCGGCAATCAGTGGTAAACCCAATACGCTGAAAGAGAGTCTTGAGGTGTGTGTCGGTAAGTGGCGATGGGCGTAACTGGTCTGCTTGCATCGGTTCCAGGCAGCCTAAAAATTGGAGCACGGCAGATTTACAAAAGTCGTTCTAAATTATCGCAGACGATTCCAAAAGTCAATCTATACAGATTAGGACTTTTTCAGCCGGCGATTTTTCCGTCCGGGCTCACCGGGGAGCGAGAATATTCGCAAATATTAACGTTGGCCTTAAGATTATTCAATCATCCGCAGTTTAGCAACTTTTTCTATTTCGATAACAGCCAGACAGCCGCAACCGCCAGAATTATTCCCACCAGGTGCCGCAGGGTAAGGCTCTCCTGCAAAAAAGTAACTCCCAAGATCACGGTGATGACCGGATATAACGAAGTCAAAGGCACTATCACGGCGGCAGGACCGGATGACAAGGCCTTGAGGAAAAAAAACAACGCCATACCACCGGATAAACCGGCCGCCGCGGCTGCTGTCAAGCCGACGTAATTCCATTCGAAAGGAATACGCCCCTGAGCCCAGATCAGCCCCCCAACCACTAAATAAACCGCAACCTCCAGAAGATAGACGACGGAAACGGGGAGATGGCTGGAGGCCATTTTACTGAATACCCCCCAAAGTCCCCACAATATCAGCGTTGAAAGAGCATAAAACAGCCAACCGAACATAATGCCACTCTCCGGTGAAGAGATCTCTCCATAAAATGTATTAAAATATATTTAAATCACCAATGGTTTTTCTGGTTTCTGTAAAAATATCTTGTATAATCTATAAGGTAGTCTTTGACCTGCAGGTCAAAGACTACGTCAATGGGTTATAAAAAGGTTTGGTCATTTTTTATCTCTTGTTTGGGGCTGATTTTCATGTTGCCGGGAGGAGGAAACGCCATGGAGATAATTTCACGCGCTTTTACCGACAAAGGCACCATTCCCATAAAATATGTCATGCCCGGAGCCGGTGGCCAAAATATTTCGCTGCCGCTAAGCTGGACCGATGTCCCGGCTGGAACCAAATCTCTGGCCTTGTCCATTGTGGACCCTCATCCGGTGGCCAATAACTGGGTTCATTGGCTGATCGTCAATCTGCCGCCGGAGACTCAGGGCTTGAACGAGGGCGCTTCCCGAAACTCGATGCCGGCCGGAGCCGTGGAGCTGCAAAATTCTTTCGGAGAAATCGGCTACGGCGGCCCACAGCCGCCCAAAGGTTCGGGCGACCACCCCTATGTAGTGACGTTGTACGCCTTGATCGTGCCCAAACTGGATGTTTCAAAACAAACTTCACTGGCCGCGTTCAAAAAAGCCCTTGACGAAAAGACATTGGCCACCGCCACCATCACCGGCAGGTTCGGCCGCTAATGGTCTGTGGCGAGAGAACTGCCGGCGAAGCGTTGCCAAAAGTCATCATGTTAAAAAATCACCAGCTCAAGTATGAAAACCAATATGGACCTGTTGATCGATCCATTTCTTTCGGCTCACCGCTCACGGCTCACGGTTTTCATATAAGGATAGTCTGCCATTAAATTTTATCTAGCTTATTCTTGACATGCCGAAAAATTATAGATATAAATAACTGTTCCAATAATTCTGGAGATAGTTATGAAGACCTTTGTAGCTTGTGAAAAAGATGTTGTTAAAAAATGGTATGTGGTTGATGCCAAGGATCAGGTTGTCGGTCGGTTGGCCACCCAGATAGCGATGGTTTTGCGCGGCAAAACGAAGCCGATTTTCACCCCGCATTGTGATACCGGTGATTTTATCGTGGTCGTGAATGCCGAGCAGGCTTTATTTACCGGCAAAAAGCTGGATAATAAGACCTACTATCGCCACAGCGGCTATATGGGCGGCATTAAAGCCGAAACTGCCCGCCAGATTTTCCAGGGTAAACCTGAAGAGGCTCTACGGCAGGCGGTGTGGGGCATGTTGCCGAAAAACAGTTTGGGAAGACGCTTGCTGAAGAAATTAAAGATTTATGCCGGCAGTGAACATCCCCATCAGGCTCAGAAACCCGAGCCTTTAGCCTTCCAATCTAATTCGTGAGAGAAACTATGGCCCAGACTTTAGATATCCATGCCGTGGGTAAGCGCAAGAATTCCATTGCCCGTATTTATCTGCGCCCCGGTACCGGAAAAATAGTTGTCAACAACCGGGAATTTGAAGATTATTTCCCGGTGGAAATTTCTCGTATGATTATTCGCCAGCCCCTGGAACTGGTCAGCGTCGGCTCGGATCTTGATATTTTTGTCAATGTCCAGGGCGGCGGCATTTTTGGACAGGCAGGCGCCATTAAACAGGGACTCAGCAAAGCCTTGTTGCAGCTCAATCCGGAATTTCGGCCGGTGTTAAAAAAGGCCGGCTTCCTGACTCGAGATGCCCGCATTAAAGAGCGGAAAAAATACGGGCAGAAAGGCGCCCGGGCCAGATACCAGTATTCCAAGCGTTAAGACGTCAAAGCTGTTGTCTGTTCCAGTGCGGTAATCCGGCTGGGACAATTCGGCATGCACAGGCCAGGGGCACAATGAATTGCGCTCCTGGCTCTTTTTGTTGGCAAGACAGGAAAAGGTGTGGTTAAAGTTGCGATAATCGGTGGTTCGGGCTATACCGGACTGGAATTGATGCGGCTTTTGGCCCGGCATCCGGGAGTTGAGCTGACCGCGGTCACTTCCCGGGAATTTCGAGGGCAAGCCGGTGAGCAGTGTTTTCCCAGCCCTGGCAGGTATCTGCCCTCTGGACTTCTCCTGGCCGGACCCGGCCAAACTGGCGGCGGCAGCGGAGTTTTTTTTCGTGGCCCTGCCTCATAAGACCGCCATGGCGGTAATTCCGACCCTGCTGGAGGCCGGAGCCAGGGTCGTGGACTTGAGCGCCGACTTCCGGTTCAAAGACCAAGCCGTCTACGAGCAGTGGTATCAGGAACATACGGCCCCGGACCTGCTGTCGCGAGGCGGTCTACGGCCTGCCGGAACTCTACCGTCAGGCTATTAAAACCGCCCGGCTGGTGGGCAACCCCGGCTGCTATCCCACCAGCGTCATTTTGGGCCTGGCCCCATTGCTGGCGGCCGGCCTGATCGATCCCCAGAGCATTATCGCCGACTGCAAATCGGGCGTCAGCGGCGCCGGCCGCGGCGTCAGCCTGGCCGCACTCTATTGCGAAGTCAACGACGGCTTCAGGGCCTATAAAGTGGCGGAGCACCGGCACACCCCGGAAATGGAACAGGAACTCGGGCTCCTGGCCGGAGAGCCTCTGACCATTACCTTCACCCCGCACCTGGTGCCCATGAGCCGCGGAATTTTGGCAACCTTATACGCCACTCCGAAACGCCTCCCGGAAGACGAGGAGATGCAGGCGGTATATCATCGTTTCTATGAGAAAGAGCCTTTTGTCCGGCTCTGCCCTGCCGGGACCCTCCCCAACACCGTGGCAGTGCGCGGCTCCAACTATTGCGACCTGGCAGTCCGGCTGGACCGGCGGGCCCGGCGCCTCATCGTCGTCTCGGCCATCGACAACCTGACCCGGGGCGCCTCCGGGCAGGCGGTCTGCAACATGAACCTGATGCTGGGCTTCCCTGAAACCCGGGGGCTCGAAATCGTGCCCTTCGTGCCCTGATGGGATCGGCCCCTCCAGCTCATCAAAAAATCTCACCCCTCACCCTGACCCTCTCCCCTCCAGGGCAGAGGGAATAATTAAGAATATCTTCTTCCGGCAGTGACAGACCTCAGTTCGAGCCATAATACACCTCAGGACAGTAATAATCCTCAGAAAATAGCTACAACCGCCCAGGAATCCGTCTCCGTTGATCCAACCGCCCTCATAGAAAAGCTGCGGACCATTCGCCTGACCCTGGAATACGACGGCTCCGGCTATCACGGCTGGCAGCGGCAGCGCAATGCCCTGACGATTCAGGAAGTTGTGGAAACCTGCCTGGCCCGGCTCATCGGCCGGGAAGTTCGCCTGCACGGCTCGGGCCGGACTGATGCCGGGGTGCATGCCCTGGGGCAGGTGGCGCATTTCCGGACCGGGTCGGCTCTGCCGCTGGCCGCCTTTCGGGAGGGCCTGAACCGTCTCCTCCCCCGGGACATCGTCATTCTGGAGGCCGCAGAGGCCCCCGAAGATTTCCACGCCCGCTATGGCGCCCAGGCCAAGACCTACGAGTACCGCCTCCTGAACCGGCGGGTGCGCTCCCCCCTGCACCTCAAGCGCTGCTGGCATCTGTGGCCGGCCCTGGATCTGGACCGGATGCGCCGGGCCTCCGGTTTTATCCAGGGGGAACATGATTTTGCCGGGTTCCAGAGCCAGCGGCAGCGAGGTGAAAACCACCGTCCGCCGGGTGACGGCCGTTTCCTGGGAAGAGCGGCCCGGCGGCTGGAAGTATTTTCGCATCACCGCCAGCGGCTTTCTGCGGGGCATGGTCCGGGCCCTGGTGGGGACCCTGGTGGAGGTGGGCCGGGGCAAACGCGACCCCGAAGATCTGGCCCGATTGCTGGCCGCCAAAGACCGCCGGCTGGCCGGACCCGCGGCCCCGGCCGCGGGACTGTACCTGGTGGAAGTGATATATTAGCAATAAGGGAATTTCGATCTTCGAGATTAAAAAATGTAAGGCTTTAATTAAACATTAGCATTTCTGACTCGCTCATACCGAATTTGCTCTTCATAAAATATTCCATTCAAGTAAAAGCTGTTAAACAAAATCCTCCCCCTTGAGATCAAGGAAAATATTTGATCTTTGTAAAAAATATGGTTTAATAAATAAATAGAACTTTGACTGCTTCAAAATTCAGAATCGGAGCGCAGACATGGATGTGCAGGAAAAAATAGGCGCCCTGTTTCCGGCGGAAAAGGACATTCCCAGAGAGTTTCAAATTGCCCAGCCCATCACCCAGGACGTCTATCTGGTAAACGGCGAACTGCGGCCCTGGGACGGCCCCTGGCAGGACGTCTATTCACCGGTGCATGTGGCCGACGGCGCCGGCTTGGCCCCGAAATTCCTGGGCCGCTACCCGCTCATGCCCACGGCCAAGGCTGAGGAGGTCCTGGCCGCCGCGGTCAAGGCTTTTGACCACGGCCGGGGTTTGTGGCCCACCCTCAGCGTCCGGGAGCGGATCAAGCATACCGAGGATTTTGTCTATCGTTTTCGGGAGAAGCGGGAAGAAGTGGTCCGGATCATGATGTGGGAGATCGGCAAGTCTCTCACGGATTCCCGCAAAGAGTTCGACCGGACGGTGGATTATATTGTCGACACCATCGAGGCCTTGAAAGACCTGGACCGGGTAAGCGCCAGGTTTGTCATCGAGCAGGGGATTATCGGGCAGATCCGGCGGGCGCCGCTGGGCGTGGTTTTATGCCTGGGCCCGTTCAATTACCCTTTGAACGAGACCTTTACCCTCCTGATACCGGCTCTGATCATGGGCAACCCGGTGGTTTTCAAACCGCCGAAGCTGGGAGTCCTGCTCTTTCACCCTATCCTGGAAGCTTTCCGGGATTCCTTCCCGCCGGGGGTGATCAACACCATCTACGGGCGGGGCCGGGAGATCGCCACACCCTTGATGCGCACCGGCAAAATTGACGTCCTGGCCTTTATCGGCACCAGCAAACCGGCCATTGAGCTGAAAAAAGCCCATCCCAGACCCCACCGGCTGCGCTCGGTGCTGGGCCTGGAGGCCAAAAACCCGGCCATCATCCTGCCGGATGCGGACCTGGACCTGGCGGTGGCCGAATGCTTCCTGGGGACCTTGTCCTTCAACGGCCAGCGATGCAGCGCCATCAAAATTATCTTTGTCCATGAGGACGTCAAAGACCGGTTTCTGGAGAAATTCAGCGCCGTCATCGCCAGTAAAAAGTTTGGCATGCCCTGGGAGGAGGAGGTGGCTTTTACACCGCTGCCCGAACCGGGGAAACCGGAGTTCCTGGCGGAGTTGGTGGCAGACGCCCGGCAGCATGGCGGGGAAATCGTCAATCCCGGCGGCGGCTTGATCAACCGCTCCTTTTTTTACCCCGCGGTGGTCTACCCGGTGAACGAGCGCATGCGCCTCTACCACGAGGAACAGTTCGGGCCGGTGATTCCGGTAGTCCCCTTCACTGACCTGGAAACGCCCATTAATTATATCATCAATTCCAATTACGGCCAGCAGGCCAGCATTTTTTCCAAAGACCCGGAGATTATCGCCCGGCTCATCGATCCCCTGGTGAACCAGGTCAGCCGGGTGAACATCAACAGCCAGTGCCAGCGCGGGCCGGACACCTTCCCCTGGACGGGCCGGAAAGACTCGGCCGAACTGACCTTGTCCGTCTCCGACGCCCTGCGGGTCTTTTCCATCCGGGCCCTGGTGGCCGCCAAAGGCAACGACCTGAACAAAGAGATCATCACCCGGATCGTCCGGGAGCATAAATCCAGTTTCCTGTCCACGGATTTTATTCTTTAGCAATGAAGGACTGAGTAAAGGCTTACAGGCGAAGCTGGTCCCTGGAGGCTGCTTTTTCTATGAAGATTCCTTGACAATCAGTCGGTTACTTGTTTAGCTTCTTTGCATGGTGATTAAATCAATGCCGCAAAAATTTTATAAAAAAGATAACGAATTGCTTTTAAATATTATTGCTAAGCTGCGTCAGAGCCTACCCCAAATCCGCCGCCGTTTTCAGGTGAAATCGCTGTCGCTTTTCGGCTCGTATGTTCAAGGTCGACAAACGAAAAGGAGTGATTTGGATATATTAATAGAATTTAGCGATGCGCCTTCTTTTTTCGAATTCATAGCCTTGGAGCGTTACCTTGGCGACCTCCTGGGGATTAAAGTTGATTTGGTAATGAAAGACGCCTTGAAGCCGGTTATAGGCAAACATGTCTTAGCGGATGCCATACCGATATGAAGCCAAAACGTGAGTATTTAGATTATCTTAATGATATTCAGGACGCCTTGCGAAAAATTGAGAATTTTACCGCGGGCTTCGATTTCGGGGAGTTTGTCCAAGACGATAAGACCACATTTGCAGTTATTCGCGCCTTGGAAATTATCGGGGAAGCGGCCAGAAAGATTCCCAGGTCCTTTCGCAATCGTTACCCGGACATACCATGGCAAGATATGGCAGGGATGCGGGATAAGTTAATCCATGATTATTTTGGCGTTGACTTGCGGGTGGTCTGGAAAACCCTGCAAATGGATCTGCCGCCCCTAAAAATAAGTCTAGACAAAGTCATCCAGGAAGAAATCGCCAAATAAAAAAGAGAAGTGAAGATCAGCTATTATCCTGACACAGATTCGCTGTACATTGATTTATCTGAAAAGTTGAGCGCCGAGAGTCGTGAGATTTCTGAGGGAGTGGTGTTGGATTACGATGCCCAGGGGCGCCTGGTGGGCCTAGATATAGATAATGCCAGCAAGAAGGTTGAGCTTAAAAAGCTAATTCTGAGCAGACTCCCCGTCAACGAACAAATAGTTACAGCCTGACGGAATTCCTGGCGGAGCTGGTGGCGGACCCCGCGCGGGCGGGAAATCGTCAATCCCGGCGGCGGCCTGCAGAACCGCTCCTTAAGGCAGCATGCCATCGGCCCCAAAAGGATTCTGAAGCTCATCCTGGAAAAATTCAACTTCGATAATCAGATCATCTCTTCAATTTTTAGTAACCACTGATGACTGCTAAAAATAGCAAGTGAGCTGCAATCTTACGATCTTCCTTCTCAGCGATAGATTTATATTCTAACCCTGGTTTCACTTTTCATGACAGTCTATCTAACGGCAGAAAGTTTCTTGCAAGATTTTCCCAATTAGGCTATTATTATCCATCTCTTCCGATTGTTAAGCGGCAGCCACCCGCCTCCATCTCCTGACTCCCGAACTGCGGGAAGAAAAAGGGGATCACATGAATAGAATCCGTTCCACCTCCTCATGGTTATTCGCCCTGGTGATCCTCCTGGCCCTGGCCGGGGTCCTTCAAGCCGCGCCGCCCCCTATTCCCACGCCCCCTACCAACGGCTATGACCATTATACGATTCTCCAGGCGCCAGATGGCAACCCCGACCAGACAATATTCGGTACTCCTGATAATGACATGATCGCCCAGTACGGCGATACCAACACGGTCAGCCAATACGCCGAAGGCTCGGCGGGCAATGATTGGCTCCTCCAGGTAGGCGGCCCGAAAGGGAGCAACCAAACGGCCTTTACCGGCTCCGGAAATGACATGGTTTACCAGTTCGGCGGGCAAGGCGACAGTACCCAATATTTCCAATTTGGTACAGGAAACCATTCGATTATCCAGGTCGGGGGACAGGGAGCTAATGTGATGCAAATCCAGGGTGGCGGAGGGACAGCCCACATTGAGCAATATGGCGGAGAGGGAAATAACACCATGGAATTAATGGGAGACACCGGTGATGATGTCATCGCCATGTACGGCGGCCTCGGCAATAACACCATGACCTATACCGTGACTGGCGGCAACGACCTGGTGACTATTCTGGGGGGCGGGGGTTATCATACTCTTACCATTAAAAAAAATCAGCAGAACTTTATCCTAAAGGACTACCAAGGCCGGGTGCTCTTCCAGACCGGCCCCGGCGGCAGCACCATCACCGTGGCCAACCTTCAGCGCATCATGGTCATTGGTGATGCGGGAAGTCCCATCTACACCTTCAACGCCGGCGTTGTGCCCACTTCTATTGCGCCGCTGCTGCTGCTGGGAAATTAGGGGTCACCCTGACTCCCCCTGGTTGGAGGGGGAAAGCTACCTGCTTCATCAGAAACTTCTAAAAAATTCAATAGGTTGCAACAACCAAATCATATCTGGCATTATTACCATTTAGGCGATAATTCTCGGGCTTGGCAAGCAACTTGGAATTTTTATATCCAAGAACATGAACTGCCACAGCCCTCCGTTTTTCCCAGGCTCATCCCCCCAATACCCAGCGGTGCTGGCCTGGGGTTCTTAAGGTTCCCAACATTGAAGACCTGGGTTCTGAAGGTTAGGTATTCCAACACATTGAAAATGTCATTGTTCAGGTCAGACCGCAGAATGGAGACAGTTGGTCGAAAAGCTGGTCACCTTACCAGCATAGGCCCACAGAACTTGAGGCTCACGTCAAGGCCGCGAGGGCGACATAGATTAATGTGGTGTATAAGATTACATATCCCAACGGCAAGATTTACATCGGTCAAGATCGCACTGATTGCATCAACTACTTCTGATGAATACAAGGCGGTTTAGATCCTTCGCTTCGCTCAGGATGACAGAAAACCCTTTTGGAATGGGAAAAAATTATTATTATTTCAGGCATACATCAAACGGCGGCCTTTAGGATCGGGTATAGGATCGCCGAATTCTTTGGCAGTCTCGAGCCACAGTTGCATGGCCTCTTTAATATTTTTGAGGGCTGATTCTTCTGTGTTACCATGAGCCAAACAGCCCGCAAGTTCGGGTACTTCGGCTACAAAGACATTATCTTCTTTACTCCAGTAAATGATGATTTCATATTTAGACATTAGAGTTCACCTGCCAGCTTATACTTGACAATAACAGCCCTCACTTGACGCACCTGATATACCTTGGCCTTGGCCCCATCCCGTTGCAGATTAATTTTTTCCTCAACTCCGGCTTTCCTGAATAGGTGATGGCTGCCACGCTGGCGTTCGGTAAAACCAAGTCGGAGCAATAATTGTCGGAGGTCGTCAAAGGCAATGGTAGCGTCAGAGGTGGCTCTCAGAATTTGGAAAAGAAATTTTTCATACTTTCCCATACGTTTTCTCTCAAAGCATTTAGCAAAAGGTTAAAAAAACACTCCCTTTTGTCTTATTATGTCTTGGAATGAACTATGGAGACAAGAAAAAAGATGTAGATGATATAGATAACATGAAGCAGAGATTATCCTCAAGGTGCTTTCTTGGGAGATTGAGACGAAATCGCGGGATCAAACTTTTATCATACCTATATTCCCTTGGACCATTCAAATAAAATTAGTGTATAGTAACCTCAAACGTGTCATCAGCAAACCTGAATTTAAGAAGCCATAATGAACCTAAAAAGGAATACCGCGGTAATGTTCTATCAATCATTAGTGTGTCTTCTGTCTGTGATATTTTTGACCGCGACCATCACTGGATCGGCTCTGGCCAAAGATTTTAAGGTGGCCATCGATATCGGCCACAGCGCCACCGTGCCGGGGGCCATCAGCGCCCGGGGGGTGCCGGAATATAATTTTAACCGGAGGATCGCCGGTCTGCTGCTGGCCAAGCTCCGGCAGGACCCCAATTTCCGGAGTTCGTTCATCGTCAACGAAGACGGCGACAAGATATCCCTGTCCAGCCGCCCGGCCCTGGCGCGAACCAGGGGGGCGGAGATTTTTATTTCCATCCACCATGATTCCGTCTATACGGACCAGTTGTCGCAATGGGTCTATCAGGGTAAATTGATGGACGTCTGCGACGAATATGGGGGCTATTCGGTATTTTACTCGGAAATGAACGGCAGCCCGGCTGACAGCCGCCGCCTGGCCGCTAGTATCGGCACGGAGATGCGGCAGAGCGGCTTTGTGCCTAATTTAAATCATGCCGGCCGGGGCAACCGGGTCCTGATGGATCGAACCAAGGGAGTCTATACCTTTAACGGGCTGGTGGTGCTCAAAAACGCCGATATCCCGGCCGTGCTGGTGGAATGCGGCGTTATCAAGAACAGCCTGGAAGAAGTTAAACTGTGCGATCCCAGGCAGCAGCAGCGGCTTGTCGAGGCGCTCTACAAGGCTGTGGTCAGGTATGCCGCCATGGGGAGGTAGCCTCCCGGCGCCGGTTTGATTTGGTAATCTATTCTGCTTTAATAGATTTACGGCCTTGCCTTTGAAGAAATTTTTCATATAATTTAACGGATATAGTCCTCAAATAATATCAGTGCCTCTTTAAAATGATGAAATCTTTAGACATCAATGGTCAGGTTGTGCCCCTTGGCTCGCTGCCCCCCAAGGCCGGAGCTGCCAATAATTCGTTAGAATCCGGGACGTTAACATCAGAACACACTCTGTCCGTTGTCATTCCGGTCTATAATGAAGAAAAGAATCTGCTCCTCTTGCAGGAACAGTTGGCAGCCACTCTGAATGCTCTGAATTTGCCTTATGAAATAATCTACGTCGATGACGGCAGTACCGACGGCAGTCTGGCGGCCTTGAAGGATATTGTCCATCAGATGACAATGTCCGGGTCATCGAGCTGAGACGCAACTTTGGCCAGACCGCCGCGATTTCAGCCGGCCTCGATTTTTCCCAGGGCAAAATTATCGTCTGTCTGGATGCCGATCTCCAGAATGATCCCGATGATATCCCGAAACTTTTGGATAAAATTGACGAAGGCTACGATCTGGTCAGCGGCTGGAGAAAAAACCGCCAAGACCACTGGCTCAGCCGCACCATGGTCTCCGCGGTTGCCAATCGGCTGATTTCGTTGATCACCGATGTCAAATTGCATGACTATGGCTGCACCTTAAAGGCTTATCGGCGCGATCTGCTGCACCACATTCGCCTTTATGGCCAGATGCACCGTTTCATTCCTGCCTTAGCCGTACAGGTGGGCGCTAAAATTATCGAAATTCCCGTCAACCATCGACCGCGTCGCTATGGGAAATCCAAATACGGCCTGAATCGGATGTTTACCGTCTTGCTCGATCTGCTCACGGTCAAATTTTTAGGCAGTTTCTCTTCCCATCCCATCAATCTTTTCGGCGGTTCCGGTCTCTTCCTCATCGGTTTGAGCTTGGTAGCCGGATTAGTCATGATCTTCCAAAAGGTGGTCTATCATCAATCCTTCATTCAAACGCCCCTGTTACTGCTTTCCGCCCTGCTCTTCATCCTGGGATTTCAGTCCGTTTTAATGGGCTTATCCGCAGAACTGTTAATCCGAACCTATCACGAGTCCCAGGGCAAACCTACGTATATCATCCGTCGTATTATGACCTCAGAATGCCCGGATGCAGAACCCGAAGATGGTTATCCGGCGAATCGGGAATAAGATCCGGTAGCTGATTATGTGCGGCATCTGCGGTATTGTTAATTCTGACCCGGGCCAGCCGGTGGATAAAGAAATTCTCACCGGTATGAACGACTCCATGCGTCATCGTGGTCCGGATGACCAGGGTTTTTATCTCAACGGTCCTTTAGGCCTGGGACATCGCCGCTTATCGATCATTGATCTGGCCACCGGACAGCAGCCGCTGACTAATGAGGATGAATCCCTCTGGCTGGTTTTTAATGGGGAAATCTATAATTTTCCCGATCTGCGCCGGCAATTGCGTCAGGCCGGGCACATCTTTCGCACCAGGAGTGATAGTGAAGTAATCCTGCATGCCTATGAGGAATATGGCCCCAA
Organism: uncultured delta proteobacterium; assembly: GCA_963789385.1. Classification (GTDB taxonomy): domain Bacteria; phylum Desulfobacterota; class Desulfobaccia; order Desulfobaccales; family Desulfobaccaceae; genus Desulfobacca. The sequence goes on along the minus strand of CAWBKT010000043.1, from coordinate 19,092 downwards.
TTGCGTGGCGTATCTCAACGGCATGTTTGCCTTCGCCATCTGGGACCAGCCGCGCAGTCGGCTTTTTCTGGCCCGGGATCGAGTCGGCATTAAACCCCTCTATTATGCCTGCCTGCCGGAATGTTTTCTGTTTGCCTCGGAAATGAAGTCTATTCTGGCCCACCCCAGGATGCCCCGGAACCTGGATCACCAGGCTTTGAGCCAGTATCTGTCGTATGAATACGTCCCTTCGCCCCAGAGCATTTTTAAAGGCATAAAAAAACTTCCTCCGGGACATACCCTGACGCTGGCTGAAAACCGGATAACCCTGAATTGTTATTGGGATTTTGCCATTGAACAAAGTGAAGACCGACCAGAAACCAAATCTGCACGCTTGCCTGTCGGAGTTCAGATCACGCCTTACAAGGAAGCGGTCAACCTGGAATTAATTTCTGATGTGCCGGTGGGCGTTCTCCTGAGCGGCGGCTTGGACTCCAGCAGCATTGCCGCCATGCTGAAAGCTCTTAACATATCAAAAATCCAAAGTTTTTCAGTGGGTTTTGAAGATCTCTCCTTTGATGAATCAAAATATGCCCGGCTGATGGCCCAGCAGTTGGACAGTGAGCATCATGAAATTACCCTGACCTCGCAGACGATGTTGGAACTGGTCCCCCGCCTGGGGGAACTGCTGGATGAACCTTTGGGAGATTCTTCTTTTATCCCGACTTTCCTTCTCAGTCAGTTCACCCGCCAACATGTCAAAGTTGCCCTGGGTGGCGATGGCGGCGATGAACTTTTTGGGGGATATCCCACCCTCCCCGCCCATCTTTGGATGGAGGCCTATCAACGTTTCCTGCCGGCAAATCTGCGGCGGCATTTAACTCCCTGGGTCTTAAAGAATCTGCCGGTTTCATTTAACAACATCAGTTTTGATTTTAAGGTCAGGCGTTTTTTGCTGGGCCAAAATCTGCCGCCGTATGACCGCCACCAACTCTGGATGGGTTCTTTTTCCCCGCCACAAAAATCTCTGTTATTGAACCTGAAGAATTTTTAACTCCAATCAGATACCGAACCGATTTACCAGCACTGGCAGGCTTGCCCGGCGCGAGATTTCCTCAATAAAGTTTTTTATTGCGACCTCAAGCTCTACCTGGAAGGCGATATTCTGGCTAAAGTTGACCGGGCCAGCATGGCCAATTCACTGGAGGTGCGAGTGCCCCTCCTAAATCTGAAACTTCTGGATTTCTCAGCCGGTTTAGCTCGAAAACTTAAAGTGGGCTGGTTCACGACCAAGTATCTCCTGCGCCGGGCCATGCAAGACCTGCTGCCGCCCGGAAATCATCCAGCGCCCGAAAAAAGGTTTTAATATGCCGGTGGCCAAATGGCTGACCGGTCCGCTTAAACCATTGGTCACTGACCTGCTGGCTCCGGCCCGACTCAAGCGCCACGGCATTTTTAATGCCGATTATGTCCAGATTCTTGCTGCAAGAACACCTGGCTCGGCGCCAGGATCATCGCAAGCTCCTGTGGACGCTTTTGGCTTTTGAATTGTGGTACGATGCGTGGATGGCATAAAAACTAACCGCACACAACCGGACGGCTGATCTGTTTGGGCGGGTTTGATCATTTATTTGCTGGTTCAGGGCGCCCTGATGAACCTGCCGTTGGCCAACTGGTCCTTGCTCCCGGAACTTGATGACTCCTTGACCTATGCCCTGAAAACCAGGCAGATGCAGGAATGCTGGTTTCAACCCTGCCCGGCGCTGGATGATTTGCGGCAGCAACTGCCTTTCACCGGAGAGGACTCGGCCGCGGCGGTGCATCAACTAAACCTGGCTTTTTCGCGGATCTTCCCCGTTTATCATCCCCTCTTTTCCCTTATTTTATTGGGGCTGACCAAACTCGGCTTGGGCCTCCTGTCAGCTTATCAATGGCTCTGGAGAATCAGCCCCCTGTTCTTCGGGTTGGCTTTTGCCTATTTGTTGGTGAAATTAACCGAACCGGCGGCAGCCGGCATTGCTCTGGCCCTGCTTGCCTTTAAGATCTTCCCGGATACCGGGCTGCACCATCTGGTGCCTTCCAATCTGACCATGGCCGGCGCCGTGGTCGTCTGGGCCAGAATTATTTCCCGCCAGGGCTGGGCCCCATGGACTCTGGGCCTCAGCTCAGTGCTGCTCCCGGCCATGCACCCGGTAGGCGTCCTATACACCGGCGTCAGTATTGTGTTGGCCCTGGTCCTGGCGCAACCCCCTGTCCGCAGGAAAGTCGGCCTTGTAGTGGGTTTCATGGTCCTGGTCATCGGTTCCATCTTTCTGATCTCCTCCCTGGTAAAGGGTATGGCCCTGGTGCATTTTACCCTGATTCCTCCCGTGCCTGATCCTGTATGTATATTCTCAGGGGGGCACTGCAGAATGTCATGGCGATAATCATTGGCATTATCCGGAGTGCCGGGGGGCTCTTTGGGGCCGCCCCGGTTTTTTTGACTGCCGTTGTCCTCGGCCTGATGACCTTGCCGGTGGAAAAACGCCGCCTAAACCGTGTCATTGTGGGAATCTACTTTTTATTTTTGTTTGGGATGCTCTTTTATGTCTCCAGCCACCCCGGGGATGTCGTCTTGCGGTTGTGGATTCCCCTGGTGGTAATCTTATTCGGGCTGGTAGGGCAGGCCTTCTGTTATGCCTGGCGCTCGAGCCGGGACTTCTTTAAAAACAGGAAAACTAATCAGGTTAACTCGTTTAAACTGGTGGACATGCTGCCGCTCATCCTCCTGGCGGCTCTCCTGGGTTACTCCCTGCAGATGATTGCCGTGGGCGGGGAACAGGTCTATACCTACACCGATTTCTTAAGGAAGCGGCAACCCCTGGTGTTTAACCCTAAGCAGCCCGAGATGCTCCTGGCCCGGGCCCAGGCCGGCGACCGGGTTTTGTATAATAGTCTTATAATCATGCCGTATTTTTTCATCCACGGCACCATGCGCCTGGGTGCAGTCTATTATCATCCTGCCCTCCAGGGCAGTCCTGCCTTAGAAGCTGCTCTCAGCAGTCCCGACGTTCATTATGCCGTTACCTATAATCCCACCGTCTATCACCCGTCATTTGCCGGGGTGGACGAGACCAACTGGTGGATCACCAGCCCTAATTTTCGCTACTCCCCCCTGGACAATCCCCGGCGGTTCGGTCCCCTGGCCCGGGAAGGCAAAATTGCCAGTCGCGATTATCAATGGCTGGATATCGAAATCAGTCAGCCCGATAATCCTAAAATCATCAATATTCAGGTTGTCAATAAGGGCAAGCCATCGACTATTACCTTGACGCCATTGTCTGCCAAGGGTGAGTTGCTGCCGCAACAGCAAATCACCGGCACCATTCCGGCCCACTGGTCGGGTTGGCTGCGGCTGAATCTCGAGCAAATCCCGTCAATGCAGCGTTTTCGGTTGACATTCCCGGCTGCTGAGCCGGATTATCTCATCAGCGGCATCAGTTTCGGAGACGACACGCATAACTGGCCGTGGGCCCAGAAGGCTGTTTTAACGGCCAAACCAAGGAAAGATGGCGCGCCGGATATAACCGTGTCATTTAATCCTCAGAAAATGCTGCCGCCGCCTCTGAACCAGCGGAAAATCACCATCTTGGATGATTCCGGGTCTTCGGTGCTTTTTCAACTGCAATAAAGTTTGATATTAAGAAAGGTAACTGCATTGAAAGTGGTAATCTTATGCGGCGGCTTAGGAACCCGGTTGCGGGAAGAGACGGAATTTCGTCCCAAACCCATGGTAAATATTGGCAATCGTCCTATTCTCTGGCATATTATGAAGATCTACGCCCATTACGGCATCAGAGACTTCATTCTGGCCTTGGGATATAAAGGAGATATGATAAAAAATTATTTCTGCCATTATGAAATAATGAATAATGATGTTACCATTGAACTAGGACGACCGGAACACATTTGTATTCATCAGCGCCACGATGAAGTCGGCTGGAAAATAACTTTGGCCGACACGGGAGAGAAATCCTTAAAAGGGGCGCGGTTGAAAAAAATTCAAAAATATATCCCGGAAGAGACATTTATGACTACCTACGGTGACGGGATAGCCAATATTGATATTAAGGCCTTGCTGGCTTTTCACCAACAGCATGGCAAGTTGGCAACCGTAACCGGCATTAATCCCGCCGCCCGGTTCGGCGAATTACGCCTTGAAGGTAACCAGGTCAAGTCATTTCAAGAAAAGCCCCGGGATGGTGAAGGACTGATCAATGGGGGCTTTTTTGTTTTTAATCGGGGGATTTTCAATTATCTCACGGAAGAACAAAATTGTGATCTGGAGTATGGGGCAATGGAAAAAATCGCTCGGGAAGGACAACTTATGGTCTTTAAGCACGAAGGCTTTTGGGCCTGTATGGATACCTTAAGGGATATGGATTATCTCAATGCCCTATGGGAAAAGAACCAGGCTGAATGGAGAATATGGTAGAGGCGGATTTCTGGAAAGGGAAGAGGATCCTGGTCACCGGGCATACCGGCTTTAAAGGGTCTTGGTTGTCCCTCTGGCTAAAACTTTCAGGCGCCCAGGTAATCGGCTATTCCCTGGACCCGCCTACTCAGCCCAATTTGTTTGAGGCCATTGCCTTATCCGAAGAAATTGTTCATGTGCACGGCGATGTTAGAGACGTTAAAAAAATTCAACTTGTCTTCCATGAATATCAACCTGATATTGTTTTTCATCTGGCCGCCCAGGCCTTAGTACGTCTTTCTTATAAAGAACCACAACTGACATATGAAACCAATATCATGGGGACGGTCAATGTGCTTGAGGCTGTCCGGCATACCCCCCAGGTAAGGTCGGTGGTTATTGTTACCAGTGACAAATGCTATGAAAATCGGGAATGGATCTGGGGTTACCGGGAACACGACCCTTTAGGGGGCAATGATCCGTATAGTTCCAGCAAGGGTGCCGCCGAGATTGTCACCGCCGCATATTTAAAATCTTATTTTTCACCTGAAACGTATAACCGGGAACATCGGGTCGGCTTGGCTTCGGTGCGCGCCGGCAATGTCATCGGGGGCGGTGACTGGGGTGCAGATCGTCTGATTCCGGATTGTCTCAGGGCGTTGCACCAAAACCAGGAAATCATAATTCGCTATCCTGATGCTGTCCGTCCCTGGCAGTTTGTCCTTGAACCCATCTCGGGATATTTAACAATAGCCGCGGCCTTGTATCAGGACGGTGCCCAATATGCGGGGGCCTGGAATTTCGGCCCGGACGACGACGATTGCCGGACTGTCAGTTGGCTGGTGGAAAATATCTGCCGGCTGTGGTCCTCTGAAACCGGGTGGCATCCGGACCCTGCGGCCAATCCCCATGAGGCTCACTTCCTCAAACTGGATTGCTCCAAAGCCAAAATGTATCTTGACTGGAAACCAAAATTGGCATTGACTGAGAGTTTAAAGTGGACGGTCGACTGGTATCGGAACTTTTATAAAAATGTTTCTCCGATCAGGTCGCTTACCGAGAAACAGATCATGTCCTACCAGGCCTTATGATTATCATGAAAAAACCCGATTGTCGATTCTGCCGGAGTGAAGACCTCCACAGCTTTGTTAACTTAGGGATGTCTCCTTTGTCAAATTCATATCTGACGTCTCAGCAACTCCACGCCATGGAACCTTTTTACCCGCTCCATTGTTTTGTCTGCGGTTCCTGTTTCCTGGTGCAATTGGAAGAATTTGAAAGTCCCTCCCAGATATTCGGTGATTACGCCTATTTCTCATCGTATTCCGAAACCTGGCTCCAGCATGCCAGACACTATACCGAGTATATTATTAACCGGTTACATCTCGGCAAAAACAGTTTTGTCGTGGAAATAGCCAGCAACGACGGCTACCTGCTGCAAAATTTTCTCTCTCGGGAAATACCGGTATTAGGGATCGAACCTGCCGTCAACGTGGCCCGGGCCGCGCAGGACAAAGGGGTTTCAACGCTTGTAACTTTTTTTTCCCGGGATCTGGCCTCAGACCTGGCCCGGCAGGGGAAAACCGCGGATCTGATTATCGGCAATAACGTTCTGGCTCATGTCCCGGCCTTGAATGATTTTGTCGCCGGTCTGAAGGTATTATTAAAACCTGATGGGGTCATCACCTTGGAATTTCCCCATCTCTTGCGCCTGATGGCCGAAAATCAGTTCGACACCATATATCACGAACATTTTTCTTATTTTTCTTTTGTAACCGTCGAAAGAATTTTCGCGGCCCACGGCCTTACCCTCTTTGATGTGGAAGAATTGCCGACCCATGGAGGGTCTTTACGAATCTATGGCTGCCATCGGGAAGATGCCGGCAAATCGGTCAGTGCCAAAATCACCAACATAAAAAACGACGAGATTGCCTACGGCCTGACACGGTTAGGGACCTACACCGCTTTCGAAGAACAAGTCAAAAAAACCAAACGGCAGATATTATCCTTTCTGATAGATCAGAAAACCGCCGGCAAGCAGATTGTCGGCTACGGCGCCCCTGCCAAGGGCAATACGCTGCTGAATTATTGCGGCATCCGGACCGATTTTCTGGATTATACGGTAGACCGCAGCCCCCATAAACAGGGATTATTCCTGCCCGGAACTCATATCCCGATTGAATCGCCGGCCAGGATCCGGCAGACAAAACCTGACTATGTCTTTATTCTTCCCTGGAATATCAAAGAAGAAATCATGGCCCAGATGGCCTGCCTCCGGGAGTGGGGCGGCAAGTTTGTCGTGCCAATTCCTGAGATAAGCATAGTGCTATGATCTTTCAAGAAACCAAAATTAAAGGTGCCTTTGTGATTGAATTGGAACCTCTAGCGGATTACAGGGGTTTCTTTGCCCGCACCTGGTGTCAGAGGGAGTTTGAGGCTCACGGGATTTTTTTCCTTTATGGCCCTCACGAACCTCCTGGCCGGCTTATCCCTTCCGTGATCCAGGCATTGCTTAAAGGTGAATTCGCGCGGTGTTCGCATGGTCGGCAGATCAGAGATTTTCTTTACGTTGAAGATGTGGCCGAAGCCTTTGTGGCGTTGCTTGATAGTGACATAACCGGACCTGTGAATATTGCTTCCGGCTCGCCAACTCCGAGGCGTCGGTGGACTCCCCCAAAAGCTTGCAACAAAGTGATTCCACCCGAATTCTTTCTCTGGCCCGGGAATATGCTCAATCTGAGAAAGAATTAATTAGAACTTGGATTGATAAAATCACCCATTTGGCTAGTCAAGGTAAAGTAGCTTTGTGGGGAGCCGGCGCCAAAGGGACAACTTTTGCCAATTTAATCGATCCCAACCAAAAATTTATAGACTGCATTGTGGATCTTAATCCGAATAAACAAGGCAACTTTGTGCCAGGTACCGGCCATCCGATTGTGGATTATCGGGAATTAGCCTCCAGGAGTATTACCGATGCCATACTCATGAATCCAAAGGGAAGGGTCATTGGAGTCGATATAGAAATCCGTCCCCATAATCGGCAAGCTATTGAAAAACATGAATTATATAGCTATATTACCCTAATTGAAGGTAGTTCTATTGATCCAGATGTGGTTAACCAGGTTCAATCTCACATCAATCCAGGTGAGGTTGTGCTGGTTATTCTCGATTCCAATCATTCCAAAGGCCATGTCTTGGCCGAACTTAATTGTTATGGCGAATTGGTTACCCCGGGTTCTTATCTAGTCGCTACCGATGGCATTATGAGAGATTTAATTGATGTCCCCCGAGGTCAAAAAGATTGGCAATGGAATAATCCTTATGCCGCTGCCCTTGAATTCATTAAACTTCATTCGGAATTTACCGCCGAACAGCCCGGCTGGCCTTTTAATGAAAGTGAGTTAACCGAGAATATTACTCATTGGCCCGGAGCCTGGTTAAAACGTACAAAAAAAGAAGTAGACCTTAAACCATCTTTTGTTTCTCTTGGAATTCTCAAACTGGAATGTCTCTTTTAGCCAACAATATCTTCACCTTTTATTCCGGCGGATTATTAGGCTTACAAAAGCAAATTTTACTGAATAGCATCGATTTCTAATAAATACCTTGAAATTTACTGGAGTTATCTTATTCTGACGATACCAATTGTATTTTGATAGTAAGAAAAGTATAAATTGGAGATTTATTTTTTATGGTAGGTTGTGATGATAAACAAAAGGTGAAAGTTAGTATAGGATTACCAGTATATAATGGAGAAAGTTTTATTAATAATTCTATTAATTCTATACTATCACAGAACTTCAGTGACTTTGAATTAATTATTTCAGATAATGCTTCCACAGATAATACCTGGGATATTATAACTAGTTACGCGGCCAGGGATAAAAGAATTTCTTTATATCGACAACCTCAGAATATCGGCGGCTTTAAAAACTTTGAATTTGTCTTGCATAAAGCTCGGGGATCTTATTTTATGTGGGCTGCTGTCGATGATTGGTGGGCCCCGGAATTTTTAGCTAACATGGTTAACGAATTGGATAACAACGTTAACTCGGCAGTTGCCATGAGTGCAGTGGAGAGAGTGACAGAAGCAGGTAAACATGTCGATTTCATAAAACATGAGGGCAATGCCAACCCGGCAAACATGAGTAATTTGAGGCTGGCAATGAAATTAATGTCTGGTTGCCTTTACCATATATACATCTATGGTCTTTATCGGACCTATTTTTTAAAAAAAGCCCTCCAAAATTTCCCCCTGGTCATGGGTGGTGATCGATTATTTGTCTGTCAAGTCGCCTTAGCGACAAAATTTAGTTACGTAAATCAAATTTTGCATATCCGAACCGTGAATTCTGTTCCTCTTGCCAAAAGATACGCCCAAGAGGAATTAGGAAGAATCTGGCAAGATCCGCTCCGCCAGTTTAAAGTTATCTATGCGGCAGGTCCTTATTTGTTTAACTCTCAAGTTATTCCTTTAAACCGTAAAATGTGGATCCCTTTACTTGTCATAATCTACACAAGTAATGTTCTTTTTAGATATTTAAATAATTACTATTTTTCCTTTAAAAACTTTCTTCATAAACTTAAATAGAATAAACGTGGTTATTCAAAATACCATAGCAAATTTTTTAGGGCAAATTGTTTATCCTGCCCTGGGTATTTTTTTAGTACCCTTTTATTTGCATTTTTTAGGAATTGAAGGATATGCCTTAATCGGCTTTTTCACTATGCTCGTGACGATGCTGGGTTTTTTCTCCAAAGGGTTGGGGGGCGCCCTCCAGAGAGAAATTTCCCGGCGCCAGATGTTAAGTCACGAACGAACTACTCTGCCTGATCTATTGCGGACTTTTGAAATTTTATATTGGCTTTTAGGTATTGTGTTAGCTTTTTTGGTCATTTGTTTTTCCCAAATTATCAGCCAATACTGGTTAAAAAGTAATTATTTTTCACAGGACACACTTACTGCCTGTTTTATACTTGTTGGGGTGCGGCTGGCCATTGCTTTTCCAAATGCTGTGTATCAATCCGTATTCATCGGAACCCAAAAGCAAGTAGCCGGTAATATCATTAACACCATATTAGTAATTATCACTGCCATCATTACTATATTTTCTGTTTATATCTGGAAATCTGTTGTCATATACTTTCTGGCTGATGTTATCAATGCGGTAATTTTTCTTATTATTTTGCGCCATTGGGCCAATAAAATAATACTTAATTCCAATTTTGCAGTAAAAGGCCGATTCATTTGGGCCGAAATCGTTAAATTGTGGCGATTATCATTCGGACTCATGTGGATCAGCGGCATTGGCTTGATCGTTACTCAGCTCGACCAGATTATGATCGTTAAATTGCTGCCCCTTGCCAGCTTGGGGATTTACAATGTCGGCAGCGCCGGAGGAAAATTATTAACCAATTTATCTAATCCATTCCTGACCTCTTCGTATCCTCAAACTTGTCAGATAGTTACAACTAAAGATAATGTTTATATCGCTGATAATTTAATCAAAAATATTAAAATAATGCTTATCTTGACTCTATCCTGTGGACTGCCTTTATCATTTTATTCAAATGATATTTTGGAAATATGGACCAGAAACGTCGTCATAGCCAATAACGCCGCCAATGTAATGGCAATTTATGTCTTGGGTAATATTTGTATTGCTGTATCGGGAGTTCTGTATCAATATCAAGTAGCAATGGGACTTAGCCGCTACGGCGTATTTTTTAATACGGCAGCTTTATTTTGGTACCCGATAATTATGTGGCTCGGCATAACTTATCTAGACTTATCAGGGGCTGCCTGGGCTTGGTTTTCATATTGCGCTTTATCATTACTTTATAATATCATTATCTTATTTTTTATATTATTGGAAAAATATAACATCAGATTTTTTTTAACAATATTTTTACTGACTGTCGTGAGCAGCATTTCCATGATGTTAATTTTTAAATATCTTTCTGATATGATATTTATAAAATCAACATTAGGGAAATTATCTATTGGTATCATTGGTTCATTCGTTATCTTAATTACCAATATATTAATTAATTTCGGCTTTAAAAGTTTTCAGGAATATAAAAATATTATTAATTCATCTAGTTGATCGAGGTAAACCGTGCGTAAGTTAATTATTGACAACTTCGAAATAAATGATGGTAGCGATTGTTATGTTATTGCCGAAATGGGTCATAATCATCAAGGGAGTTTAGAAAAAGCCAAAGAAATGTTTTTGGTGGCTAAACAGTGCGGCGTTAATGCGGTAAAATTGCAGAAGCGCGACAATAAATCCTTATTTACCAAAGCACTTTATAATTCCCCCTACGACCATGAAAACAGCTACGGGCCGACTTACGGGGCGCATCGGGAAGCTTTGGAATTCGGGCGGCCGGAGTATGAAGAATTAATTAGATATGCCGGTGAGATTGGCATCACCATGTTTGCCACCGCCTTTGATTTTGCCAGTGCCGATTTCCTGGCAGAATTAAATATGCCGGCCTTTAAAATCGCCTCCGGTGATTTGCTGAACACTCCTCTGTTGAAATATATCGCCAAGTTAGGCAAGCCCATGATCCTCAGCACCGGCGGCGGCACCCTGGAAGATATCCAAAGGGCTTATTTTGCCATAATGGCTATCAACCAGCAGTTGTGCATCCTGCAATGCACGGCAAACTATCCGGTCGAACCCGAAGACATGAATCTCCGGGTTATAACCAGCCTGCGGGAACGCTTCCGCGACATCGTGGTCGGACTGTCGGACCATCAAAATGGCATCGCCATGGCCCCGGTAGCCTACAGCTTGGGGGCCCGGGTAATTGAAAAACATTTTACTCTGAACCGGGCCTGGCGCGGCACGGATCATGCCTTTTCCCTGGAACCGGAGGGGCTCCGGAAAATGGTCCGGGATCTGCGGCGGGTGAAACTGGCATTGGGTGACGGTATTAAAAAACCCTTGCCGGGCGAGGTCAAGCCGCTGTATAAAATGGCTAAAAAATTGATTTTTGCCGGAAACCTGCCGGCCGGACATCTCCTGACCGAGGCCGACATTGCCATTAAGTCCCCTAATGACGGCTTGCCGCCTTATGAATATGATAAAGTTTTAGGCAAAAAAACCATTCGTCCGGTGCAGGAAGAAGAGAATATCAGTTTTGATATTTTGGCCTGAGCCTGATCATTTATCTCGATATAACCACAAGGTCAAGCACACTCGGAAAGTCTTCTGCGGTTTATAATACCTCTGCTGAACAGGACCTGAAAAACATGAAGAGCAATCTCTTCGGAGTCAAGGATAAAATTGTCGTCGTCACGGGTGGTCTGGGCCAGCTCGGCCGCCAATACACCCGGGCCTTGCTTGAAAATGGTGCCAAAGTGGCCAATTTCGACATCCAGAATCAAAAAGAGAACATCAGCCGGTGTTTTCCCGATCTGCAACAACAGGATAACTTTCTTTTTTCCCCTGTGGATGTCACCCGCCGGGATTCTCTTGAGGCCGGCCTTGAGGACGTTAAATCCCGTTGGGGCGTTCCCCACGGCCTGATCAATAACGCCGCCCTGGATTCTCCTCCCAACGCCCCGGCCACGGAAAACGGCCCTTTTGAGACTTACCCGGAATCCTCCTGGGACGACATCATGGCGGTCAACGTCAAAGGGGTTTTTCTCTGTTGCCAGGTAATCGGCGGGGCCATGGCCGCCGCCGGCCGGGGAGCTGTTATCAATATCGGCTCCATCTACGGGTTAGTGTCACCCGACCAGCGCATCTATGACTATCGCCGCCGGGAAGGGCAGACGTTTTTTAAACCCGCGGCCTATGCCGTCTCCAAATCGGCTTTGCTAAATTTGACCAGGTACCTGGCAACCTATTGGAGTGGCCAGGGTGTCCGGGTTAATACCCTTACCCTGGCAGGAGTATTCAATAACCAGGATCCTGCCTTTCTCAAAGCCTACTGTGCCAAAGTTCCATTGGGCCGCATGGCCGATGAAGATGAGTATAACGGCGCCGTTATCTTCTTACTCTCCGAAGCCTCAAAGTACATGACCGGCTCCAATTTAATCGTTGACGGTGGCTGGACCGCATGGTAAACGTAGAAAATAATATGGAAAAATTCAATCTCCCATCCGAAATCGGCAATTGGCTTGACGGCCGGGTTCAACCCGCCGGCAGTCGAAATGTTTTCCCGAAATACAATCCCGCCACCGGCGGGAAATTATGCCAGGTTACCCGCTCCGGTGCCGCTGACGTCGACGATGCGGTTAAATCGGCCCTGAAAGCTCAGGTCGATTGGGCCGCCATGACCCCCATCCAACGGGGGAATATCTTACACGCCGTCGCCATGGGCTTGAGGTCCCGGCGCCGGGAAGTGGCCCGGATTGTTGCTCTGGAAACCGGGAAATCCTTGCCGGAAGCCCTCGGCGAAACCGACGGCGCCGTCGCTTTAGGCTTGTTTTATGCCGGTGAAGGGCAGCGGCTTTACGGGCGGACAACCACCAGCGGGATGGCCAACCGGTCCGCCATGACCGTCCGTCAGCCTCTGGGAGTTGCCGGGCTCATTATTTCCGCCAATACGCCCATCGCCAACGTTGCCTGGAAGGTATTCCCGGCCCTCATTTGCGGTAATGCCGCCGTGCTCAAGGCCGCCGAAGATACCCCGGCTACTGCCTGGATATTTGGCAAGATTGCCCAGGAAAACGGCCTGCCTCCGGGAGTCCTGAATATCATCCAGGGGTTCGGCGAAGAGGCCGGCGCCCCCCTGGTGGCCCATCCTGACGTCGCGGTGATCAGTTTTACCGGATCTACTGCCGTGGGCAGAATAATTGCGGTGGAGGCCGGCAAACGACTGGCCAAAGTGTCCCTGGAGTTGGGGGGCAAAAACCCTCTCGTGGTCTGCGACGACGCCGATCTGGACAACGCCGCCAAATGGGTGCTGCTCTCGGCCTTCAGCAATGCCGGCCAACGTTGCGCCGCAGCCAGTCGGATAATTATCTTCGATTCAATTTATCAACAATTCCGCGATCTGCTGGTGGCACGCACTGAAAAATTGCGGGTTGGTCCAGGGGATGAGGATGACCTGGGACCGGTAATCAACGAGGAGCAGCTCCTGAACATGCTACAGGCTGTAGAGCAGTCTGAAAAAAATGGCGCCAAAATTCTTATCGGCGGCCGGCGCCTCACTGCTGCCGAGCATGCCGCCGGCTTTTTCATGGCGCCCACCCTCATCGAAAATGTCGGGCCCCACGATGACATATCCCAACAGGAACTTTTCGGACCCATTGCCTGCCTGTACCGCGTCCGTGACTTTGCCGCAGCCTTGGCCTTGGCCAATGATTGCCCCTACGGTTTAACAGCCTGCATTCACACCAAAAGTTTGCACCGTGCCCTCCAGTTTACCCAAAAAGTCCAGGCCGGCGTGGCCATGGTCAATGCCGGCACCTATGGCAGCGAACCTCACATGCCGTTCGGCGGCTTAAAACAATCAGGGAACGGCACTCGGGAACCGGGGACCGAAGCCTTGGATATCTACTCAGAATTAAAGGATATCTACATCCTGATTGATCCTGCTCAGGTTTAGGAAGGTTTGATTAAATGTCCGCTACGCCGAGCATTGTAGCCCTGATCCCGGCGCGCTCCGGATCTAAGCGCGTTCAAGGAAAAAATATCCGCCCTCTGGCTGGACATCCGCTGTTGGCCTATTCTATTGCCTCGGCCTTGAAAAGTGGGATTTTCTCTGATATTATCATTTCCACCGACTCCCCCCTCTATGCCGAAATTGCCGGTCATTATGGGGCCGAAGCACCTTTTTTACGCCCCCCCGAACTGGCGGGAGATTTGTCCCCGGATATTGCATGGCTGGCTTACACCCTGGAAACCCTGGCCTCACAGGGAAGAAATTATGATTGCTTCAGCATCTTGCGGCCAACTAGTCCTTTCCGTCTGGGGAGCACCATCCGGCGGGCCTGGGAAGCTTTTCTCGGCGAAACCGGGGTGGATTCCTTGCGGGCAGTGGAAAAATGTCAGCAGCACCCCGGAAAAATGTGGGTGGTCAGAGGCCGCCGCATGCTGCCGCTGTTACCCTTGAGTCCGGCCTCACAACCATGGCATAGCAGCCAATATCAAGCGCTCCCCGAGGTCTATGTCCAAAATGCCAGCCTGGAAATTGCCTGGACCAGGGTAGCGTTGCATGACAACACCATCGCCGGCACGGTGATAATGCCCTTTTTCACCGAAGGCTATGAGGGCTTTGACATTAACCACCCTATGGACTGGCAGTGGCTGGAGAGCTTAATTGCCAGAGGCGAGGCTAAACTGCCCACCATAACCAAAACTCCATTCTACGGTAAAGATTGACACTATGACAGATATCAAGATTATTCCTGTAACCGAATTTCAGAAGGTCTCCGGGACACCCATACTAAAACCTGCCAAAATGGCTATTTTGGCGGACATGGCCCGTTTTAATGCCCTTAATGCCGTCAAAAAAGCCGGGTCCGGACATCTGGGCTCCAGCTTCAGTTCCCTGGACATCGTCACCTGGCTCTACCACTCTGAAATGAATATTAAAGAGCTGGGCCTACGTCACCCCGACCGGGATATTTATTTTTCCTCTAAAGGGCATGATGTCCCCGGACAATATGCTGTCCTGCATTCTCTCGGGATTCTCCCGCTGGACCAGTTATTGCTTCTCCGCCGCCTGGGCGGCACCTGCGGGCATCCCGATGTCAGCACCCCCGGCATCGAAGCCAACTCCGGCTCCCTGGGCATGGGGATTTCCAAAGCCAAGGGCATGGCCTTGGCCAAAAAAATGAACAGCTGGCAGGGGCGCATTTTTGTCATGACCGGGGACGGGGAACTTCAGGAAGGCCAAATTTACGAGGGGCTGCAGACCGCAGTGCACCAGGGTATTACCAATCTTCATGTCATAGTGGATCACAATAAGGTGCAATCGGACAAATTGGTCCGGGAAATAACCAATTTGCGAGAATTGGAAGATAAATTCCGTTCCTTCGGCTGGTATGCCTGCCGCTGCGATGGTCATGACTTTCAGCAGCTGGAAAAGGTATTCCAGGATTTTCGTCAAATTACCGACCGTCCCAAAATTGTCATTGCCGATACCATTAAGGGCCAGGGTGTCTCTTTTATGGAACACCCCGCAGCACTGGCGGCCAACCACGGCATCTACCGCTGGCACTCCGGGGCTCCCGATGACCAGACATTTGCCCGGGCCCAAGAAGAGATCGCCCAACGTGTCCAGGATCGCTGCCGTCAAGCCGGTATACCCCCGATCCAGATTGATCTCGTGCCACCGGCAGAAAAGACGGCCAGCGGCGTCAGCCGGGATTATGTTGCGGATGCCTATGGCCGGGCTTTGCTTGACCTGGCCCGGGAAAAGCAGGATTTTCTGGTGCTGGATGCCGATTTGGCTGCGGACTGTCGAGTCCGGCAATTTGAAGAGCACTTCCCGGATCGTTTTGTGGAAAATGGCATTGCCGAGCAGGACATGGTCTCCATGGCCGGCGGTTTGGCGCTGCAAGGCTGGCTGCCCGTCGTCAACACCTTCGGCGCCTTCTTAAGTGCCCGGGCCAATGAACAGATCTATAATAATGCCTGCGAAAATACCCGTATAGTGTATGTCAACCACTATTCCGGCCTGATTCCTGCCGGCCCCGGGCAGTCGCACCAGAGCATCCGGGATATTTCACTGCTTGGCGCTCTGCCGAACTTTGTGATCATCCAACCCTGCAACCCTGCTGAAACCCGTCTCGCCACTGAGTATTGTGTCAAGGAGGCTAAGGATAATTGCGTTCTGCGGTTGATTATCGGTCCCTGCCCCCGGACCATCACCCTGCCGGAAACTTATCAGTTTACCGAAGGACAGGGTGTAGCCCTCACCCAAGGTGCTGATGCCGTCCTCTTTGCCTACGGGCCGGTCATGATGCATGAGGCCCTGGTCGCCGCCGAAACCCTGAGCGCCGAAAATTTCGGCCTCCAGGTAGTGAACATGCCGTGGCTGAACCGGGTTGATGAAAATTGGCTGCGGCAGACAGTGGGTTCGTCAAAACCAATCTACGTCTTGGAAGACCATTCGCCGGTAGGCGCCTTGGGCGATTGTTTGTTAAATGTCCTGGTTAACACCGGACTCATGCAAAATCGCCCCTTCCGAAAGTTTGGGGTCGAAGGCTATCCCGCCTGGGGCACACCGCCCGAGGTGTTGAAGTTTCACGGACTCGATGGGGAGACCTTAGCTGATATAATCCGTGCTGAAAGTAAATTCTGATTAACCCTTTCCCATGACTTTTTCCCAATACCTTGAGATAAATATCCGATTACTATTATTTGCATAATAATCATAAAGTGATGCATTAAAATAAGTTATGATTGACAAAATAATATTTACTATTTCGCATCCTTTCGTATTGCGCAATTTTCTTTTTAGCGGACTTGCATCAGAAATAGAAAATAATTTAGGATTTCAAGTACATTTTGTAAGTCCCTATACCAATTATTCATATACCGATCAAAAGAAAAGGAGTTTTATCAACCACTATATCGACAGTTATAACGGTAGTTTTGGAGTACCTAATATAAAAGGGGTCACTTCAATAGATAATAACATTAGAAATTTACATATGAAAGGCTTTTCAATAGAATATAGTAATGGTAGTTTAATGACAATGAATTTTAATGATAAAAGAGATTTAACTTGGTATTTGGCAAAAACATTAATTTCCCTGACTCCTCGTCATTCAAAAAGACGGTCATTTTTAAGAGAATTATATTCATTATATCGCCCCAAAAGAAAGAAAATAGCAGCTATTTTTGATGAAATTAAACCTAAAATGGTTGTAGTAGGTTCACCTGGTCATTATTGGTTAGATTTATTTATTATGGATGAAGCCAATAGAAGAAAAATACCAAGCATCTGTATTATTTCAAGTTGGGACAATATATATTCAAGAGGACCTTTCCATCGACGTCCAAACTTTTTGATGGTTTGGAGTGAAGAAATGAAAAGACAGGCTTTGGAGGTCCAGCAATTCCCGAAGGATAGAATATATATAGTAGGTGCTTTGCAAATGAGGTTTCATGGAGAAGCCGTAACAGAACATGAAAAAATGGCCATGCGGAAAAAAATCGGCTTAAATCAAAATGAGAAATACATTGCCTATGTTTGCGGCGCTCAGACAATGAGATATGACGTTGAGGATATCCAGGCGATGGCTGCTAGTTTGAGTATCGGTTCGTTTTCTGATTTGCGATTAGTCGTTCGCCCGCACCCCCAGGGAAATAGAGATTTATATAATCGTCTGCGAAAAAATAATATCCTTTTAGATCCATCACCTGATATTACCGATGCGAAACCAAGACCTGACTCTTTTAACTTGAAGAATATTAGACACATGGTGAGCTTCTTAACTGATGCGGAATTCGTTGTCAGTAGTTGGGGAACTACTGCCTTGCTTGAGGCTTGTGTTTTTGATACACCGGCTATTCAATTGCGCTGGATGGACTCGGTTCGCCACCATTATCCTGAAGAAGTTGATAAGGTCAGGAAATTTCAGAGATATATCCACATGAAAGCTTTTGATGAAACTTGCGCCAGATTATATTGTGATAGTCCCCAAGAATTAAATGATATTATGAAATTTATGAAACAAGAAAATGAAGTATTTGCCGCGAAAAGGGCTTTAGCAGTTAATAGATTAATCTGCCTTCCATTAAATAAAGTCCTTGATCGAATTATTACCGGGATGAAATCAATACAAAATATGACTTAATTTTTGTAGCAGCAAATTTTCTGGATATTAGTTAGGTATGAGTTGGCTTCGCTTATGAGCCAACATTAATATAGGGAGAATTCTTGTTAGACAATCTATTAGAAACAATTGACACGCGTATTCGGCCACACTTGTGGAGAATCCTGTATGCTTCTTCCCCTCCACGTTGGTTATTACAACCCTGCGGCCATGCCAACCAGATCTTGCTCCGGTCCAACTCGCTGATAGCAGAAGCCATTTATTGCCGAATTTTTGAACATGAAGAAGAGAAGTTTTTATTGAACAACATCCAAAAAGGTATGACGGTTTTTGATATCGGGGCCAATATTGGTTGGATGACCATCATCATGGCTCAAGCGGTAGGGCCTCAGGGTCGGGTGCATTCCTTCGAACCTTACCCCCCTATTTTTAATCATTTGCAACTTAACATAGCCCTTAATCAATTATCCCAAGTCTCGGCTAATTGCCTTGCCCTTGGAAACACGAGCGGGGTAATCCCATTTTATATCTTTCCCGAGGGTTTCGAAGTTTATAATTCAATCGGCGCTGGAGAACGGCGAGAAGGTCAATCAGCCCATCAAAAAATTAATGTACCGATTACCCAATTAGATCATTATTGTCAAGAAAACCATATTTCACAAATAGATCTTATTAAAATAGATGTCGAAGGGGCAGAAGAAATAGTTCTGAAGGGAGCATCTAGAATATTAAAAGAAAATCCACAACTAATAATTATGATGGAACTATTTGAGCCTAGCGCTAACCAGTGCGACTGTTCTATAAACAATTGTATGAAGATGTTAATAGATTTTGGTTTTTATCCATACTATTTAAACCAGGAAGGAAATCCTCAAGCATTAACAGTTGAAGAATGCAAGATTATCGTTCA
>CAWBKT010000042.1:0-20911 GCA_963789385.1 uncultured delta proteobacterium | reverse complement strand
ATATCAAGGGGTTAGCTCATAATGGCTAACCCCATTTTTCTTGGGACCCGGCAAAATTCCCAGCCGACGCCACCCCCAACGCCCCGAGAGCTTAGACCGGCGCGCCGACCTCCGTGGCGCCCAACCTCAAACTTACCACTGCATAACTAGTTATTCCCCCCCCCCCTTAATGTCGTGGCTTATTACATAAGTCTACCTTCCCATGCTAAGACAAGGCTCCCGGGGAGACGCAGCATTCCATTATTTGAACACGGCAGCGGTACGGCCGGCGCCGGCGGCGATTTCCGAAAGACAAGGTAACTATATGATATAATATATAAATTATGGCATCAGGCCGGCGCCGGCGATTTTGGCCGCCTCGAGGCCGGGGCAGGGGGCGGCCGACCGGCGGCCAGCCGTTCTCGAAGGGTAATACATTGGTATCATTATATTTATATGGCACTGGCGACCAATCCCAAGCGCTTGCTCGCCGGGAAAAAGCCCAGGGGCGGTTCAAACTTTTGTATTCGATGTTCTGTTTTCTGAACATTTGAGTTGGTGGCAAAAAAGGTCCTAGGCAAAATCATCTAATGATTAAGAGTAATTATTATTTTTTGATATGTGGTCCAAAAATTGCATAAATATATATCGGGAAATTGCCCACCCAGGTTGAGGAGAGGGATGTTTATCTTTTGAAACATTTTTACTGAGCTCAGGGCGAGCCTGGGGCCGGTTCACCGGCAGTGGTTGATGGCCGGTGTCAGAGGTCAGGTTGGCAGCAGCCCCAGGGCGCAGAAACCATTATAAAAAAGGAGGGATGCAAAGGAAAAAGAATTAAGGTTTAACTTAATGGTCCCCAGGAGGATTATTGGGGATGAGAATTATTGAAGGAGGAAAGATGAAGAAAATACTCTTTTTACTGGCTTTGTCAGTGTTGACTTGTGTTTTTTGCTAGCTCCGGCCATGGCAATTATTTTGCTATATTTTTATTTGAGAAGACACCACTCCGTTTCATGCAGCACACTCGGAGCAGTCTAATTCGAAACTGTAGTTCGTGAGACCTGCATATAACGCGAACAATACCGGGGGTGTCTTAATACCAGCAAATTTGTTGAACGCATTGTTTTTTTACTCTCAGGTATGCCTAGACCGGTTGCCGTTGCTACGGTGCTGGGAGCATTCTATTTCCCCCTGTCGGTGTTGTCGGTGTTCTGATCCTAATGTTAAGGGTAAATGGGCCTATGGTTCATGATTTTTAACTGTGGCACTCCTCAACGTTGATCTTCAACCAATGGCAACGTGCGGCCGGTCATAATCTTTTTGGGACTAATTTACGGGTCCAATCTTCAAGGCCCCACTGTGTTTATGCGATCAAATGTATAACCTCTTTCAATAGATAACCCTGCCCCGGTAATCACCTCGAACGGCGGTGTGACTGATTCAGAGCTGGTTTTGTTTACCTTAAGTAGCGTGATTGATCTCAGTAATAGTCTCTAACGTCAGTTTTCAATATGGAACAGAGTTGACTTATCGTAACAGGGTTTGTTAAGAAAGTCCCCCTCCCCGGCGCCGTGCTCCTCTTAGGCGGCGGCCTGGTCCGCCTGGCGGCCTACGCCCGGAGACGGAAGGAATAGTAACCCAAGAAGAGGTAATACCTCTGAACCGAAAAGGCGGGGCTGCGGCCCTGCCTTTTCTTTTGGTGGGTCCGGCCGGTGCGGGTGGCACCCTGTCTCCCGGCGCTCTGCAGCTCTGCAATCATTTTCCGGGGAGGGTTCTCCTGTCTCGGGGTTGGGGAAATCCCACTGGCCGGGATGACCGCAGAACCGGGCCGGGCGTTGTCAAGTCCCGCAGTTTTTGTCGCTCAGCCTGCTTCCCTGGCCTGGATATTTTCCATAGCCTCATCCAGTGCTTCCTGCAGCTCCGGCTTATCGGTTTCCTCCCTGGCTGCCGCCAATGGTTTAATCCAGCCCCCATTCCCCCATTCCCCGATGAGGTAGACAATGTCGCCCTGCACGGCCAGGTCACGGCCGGGATATTCCTGCCAAAGCCGGGGCAGAAGAGCCGCCACCAGATCCGGATGCTTCTCCCCCACCGTCTCCAGGGCCACCATCGCCCCAAGACGGATATTAATCTCCTGGTGCAGTAATAATGGCAGGACGTTGGGGAAAATTACCTGCTTTTCCAGCATGAAATTCCCCAGGACGCCCGCCTGGCCTTCCACCATCAGCCTTTCTAAGACCGATAGGGGCAGTTGGGCCGGGTCAGCCTTCTCCGCCAGGTCCAGCAGTTCCGGCAATTGGAAGGCCCCGGTAAGTCTATAGATGCCGTTGACGATCACGGTGGGTACCGCCTTAATACTCTGCTCCCGGGCGAGTTCGGTGAACAAGGCGGCATCGATCAGGGAAATGGCCGCCTTGGGGGGAGTTACCGTCAGAGGAATTAACTGGCGCACCATCTGCGGACAAAAAGGGCAGTCCGGGGCAATGAAAATAGTCAGCTCCGGAGCCAGCGGGAGTTTTTCCCAGCGACTCCTGACTGCCGGTGACAACGCCTGTCCTTGACCGTCCAGGGCCAGCAGAATCTCTCCCAGCATTTCCAGCTTCTTGCCTGCCGGGACCGCATGGAATTGCCAACTCTCCCCGAGAACCAGCCCGGGAAGCTCTGTTTCCGGTATAACTTCGGTCTTAATCGATAATTTAGGGAAGAGTTCCTGAAATGATTTAAGAAATTCGGCAATCAGGGCACTTTCGGGGCGGTTGTTCTGCAAGAATCGCCATGTGTGCCTGAATGATAATTTTTCCTGCCAATTAGCTGCCGTTTGCCTGTCAGACTCCGTAAACGCCATTATGTCGCCTTTCTGAAAAATTCTGCTTCCTGACTCAGAGGTGCTCTGCCGATTGATTCCAGCCTATTATAAGTTCAAAATGTTTAATCGAAAACTGAAAACTTTCTTAAACCGCCCGCAGACGTCCAGTTGATGGGCCATAAAAATGAGTTCCCCGGTTTGTATCTGTTTCCGGCGATGATGCAGCCAGAATTGAAACTTCTCCTGGTCCAGGTCCGGATGGCCGGCCAGGGCCTGCCGGATGGTATCCAAAATATAATGCAGAAAATATGCCTCCTCGGGCGGGTAGGAACCGCCGGTCCTGGCCAGCACCAGCCAACCCGAACTGCCCGCCGCCAGTATTTCACTGCCCATCCGGCCCAGAGCCTGCAATAACCGCCGTCCCGTCCGGCTGTGACCGGCCTTCCCGCCTTCCCGTTCATCCATGCTCTGATGGTATAGTTTTATTATCAGGTCGTCAAATTGCCGGTCAACAGGAGGGTAGAAAATAGTCTCGCCGTCGTACATCAGGGTAAAATAATATAATCCTCCCGGCTTTAATACCGAAAGGAGGCATGGTAAGCCGGTTTGCAGATCCACCAGATCCAAAAAGGCGTGCGCCAGCAGCAGATCCCGGCTTTGCTGCACCATCTGCCCCTGGCAATAAATCATAAAATCAATAGGTTGTAGCGTTACCAGCCAATCCCGGGCATCGCCCTCTAATCGAATGGACCCTCCCTTCTCTGAGAAAGCCAACCGGCGATGGCGGGCGAACTCCTGCAGCCGCACTCCGGCCGCAGCAATAAGCCCGGGGTCCCGGTCCAGGGCAGTGTATGTTGCCTTATCAGCCAGATGCCAATCCCAAAGCCGTTCGATCATGGTCCCGAGGCCGCAGCCTATTTCTAAAATATCGACCGGAGTTGCCCGGGAACCGGGAGCCAGGGCCGCAATCATTCTCTGATAGACAAAAAGATTGATACTGCGGTCGTCCAAACTCTTTTTGGCTAGTAAGTAGCGGCTGAAACTGCCGGCGGCGAATGCACTCATTTTAGCTACCGAGAGGCGCTTTTTCACCGCCCTGCAGTCTTATTTTCTGCACGAAAACCGTGATACGAGCTGCCGAACTGACTGGATCTATTAACAGGTTCATTTTGGTTTTCATACTTACCGGTGACTTTTAAACATGATGATTTTTTACCAAGAAACAGTAAAAATCTGCGAATATTAGCGCCGGTCTCTTCCCAGGTAGGGTGCCCGGCAATCCGCTCCCTGGCTGCCAGGCTCATGGCCAGAAGTTTGCGGCTGTCCCTCAGAAGTTCCCGGAGGCTGTCGGTCAGAAATTGAACATCCTTCGGAGGTATTAAAAATCCATCTTTTCCCGAAGTTATGACTTCTCCCGCCGCCCCCCCGCTCGAAGCCAGAGGCACCAGACCGTAAGACATCCCTTCCAGGTAGACCAGCGCCAGCCCTTCCATATAGGAAGGCACGGCCAGAATATGACTCTGTTGCAGACAGTGAATTAAATCTGTTCCCAGCAGTATTCCCGGCAGGCGGACTTTTTGGCTTAGTGCAAGCCGGCTGATGAGATCAAAGATTTTCCGGGAGTAGCCGGGATCGCCGGTCAGGCTGCCGGCGACGGTTAATTCCCAGGCCTCATGTTTCAAGGGGGCCAGGGCCTGCAAGAGGACATCCAGCCCTTTCCGGGGGATAACCGCGCCGAGATACAGGATCTGCCGCGGGCCCGGCGATGCCACCCGGGCCGCTATCTCCTCGGGCGTCGCCCCGCCCAGACGGTCTCCGGCCGGATAGGCAACGGTAAAGGGCTTGCCCGCGCCTGCCAGCTTTTCCACCAGGCGCCGGGTATGCCGGCTGATAAAGATGAAGCCGTCAGCTGATTGCAGATATCGCCGCTCCACCAGGCCATAGCACCGGTTCTGCCAGGCCGGCCTCTCTTCGCTGGACCGCAGCAGATGCACCAGACTTATGATGGGAAATTTCAGCTGCGGTTTCAGCCTTTGGTTCAGCCAGAACAATGAGGGATGAACTAATTCGTCCTGAATGACGGCGTCGAAATTTCCCCGGCTCAAACGGCGTTTGACCTCGGGCCAAAAATTGTGGCCCAGACTCAGGCCATAGGGATGCCAGGGCAGGGCGATAATTTCAACTTCATCGCCCTGCCGCCGCAAATAGTCCACCACCAGTTTGTCATAGAGGAAACCACCGGTGACAATCTCCAGGCTGCCATAGATGACCAACCCCAGGCGCATTAAAGTTCCTGGCGGTAGGCGGTCCAGGCAATCTCGTTTTCCCAGATCGTTACCTGCAGGGCGGTCAGATTGGGAGCCTGCAACTGCTGCCGTAACGTGTGGCAGAACAAACGGGCAAAATGTTCGATGCTGGGGTTCAGTCCGGCAAATTCCGGCAACTCGTTGAGAGTCTTATCCCGATAATAATCCAGGAGTTCCTCCAGCCGGGCTTCCACCTCCACAATATCCACCAGATAGCCGTGCCGGTCCAACTCTTGCCCCTGCAGTTGGACCTCGATCTGGTAATGATGCGAATGGGGCTCATTTTCCGGCCCCCAATCACCGCCGAATAAATAATGTTGCGCGATCAGGCTCCGTTTCACGGCTAAAGTATACATGTGGGCCTCCGTCTGTCAGTTTTATGGTTCTCAGCCTTATCTTGCTTTGGCTTCCTGTCGGTATAACCGTATCATCGACAATATTATCAATATCATACTATTGCCAAGACCGGCAGGGATGATTAATTTATTAAACAAAATCGAGCCTTCGCCGGGGGGATTTCATGTCAGTTTATTTTTAACAATTTTATGTCTCATCAGCGCTTCGGCATTGCCGGCGGCAGGTCAGACCGTGATCGTCGACGGGACCTCCAACACCTTTCTGGTTGGAGAGACAACTAATCCTTCGGCCCCGCCCGGAATAAGAGTCAATCCGGGCGCACGTCTGAGATTTTCCTGCTCCGGATCATTCCAGGACTTGAGGGACCCTATTATGGGGCTGCGGCAGCACCGAGCTATGGCCTCACTGCCAACACCAGAATCTGTGCATCTCACCCGGGCTCCCTAACGGGAGTGGACGACGCCGGAATGGGTCTTGGATACTGGAGTGATCTCAACGGAATTCTACCCGCGAAATCCGGGATCCGTTTTTCATCGGGGACCAGCAAACACTGCTTTAGCACGCATAATCTCGTCACTGATCCGGAATTTCCCATCGGTTTAGTACGTGCTGAAATCCGTGGACAAAGAGGTTTTGTCCGCGGTGTTGCGGATATGGGGCTGACGGCGGCACCGGAGATTCAGCTTTGCCAACACCAGGCTATTGCATCTCGGCACCCTGGGGGCTGGGGAGTTTTTGTGGGCGACGCCATCCTCCCGACCCGCCGCCTCTGACTACTGGAGTGATCCTGAAGCCGGAATTTTACCCGCCAAAATCCCGGGATTCAGCCCTTTTTTCATCGGGGACGGCACCAGCAACACTCTGCTGATTCAGGAGACGGTTGTGCCTCCAGGGGCGACGCATCTTTATCTGGGCGTTCACGACTCCGGGAATTGGGGTGAAAATTTGGGAGCATGGTCTGTAGTAATTTCCCGAGGCGGTAATTGCCGGTGGGATTGATTCCCTGCTGTTGACGGATTAGCCGGACTTATAATTATATCCACGGACCGACTTGCCCAGCCAGCCGGGCCCGAGGTTATTAATACCTTAACACCACCTGCACCGCCTCGCCGGGATGCTCGTCCAGCAGGGCGTAGGCCGAAGCTGCCTCGGAGAAATTAAAGGTGTGAGTTATCAGCGCGGCCGGTTGAATTTCCCCCAGCATCCGCCAGGCCAGCCCCAGGAGTCTGGGTTTGGTCCAGCGGCCGGTCAGTTCCGGCGCGATGGTGCTTACCTGGCTGCTGATCAGGCGGATGCGGCTGCGGTGGAAGGCTGCCGCCCAGATTCAATGCCGCTTTCTTCCGGCCATACCAGGAACCGATGATCACCCGGCCGTGGTAACCGGTAATCTCGATGGCCTGGTCCAGAGCCGCCGGCTGCCCGGAGACCTCATAGGTCAAATCGGCCCCGTCCGCCATCAGGGCTCTTACCCTGGCCAAAACCTCCGGTTCCGTCGGGTCCAGACTTGCCTGGGCCCCCAGACCTTCTGAAATCAGGCGCCGGCGGGGAAACAGATCCAGGGTGAGCAGACCGGCTAAAGGCATCTTCGCCAGCAGGGCCGTCACTAATAATCCCACAATTCCCTGCCCGAACACCGCAACCTGCTCGCCGAGGAGCGGCGCCCCGTCCAGGAGAAAATTCACCGCGGTCTCCATATTGGGCAGCATAGTGGCGGCCTCAGGTGAAATTCCCGGTGGAATCGGCAGCAATTCTTCCGGGGTGGCCAGAAAATGGCTCTCATGGGGATGGAAGGCAAAAACCGGGCGCTCCAGCCACTCCTTCGGAACCTGAGCGCCCGCCTCCACCACCTTGCCGACGGCAGCATAGCCATATTTTAAGGGATATTGGAAAGTGCCGGCCAGCGACGCAATGCTGGCGTCCAGGCTTACATCGGCCGGAAACTGATTGCGGTAGATCAGCAGTTCGGTGCCGGGGCTGATGCCGGAAAACCGCGTCTTTACCAATACCTGACCCGGACCCGGCTCAGGAATTGGCTCCGGCGCCACTTCAAGCTGTTTCGGACCGGTAAAATAAAGGGCCTGTCGCTGCATATCCAGTCATCTCAATGGAAAATCACGTGAAATCAGGGAGCCCAATCCGGTTCCCCCCGGGCGATCAAATCGTCGCCGATTTTTTGATAGCTGACATTGACGAGGCGGGGGAACACTTTGGGCCGCGGTTGCTGATGATAATCCAGGACCCGAACTCCGCCCACCAGCACTGGAGCGATGGTGACGATAATCTGGTCCACGGCCTGACCTCCTAAAAAACTGGCAATTACTTGCGCCCCGCCTTCCACCATAACGCTGTTGATGTCCATTTCCCCTAATTTCCGTAAGACCGCCTGTATCTCAATGCCGCCACTGTCACCGGTTGGCAAGCGGTAAATCTTCACACCCAATTCTTCCAGAGCCGCTTGGCGTTCTGCTTCGGCCACCTTATTGGTCATAATCCAGGGAAGCGTTGGCTGGCGCAATAACTTTGAAAACAGTGGAAAACGCAGACGGCTGTCAAGCACTACCGGCTGCGGATTCTTTCCGGATACCAATCTGACCGTCAAGCTGGGATTATCTGCCAGTACGGTCCCGATGCCCACCAGAATGGCATCATGGTTTGCCCGCAAGGCATGAGTCATCGCCTGAGATTCACGGCAACTCAGGGCCAGCGGGTGGCCGGGGCGGACCGCGATGGAGCCGTCCAGACTTTGGGCATAGGTGAGGGTTACATAGGGGCGGCCTGTCCTTTGCCGGTGGGCAATGCCTTTTTCCGTCCAAGTGGCCACCTCATTGATAAAACTCATATTCTTTCTCCCGGAAACCTGAGAATTTTTCCCAAGCCTTTCCTGAACCTGCGGAACCTCATGCTCCGATCCCCGATACGACTATATCAATTCTCGAAAATCCGTTCGCATTACCGAAATTTTTCTCAGCGCAGGCTGAAGCTACCATGGCGGAATTATTTTTTAGAACTTGTATCTGGCGCCATGCCAATGAAAAGTTTTAACCCCGGCAGCAGTCTTATTTTTTTATCATGTTAATGTATATTGTAAGAATAAAAAAATGACAGGTACGGAAACCGGCTCTTTCGAAAATTTCGAACTCGAGAAATACTTGAAGATCTGACGCCGGATAGGCTAATTTTTTTGTGTTATTATTTTAAGATGTATTAAATTTAATTATAGTGTCTTTTATGGCTCGGCAATGTTGGTGAGCAGTGAGCGTCAGGAAAAAACCGGATAGATCAGAATGTCAGGTTAATTTTCATGCTTCGTTGTGATTTTTAATCATGATGACTTTTGGCATTAAGTATAATCAGTTCTCAATAAATTAAAGGTTTCATATTTATATGGAAAATCAAAAATTTTCTTTTAGAAATTTTTCCTGGAAAAAAATAATTCTCTTCCTCATTCCAGTCCTGTTAATCGTTCCGGCGTTATTCTGGTTCTGGGGGGGGAATAATGACCGATCCGTCTTGTATCGTTTGACTCCGGTAGTTCGAGGCGATCTCGAGGCGGTTATCAGCGCCACCGGCACCGTTGAGCCCGAGGAGGTCGTTGATGTCGGCGCCCAGGTAGCCGGCAAGATTCTCGCTTTTGGCAAAGATAAGCTCGGCAAACCCATAGATTACGGCTCCCAGGTCGAGGCGGGAACGGTTCTGGCGCGCATTGATAATGCCCTGTATGCTGCCGATGTCAATCAAAGCAAAGCTCAACTTGCCCAGGCCAAAGCCAATTACCAGCGCTCCCAGGCCGACCTGGGCCAGCTTCGGGCCAAGCTGGTTCAAGCCGAGGCCGATTGGCAGCGCGCTCAACAGCTCGGCCCTTCCGAAGCCCTGTCGCAGAGCGATTTCGATGCCTCCCGCGCCGCCTATGAAGTTGCCCGAGCCAATCTCAAGGTCGGCCAGGCAGCCGTGCTGCAAACCAAGGAGGCGGTCTCTCAGGCGGAAGCCGTTCTGTCCAAGGCCAACCAAAATCTGGATTACACTACCATCAGATCTCCGGTAAGAGGCGTCATCATTGACCGACGGGTGAATATCGGCCAGACCGTGGTCTCCAGCCTCAGTGCCCCCAGCCTGTTTCTTATTGCCCGGGATTTGAAAAAAATGCAGGTCTGGGCCTCGGTTAATGAAGCCGATATTGGCAGCATCCATCCGGGCCAGGCGGTAACGTTTACGGTGGATGCCATTCCCGACAAAACTTTCCAGGGCGTGGTGGGGAAAATTAGATTAAACGCCACCATGACCCAAAATGTCGTGACCTATACCGTCGAAGTGAATACCGATAATTCCAGTGGCGAGCTTATTCCTTATCTGACCGCAAATTTAAGATTTATTGTTTCGGAAAGAAAAAATGTCCTGATGATTCCGAATGCGGCCTTGCGCTGGATTCCCCAACCGGATCAGCTAGCGCCGAATTCCCGCCCGGCAGAGGGCAAGAAAAAAGCCGGGGAATCGGCAGCTCAAACTAAACCTGCCGCCAAAACCGACAAAGCCGATTTAGCCCAGGGGACCTTGTGGATTCCCGAAGGAAAGTATGTCAAACCTTTAAAAGTGCGCCTGGGCCCCACAGACGGTTCCATGACTGAAATCGACGGCCCTGATCTCCAGGAAGGGCTTCAAGTTGTGATGGGTGAACAGCAGAAAGAGACTGAGGGCGGCGCCACCGGCAGTCCGTTTACGCCGCAACTGTTTAAAAAGCGCTAACATCTAACCGCTGCCAAAAGTTCCGGCCGATTCACCCCTCACCCTGACTCTTCCCTCGAGGGGAGAATAAAGGACAAAATTTTTGGCAAAAAGTACAACACACTAAACGACATGAACCTCATAGAATTACGAGATATTTATAAAACTTATCATCTGGCCGAAATTGATGTCCCGGTATTGAAGGGTATTTCCTTTACCGTTGCCCAGGGAGAATATGTCGCCCTGATGGGCACTTCGGGGTCGGGTAAGACGACCCTGATGAACATTTTGGGCTGCCTGGACCGCCCTTCCTCCGGTCAATTCTGGTTAGACGGTGTGGATGCCACAGGTCTGTCCTCCGATGAACGGGCCCGGTTGCGCAACAAAAAAATAGGCTTCATCTTTCAGACCTTTAATCTTCTGCCTCGTACCAGCGCCCTGGAAAACGTTATCATGCCGTTATCGTATAACGGCGCCAATTCCGGCGACCAGGGGGAGTTTCACCGGGCCTCGGATCTGCTCCAGCGGGTAGGGTTGGAGACGCGGCTGGATCACGAACCCTCCCAGTTGTCCGGCGGACAACAGCAGCGGGTGGCGATTGCCAGGGCTTTGATCAATAATCCTTCTCTCCTCCTGGCCGATGAGCCCACCGGTAACCTTGATTCCCGTACCAGTGAAGAGATGCTGGACCTTTTTAAACGCCTCAATGAAGAAGGCGTTACCATTATATTGGTAACCCACGATGAACAAGTGGCCCGTTCCGCCAAACGTATTATCCGCCTCCATGACGGCGTGGTGGCCACTGATGAAGCCGCGCCGAATGTGAAGGTTTCGGAGCCGGCGAGTACGGCGCCGCCTCAATTTAACCGGCGGATCCATCTGGCCATGCCGCGTTTTCGAGCCATGCTGCGGACCGCGGTGCACGGTTTGCGCCGCAATATCATGCGGGCCGCCCTCACGGCCCTGGGCATTATTATCGGCGTGGCCGCGGTCATCGCCATGATGGAGATCGGCCGGGGCTCGTCCACTGCCATTCAGCGGACCATTGCCAGTATGGGGGCCAATAATCTTCTGGTCATGCCCGGCACCGCCGCCAGTGGCGGTATCAGCTTCGGGTCCGGCAGCGTCATGACCCTTACCCCCCAGGATGCTGAAGCGATTGTCAATGAGTCTCCTGCCGTTCGAGCC
Source organism: uncultured delta proteobacterium (assembly GCA_963789385.1). Classification (GTDB taxonomy): domain Bacteria; phylum Desulfobacterota; class Desulfobaccia; order Desulfobaccales; family Desulfobaccaceae; genus Desulfobacca. Next base: position 9,556 of record CAWBKT010000042.1, on the reverse strand, counting down.
GCCGCTCCGGTAGTGAGGGCCCGTACTCAGATTATCTACGGGAACCGCAACTGGGTTCCCATCTTTATCTACGGCTCCACCCCCGCATTTTTAGAGGTCCGGGAATGGCCGCTGGCCGAAGGCGAGGTTTTTACCGATCAAGATGTCCGCAACGGCAGCAAAGTCTGCCTGCTGGGGCAGCGACTGGTAAAGGAACTCTTTGCCGGAGAATCACCCCTGGGAAAAGAAGTCCGGGTCAATAACGTCGCCTTTAAAGTTATCGGCACCCTCAGCCCCAAAGGAGCCAACATGATGGGTGTTGACCAGGATGATATTCTGCTGGCGCCCTGGACTTCCATTAAATATCGCGTGGCCGGCTCCTCCATGGCCAATGTCAATCAAAGCGCCCAAAGCAGCAGCCAATCCTCCTCCAGTGCCGCGACCTCTCAAAAGGTGAATACCCTTAACCAGATTTATCCCAGTTCTCAGGTAAAACTTTACCCCGAGATTTCCGCCACCCAACAGGCCAACACCCCGCTGCCGGTCAGATTTACCAACGTTGACTCCATCCAGATTGCCGCCAGATCTACCAAGGAAATCCCCCTGGCCATCAGCCAGATCACCCAGCTTCTCCGGGAACGTCATCGAATCAAGCCCTCTGAGCCGGAGGATTTTTCTATCCGCGACATGACCGAAATGACCAACGCCTTATCTTCCACCGCTACTATGATGACTAAATTGCTGCTCTCGGTGGCGCTGATCTCCCTGATAGTGGGAGGGGTCGGCATTATGAACATTATGATGGTCTCGGTCACCGAACGCACCCGGGAAATAGGCCTGCGCATGGCCGTGGGGGCCTGGAGAAGGGATATCCTCCAACAATTCCTGTTGGAGGCGATATTATTATGCTTTTGCGGCGGGATCGTCGGTATTCTGCTCGGCCGGGGAATTTCCACCATCATCAGGGTAGCTCTGAGTTGGCCGACTGAATTGTCAATCGGGGCAATCCTGGTGGCTTTTGTCGTCTCCGTCACCGTCGGGGTAATCTTCGGCTATTACCCGGCCTGGAAGGCTTCTCGACTGGATCCCATCAATGCTCTGCGTTATGAGTAAGGCAACGGTGCTTTGAACATGTTCTGTATAACAATAAGACATTTCGCTTCTTTCCCGCTCGCCGCGCTACCCCTCGCCTTGATGCTCGGCTGCTCCGTGGGCCCTAATTTTAAACCTCCGGCACCCGACGTGCCTTCCACCTGGAATGCCCAGGAAGTTGTCACCCCGGAACTTTCCAGCCGAACCGTGGCTGAACCCATAACTCTGGTAGATTGGTGGCGGTCCTTTAAGGACCCGACGCTTAATTCCCTGGTGCATCTGGCCATTGAAACGAACCCTGATATACGCCAGGCCGAGGCCCGCATCCGCCAGGCCCGGGCTGCCCGGGGAGTAGCCGTCGCCGGTTTCTTCCCGGAAATAAATTCCCAGGCCTTTTTTGAAAGAAGCCACGGTTCCAGCGCCACCGTCGGGGCCGGGGGAACTCCCGTGGTTACTTCCACCGTCGCTTTTCGTGATCTGTTTCAGGTAGGGTTGGATGCCTCCTGGGAACTGGACGTCTTTGGGGGCACCCGCCGCACTGTTGAAGCTGCCTCTGCCGACCTGCAGGCCGCGGTCGAAGACCGCCGGGATGTCCTGGTAACCCTGTTGGGTGATGTGGGCAACAACTATCTCAATCTCCGGGGCTATCAGCAGCAATTGGCCATCGCCCAAAAGAATCTGGAGGCCCAGAAGAAAACTGCCCAGATTACTCATAAGCGTTTTGAGGCCGGTTTTGTCAGCCGGCTGGATGTGGCCAATGCGGACGCCCAGGTGAATACCACTGCCGCCCAGATACCTCTGCTGGAGTCTTCAGCCCGGGCGGCCATCTATAGTCTGGAGGTTTTGCTGGGACAACATCCCGGGTTCATGGAAAAAACTCTGGCCCGAGCCTACCCGATTCCCTCACCGCCGCCGCAGATCCCCGTGGGGCTGCCCTCCGATCTGGTCCGCCGCCGCCCGGATATTCGACGGGCCGAAGCGGCCCTGCATGCTGCCACCGCCCGCATCGGGGTTGCCACCGCGGACCTTTTCCCCCGGTTTTTCCTCACCGGCAGTGCCGGTCTCTCAGCCAGCGACCTGAGTTTAATAAGCAAAACCCAAAACAGTAAATACTGGTCCTTCAGCCCCAGCGTCACCTGGCCGGTCTTTGCCGCCGGCCGCATCCGCTGGAATATTGACCTCCAGGACGCCAAGCAGCAGGAATCCTTCTTTAGCTATCAGAAGACCGTCCTGAATGCCTTGAAAGAAGTTGAGATTGCGTTGGTGGCCTACGCCAAAGAACAGGAGCACTGGAAGTTCCTGGCCCAGGCCGTGGAGAATAATCGGCGGGCCGTCGATCTGTCCATGCGGCTGTATCTGGCCGGCAGAACCGACTTCCTCAATGTTCTGACGGCCCAACGCGCCCTGTTTCTGACTGAGGAGGCCCTGGCCCAGAGCAACCGGACTCTGGTGACGAACCTGATCGCCCTCTATAAAGCGCTGGGCGGCGGCTGGGAAAATTATAATCTGGGCAGGTTGTAAGCTCGAAAGGCGGGATGCGCACCTTTCTTTATATTATTTATAGGCATTGCCAAAAGTTCTGACTTGTTCACCCCTCACCCTGACCCTCTCCCCGCAAGCGGGGCGAGGGGATAAAGGACAAAACTTTGTGGCAATCAGTATAACCTTACTTGCAGGAATGAATCCCTGAAACTCATAGAACTCCAGGATATCAAAAAAAGCTATCATCTGGGCCAGATTGAGGTCTCGGTGCTCAAAGATGTCTCCTTCGAAATCCATCGGGGAGAATTTGTCGCCCTGATGGGCGCCTCCGGCTCCGGGAAAACCACTCTCCTGAATATCCTGGGATGCCTCGATCGCCCCTCCTCCGGAAAATTCCGGTTGAATGGTCAGGATGTCACTATCTTGTCTGCCAACGCCCTGGCTCATTTAAGAAATCAAAAACTTGGCTTCGTCTTCCAGACCTTCAACCTGCTGCCGCGCACCAGCGCCCTGGACAATGTGGTCCTGCCGTTATCCTATAATACCGGCAAAATCTCCCGCCCGGAAGGGTATCGGCTCGCCCGGGAATTGCTCGGCCAGGTAGGTCTGGGGGACCGTTTAGATCATGACCCCTCGCAACTCTCCGGCGGCCAGCAACAGCGCGTCGCCATTGCCCGGGCCTTGATTAATAATCCGGTCGTTCTTTTGGCGGATGAGCCTACCGGCAATCTGGATTTCGAAACCGGCGAAGAAATGCTGGGCCTCTTTAAAATGCTCAACCGGCAGGGAGTGACCATTATCATGGTTACCCACGATGCCAATGTGGCCCGTCACGCCGGGAGAATTATTCATATCCGCGACGGCCGGATAAAACCAACCTCTCGAGCCCGCGGTCCCAGCCTTGAGCCCGGAACCTGAGCCGGCGGCGCCTGCCAATCTTGAGAAATCAAGCCGCCGCTGGCACCTCCGCACGGCCCTGCTCGGCCTCCGCCGCAATCTCCTGCGAGCCGCGCTAACCGCTCTGGGTATTGTCATCGGCATAGCCGCGGTCATTGCCATGATGGAAATCGGGCAGGGCTCCGCCGTTGCCATTCAACGGGGCATTGCCAGTATGGGGTCAAACAACCTCATCATCCTGCCGGGCTCGGTGTCGGCCAACAGCGTCCGCTCCGGGGCCGGCGCCGCGGTCACTCTCACCCCTCAGGATGCCGAGGCCATTGAAACCGAATGCCCCGCCGTCAGAGTGGCTGCCCCCCTGGTCTGGGCCCGGGTGCAGGTCGTTTATGAGAATCGCAACTGGGAACCTCTGTACGTTTATGGGACTACCCCGGGTTTTCTCGAGGTGCGTCAATGGCCCCTGGCTGCCGGCGAGGCCTTTACCAGGCAGGACGTCCGCAACAGCAGTAAAATCTGCTTATTAGGTCAAAAGGTGGCCCGGGAACTGTTCCAGGGGGAGGACCCGTTGTCCAAGGAAATCCGGATTAACAACATTGCCTTCAAGGTAGCGGGCCTCCTTGCCCCCAAAGGAGTTAATATGACGGGGCAGGACCAGGACGATGTTATAGTGGCTCCCTGGACCACGCTTCGTTATCGCATCACCGGCTCTCCTCTGGCCACGGTCAATCAAAGCGCCCTGAATACGGCCAAACAATCCGGCTCGCCCTCCATAAATACCCTCAACCAGCTCTATCCCTCCACGAAACTCAACCTGTATCCGGCGCCGTCCCCGGCCCAGGAAATAAATAATCCCCTGCCCGTCAGATTTTCCAATGTCAGCCGTATACTGGTGGCGGTTCGGGACGCCGCGGACATCCCCCGGGCCATCCAGCAGATTACCCGTCTGCTGCGGCAGCGCCACCGGATTCCGTCAACGGGGGATGACGACTTTAAAATTCTCGATTTAACGGAAATCACTCAGACAGTGGCCTCCACCGCCCACCTGATGACCAAACTGCTGTTGGCCGTGGCCCTGATCTCCCTGGTGGTCGGGGGCGTCGGCATTATGAACATTATGCTGGTCTCGGTAACCGAGAGGACCCGGGAAATCGGTTTGCGCATGGCCGTGGGGGCCTCAAGGCCCGACATTCTCCAACAATTTCTGCTGGAAGCCGTCCTGTTGTGCTTCGGCGGCGGCCTGCTGGGGATCGTCGTCGGCCGGGCCGTCTCCTTAGCAGTGAAGAATTTTCTCAACTGGCCTATAGAGCTGACTCCGGGAGCCATCCTGGCGGCTTTTGCCGTGTCGGTTTCCGTGGGCCTGATCTTCGGCTATTACCCCGCCTGGAAAGCCTCCCGCCTGGACCCCATCAACGCCCTGCGCTACGAGTAATATCCCTTTCAAGCCGCGGCCCGATTTTCCCAGCGACTCATTTTGGCCGCGGCCTTGGCATTAAATTTTGCCGCATCAATCACGAAACGCTCGTGCGTGCCTGCCGAAATTATATCCACGCCGTCTTCAGCCACCAGAGAAAAATTTAACTTCCGGCCCTCCACCTTTTCCAGCAAAACCTTGACCGTCACGGTCAAACCCGGCGGAGTGGCGGCGGTGTGATTCACCCTGATATCAATACCCACCGTCTGTTCCCGGGGCCAATCCAGATGGGGGTTGATCGCCTGAATGCAGGCCCACTCGAACAGCCCCACCATAAAGCCGGTGGCCAAAACCCTGGGCATGGCCTGAAACTCCGGCGATTCCGGATAGAGATACGGCACCGTTTTAGTCTCCGGCACCTGAAAAGCAAATTCAAATTGCATCCCTGCCTGCAGTGAATCTTTCATGGCACCCTCCCATATGGGAAATTTTAGCTTTATGAATAGTCTAAAAAATATTATGATATAAGTAAAATTAATAAATAATTATAATATTAATTAGTTTTATTAATATTTAAAAAACCCCTCACCCTGGCCCTCTTCCCCGCAAGCGGGGCGAGGGGATAAAGAAAAAAATTTTTGGCAAACGCAATAATTTATCCTGAAACCGGAAACTGAAAACTGGAAACCATTATGGAATGGCAACAACTGGTGGGATTCTATCAGGTGGCGCACTTGGGGAGCTTTACCCGGGCCGCGGAAGCGACCTTGCGGACCCAATCCGCTTTAAGCCAGCAGATCAAAGCTTTGGAGGAGGAATTTTCCTGCCAACTGCTGGAGAGGATCGGCAAGCGCCGGTTGCAGCTCACTGTGGCCGGCGAAAAACTACTGGCCTTTACTCAAATCGTGCTGGACAACTATGAGACCTTGCAGGAAGAACTGGCGGAAATCAATAAACTGCCCCACGGCCGCCTGCAGCTCGCGGCCCCGTTTACCACCCTGTTTCACCTGCTGCCCGATATTCTGCAGGAATACCGCCGCCAGTTTCCCCAGGTGCAGCTCACCATCCTCGACCGGCCCCAGGAGAGCGTCCTGCAACTGGTAAAAACCGGCGCCATTGACTTCGGCTTTGTCCGGGAGTCTGTCGTCCCGGGAGACCTGCAAGCCCGGCGCTGGCAGCAGGTGCGCACCGTCCTGATGACGCCGCCGGATCATCCTTTAGCCCGCGCCGGCAACGTCAGCCTGGAGGAAATCGCCCGTTATCCCCTCATTGTCCCCCCGGCCGGCCTGAAATTTTCCGGCCGCCGGGCCCTGGAAGAGCTTTTCGCCAAACTGGGGGTGTCGTATCGCATCGCCATGGAATCGGCCAATGTGGAATTAAGCTACCGGTATGTGGAACTGGGCCTGGGCCTTTCCTTTGCCACCCTGGCCGGGGATCTAGCCCTCTGGCGCCACCGCCACCTGGCCTTCATCCCCCTGGACGAATATTTCCCCCCGGACTACCTGGCGGTAGTTATGAGGCCGGGGAAAACATTGATCTCATACAAATCCGCCTTCCTCAATCTTCTCTTCGATAACATAAAGGCGATAGGCGATGGGCTCTAGGCGATAGGCTATGGGTTATGGGGGAAGAAATTAATTTTTCCTTTCGGTCGTTACCTCTTGCCTTCAGTTTGAACTTGCGGAGCGCATCCCGGCCTTGGGTTTTTGTGAAGGGGGCTAATTGATAAGAAGACAGCAAAAAAAAGAACGGCCGGAATCCATTCAATGACTATAAAGAATCTTTAGCAGTATATTCCTCCAGCACTCGCAGAGTCCTCAATTTTTTTTATTACTTCCTCCGGCCTCCGGGCCACGGCATATAGCCACTGCCCATAACTCCCTTCCGCATTAACCGCCGCTACCCAAGGGGGGAAAGAGATGCCGGGCCAGGATGGCCAACACTTTTTGCACTTCCAGCATTGGGACCTCCTAAAGACAGCGAAAAGGGATTATCGAAATGGGCAAATTTATTATAGCTGATATTTACAGAAGATGACATAGTAGAACGAATAGAGAATAGCGAAGCTAGCAGAGAAGGATTTGCAGGCAGCAGATAAAATAATGACAGATAGGCGTTCTCGAAAATAATTTCGTGTCAAAATGGACGAGCCGGCGGCTCGCTCCTAAAGTTGATGATTTTGACGGGAAGGAGCGTGTATGGGAGTTCATCCGAGGGCCGGGAAGTTGGTGGAGGCGGGGGAGTTGATCAATGTGCCCAGACTTATCACCGCGTATTATACCGGGCAGCCGGACTTGGCGGCGCCGGGGCAGCGGGTGGCTTTCGGGACTTCCGGGCACCGGGGCTCGTCATGGGACAATTCTTTTAACGAGGCGCATATCCTGGCCATTACCGAGGCGATCTGCCTGTACCGGAAAATGCAGGGAATTTCCGGGCCGCTGTTTCTGGGCATCGACACCCACGCCTTATCGGAACCGGCTGCGGCCAGCGCCCTGGAGGTCCTGGCGGCCAACGGGGTGGAGGTCATGATCGACGCGGCGGACGGCTATACACCGACACCGGTCATTTCCCATGCCATCCTGACCTATAACCGGGGCCGGACCCAGGGGCGGGCCGACGGTATCGTGATCACCCCTTCCCACAACCCGCCAGGCGCCGGCGGCTTTAAATACAATCCCCCGCACGGCGGGCCGGCGGAGTCCCAGGTGACGAAGTGGATTGAGGATCAGGCCAATGATTTTCTGGGGGCGGGGCTGCGCCAGGTGGCAAGGATGCCCTACGAGAAGGCGTTGAGAGCCTCGACCACGCACCGGCACAATTTTCTGGAGTCATATGTGGATGACCTGCCGGCAGTGGTGGACATGCAGATTATCCGGGACAGCCGGGTGAACCTGGGGGCAGATCCGCTGGGGGGCGCCAGCCTGGCCTATTGGGAGGCCATCGCCGGGCGCTATGATTTAAGGCTGGAGGTGGTGAACCGCAGCATCGATCCCACCTTCCGGTTCATGACCCTGGACTGGGACGGGCAGATCCGCATGGACCCGTCTTCGGTGTATGCCATGGCCGGCCTGATCGGCCTCAAGGACCGGTTCGACGTGGCCTTTGCCAACGATGCGGACGCCGACCGCCACGGCATCGTCACCCGGGGCCAGGGGTTGCTGCAGCCGAATCATTACCTGGCAGTAGCCATCAACTATCTCTTCTCCCAGCGGCCGGGATGGCCGGCCGGGGCGGCGGTGGGCAAGACCCTGGTGAGCAGCAGCATGATCGACCGGGTGGCGGCCCGGGCCGGGCGGCGGCTGGTGGAAGTGCCGGTGGGTTTCAAATATTTTGTGGACGGCCTGCTGGACGGCTCCCTGGGCTTCGGCGGCGAGGAGAGCGCCGGCGCCTCGTTTGTGCGGCAGGACGGGACCGTCTGGTCCACGGACAAGGACGGCATCATCCCCAACCTGTTGGCGGCCGAGATCACGGCCCGCACCGGTAAGGACCCGGCGGAACATTATCAGGAATTAACCAGGGAGTTCGGGACGCCTTATTACACCCGCATCGACGCCCCGGCCAGCCCCGAGGAAAAGGCCAGACTGGGCAAACTCGCCCCGGAGGCGGTGATTGCCGGGAAACTGGCCGGAGAGCCGATTACGGCCAAACTCACCAGGGCGCCGGGCAACGATGAGCCCATCGGCGGCTTGAAAGTGACCGCGGCCAATGGCTGGTTCGCGGCCCGGCCTTCGGGCACGGAGAATATTTATAAAATTTACGCGGAAAGTTTTAAGAGTCAGGAGCACCTGGAGGAGATAATCGCCGAAGCTCAGGAGATCGTCGGGGCGGCGTTGAAGACAGGGGATAAATAATAGGGAAAAGGGAATAAAGGAAAAGGAAAAAAGGAATAGGGAGAAGGGGGTGGGCGGCGCCTCCACGAATATTGCTAAAATCCCCCCTGGCCCCCCTTTAGGAAAGGGGGGGAATTAGCTGGAATTATTGAAAAAAAAAGAATATGGTGGGCGGTGCCCACCCTACATTGGCTCGCCCGCACATCAATATTCTCCTTGGTGGTAGGACCGGGAAGGTATGATGGGCGGGGGGAACCAGACGCTTGCTCTTGCAGTCAAACGGTCAAAATGCTTAACTGATTAAAATTAAAAGATAATTCTGGGCGGTGGAAAAAATCATTGCCTTGGCCGAAAAAGCTGATTTTTTTGTTTATTATTGAGCCATTTTTTTATAGTATCGGGTTATAGTATTCATTAAAAGATCAGAAAGGAGGAATGAAGGGGAATTTTATAATTGGTGTTTTTTCAATTAGTTAAGAACAGCTAAGAATAGCAGGGGGTGGAAATGAATAGGGAAAAAATGATCTGTGCGGCGGTATTGCTGGCAGCCTTGCTGTTGGTCCCGACCATGGCCTCGGGCCAGAGTGAAGTTGCAGCCGCAGGGCAACAGGCCACCGAACCTTCATTTTTTATTGAAGGGTACTGGGGCGGCGGCGGGTCCAGTTTAAATCAACAAAACAACACAATTGCAATTACCGGAAGTTATTATGCCTACGTAATGGGAGGCGGGAAAATAGGTTATTGGTTTAATCCCCACGGAACCTATGGTCCCAGTTCGTTTCCGGAGTGGATGAAATATTTCGGCGTTTACACCGACTTAAGTTTTCATTCGCTGAATCATCCGAATAACATCGTGAAATCTATC
>CAWBKT010000041.1:0-106480 GCA_963789385.1 uncultured delta proteobacterium | reverse complement strand
GTAGTGCCGTTGATGAAGGCGATCCGGCCCTGGGGAATGCCGCGTTCACCGGTAAGATAGGTGACCACTTCATTAAACAAACTGGGTCATCATGCGGCGGCCGTCGTTGGTGCCGCCCTTATAGCGTTTGCCCAGGAGCATCTGGCCGGAGCCGGGATCAATTAACTTCAGATCAAGGGTCAGTTGCTGGCCCTGCTGCTGCCAGCCGCCGGCGATGACCAGATTAGAACCCAGGCCGGCTAAGGTGCTTAATTTAGCGGTGGCGGAGAGGGCCCGATGGGGCTGAAATGAAGGCGGCGGGATCCAGGACCGTAAAGTGGCCCGACACTTTCAGGTCTTGATTCGCCTGGGCCGCCAGGGCGGTCCCCAATTCCGGGCCGCAGTCTCCAGGGCCCTGGAGGGCAGGGACGGCGATGACATATTTTTTGGTGATCGGCGCCTTAACATCGACATATTCTCTGGTTTGCGCCAGGGCTGGATTCCCCTGGGCGAGGATGACACAGGTGATGAAAACATAAAGCAGCCAGAGCGTAATTTTCGGGGGCAACGACAGGTTTTTTCTCATTATGAACTTGCCTTCCATTCGGGAGTAAAGGTGATGCCGATTTCCAGCTTCTCCTGTCCCGGCGGCAAGGCCGGCAGGGGACTGGAGCGGGTTACCGCGGTCATGGCTGACTGGTCAAAGAGACGGTCCCCTGACTCCTTTTCGAACCAAGAAGCGGAGATGGAACCATCAGGCATGATCCGGACGACAATAACGGCTTTCAAATTTTGCATATTGCTGCGTTGCAGGCAGTTAGGCTGCCAGTGACGCCGCACCGCTTGCGAGACGTGCGCGCCGTAGGCCGCGGTTTGAGCAGAGCCCATACTGCCGCCGCCGCCGGCGCCGTCACCGCTGCCCCGGGAGACTTTGGCGCTGACTTTGCCGGCGCTCAGTCTGGCCGCGGCCTGGCCGACGGCTTCTTTGTAAGCCTGATCCCGGGATTTGGCGGCCACAGCTTTTTCCACATCGCCGATGGATTCTTTTATTTGTTGGTCCCGGGAGGCATCGGCGGCTTTTTTTTGGGCAGAGTTGATTTCCTGGGCAATCTGATGTTCCCGAGCCTTGGTATCGCTGACTTTGGCATGGGGTGCAGCAGTTTCCGGGGCAGATTTTTTCACTTTTTCGGCTGGAGCTTTGGCCTCGGCCACTGCCTTGGGGGCCGGGACTTTTTGGGGGCGGCGGCCGGTTTTAGGGCGGGTGCCGGAGTGGGCGGTTCAGCGTGTTTTGGGGCCGCCACGGTTTGGGGCTGTCACTGGTTTGGGAACCGGCGCCACTGGTTTGGCGGCGATTTTAGGGGGCGGCGCGGTTATTTGGTGGTGTTGCGGTTGTGCCGGCTCAGGTTTGGGCGGCGGGGGAGCCGCAGGTTTTACCGGGACGACCGACTTTTTCTCGACGGGCGGCAGTTTTTTGGCCGCCATTTTTTGGGGTGCAGATATCGGTTGCGGCGGCAGGTCGGATTTTTCAGGTTTTGCCACAAACGGTTTGGAAGGCGGACCCGGGGCCGGAGATTCAGGCGGGGCATCGGTTTTAGGTCCCGGGGCCGGCAGCGGCATATTCACCAGATCCACGGTATAGGTCGGCACCAGAGGCTTGAGCCGGGAAGTTTTGGAATTATACCACACCAGACCGCCGAACAGGGCCACGTGAAAGACCATGGAGATGACTAACATCCGCCCTAAACGATCGGATGGCAGGGGATCCGGAAAATCACCATTGTGCATGGCAGCTGTTTATCCTTCAGGATGGGCAGCAGGGGACTCGGTCACCATACCCAGTTTCTCCACTCCCGCAGCTTTCAAGGCGCCCATGACCTGCACCACCACGCCATAGGGCACAGAGCGATCGGCTTTCAACAAAACTTGAGGATTCCCTTGTCTTTTCTGTTCATCTGATATGGCGCCGGCCAGATTAGCCATGGTCGTGCGCCGTTCATTGATGTAGATGTCATTGGGCCCGCTGATGGAAATAATTATGGGCTGTTTGTTTTCATCCAGGGCCCCGCCTTTGGCCTGGGGAAGGTTTACATCCAGACCGGTGGTCATCATGGGGGCAGTCACCATAAAAATCACCAACAAGACCAACATCACATCCACCAGAGGAGTGACATTAATATCCGACATGGGACCGTTGGAAGTACCGCCACCCATGGCCATGGTGTTATTTCTCCCCTGCCTGGACCCGACGCATCAGATCCCGTTCTATAATGTTCAGGAAATCATGAATAAAATTTCCCATCTCAGTCTCTAAGACTCTGACTTTGCTCAAGAAATAATTATAGGCGACAACTGCCGGAATAGCCGCGGCCAGTCCCACGGCTGTGGCCACCAGGGCTTCGGAAATGCCGGGTGCGACCACGGCCAGACTGGCACTGCCTTTCAGACCGATACCTCGAAAGGAGGTCATGATACCCCAGACAGTCCCGAAAAGACCGATAAAAGGGCCGGTGTTGCCGGTAGTCGCCAGGAAGGTGATAGCGCGCGACAGGCGGGCGCTTTCGGAGTTCATGGCCCGCCGCAGGGAGCGGTTGACATTTTCCAGGCCGGCGCCGCGCACGGCTATGGTTCCCAGGGGATCGCGGTCGATGTTGTCGCCGCTGGACTGGGTCTGCATTAATTTGCCCAACTCCAGGTATCCGAGCCGGAAGATGGCTGCCACCGGCGAGGCTTCCAGGTGTCTGGTTTCATGATAGGCGGTGGAAAGGTTGCGGGAGCCCCAAAAAATATCCAGGAATTCGGCGGTCTGTTTTTTGGCCCGGGAAAGCTGAATAATTTTGGCAAAAATTATACCCCAGCAGATAACGGAAAACAGCAGCAGGATTAACATTACCCCTTTAACCACCGGACCGGCGTGCAGGATAATGGGGATGATATCCAGATCGGTGGGGGAGGGACCGGTCGGGGCAGCAGCCCAGGCAGTATCTACTAACGTAAAAAAACTAATTAATTCCATAAGGTTAATTTAAACCATTGTACGACTTGACGGATTTTTTGTCAAGTCGGAGTCTAAGTCTTGGGCTCAACCCCGGGGAAGCGCAATTCCATGATGTAGAAAGCCTCATCCTCATAGTCACAATCGATATTGACCACCTTGAGGGTGTGAAACCCCAACTTTTCATAGAGTCGCTTAACCTCGGACTTGGAGGTTTCCACATCCAACTCCACGGAAATGACCTGTTTTTCTCTCAGGGTTGCCAGGGCCCGGGCAATTAACCGGGAGGCGATGCCCCGGCCTCGAGCCTGCGGATGCACCGCCACCCGCATGATAGTTCCTTTCTGGGCCGTTTCGCAGGTGCACGCAATGATAAACCCCAGGATCCTCTCTTCCTCATAGACGAAAAAGGTATCCCGAAAAGCAGGACAAAAATAACCCTCTCGCCATTGTTTTTCAAAACAGAGGCGTTCGATTTCGAGAATCTGGGGAAGGTCTGCAGGTTCGGCCGGTCTGATGTTGCCACCGAGATCCGGTTGGCCAGTCATATGCCCTCCCGAAGGAAGTTGATATGTAATTTTTCCTGTTATCCATGTCTCCGAACATCTGTTGCCTATGTCCCCGGTCCAGGCACCTCACTTATAAAATACCTTCATTGCGCAGGCGGGAGACGACGGCGGTGGTGGCTTGAGAGCGATCCATGGTATAAAAATGCAGCCCCACAACTCCGGCCTGAACTAATTCCCGGCATTGGGCGAAGGCAAAATCGATGCCGAAAGTAAGGAGAGCCCGCTGATCGCCTTCGGGCAGAGCGGCTAAGCCCTGGTCCAGTTTTTCGGTAATGGCGGCGCCGCACAATTTGGCCAGTTGGCGCATCATTTTAACACTGAATATCGGCATGATGCCCGGCAGGATGGGGACATTGATACCCTGGGCCAGGCAGCGGTCCACAAAATCAAAGAAAAAACGGTTATCATAAAAATAGTTGGTGATAATGTACTCGGCCCCCAGATCAACCTTTTTTTTGAGATATTCCAGGTCTTTTTCACGGCTTTCGGCCTCGATATGACCTTCGGGGTAGCCGGCGACACCCAGGCAGAAAGGGAATTCCGGCCGGATGAAAGCCAGAAGGTCCGAAGCATGGGCAAAACTTTGGGGATGGGGGACGAAATCGGGCTGGCCATGGGGCGGATCGCCTCGCACCACCAGCAGGTTTTCAACGCCCAGACCCTGATAATCCTCCAGGATGGAATAGACATAGTCAGGGGGCAGGCCGTAACCGGCAAAATAAGCGACGACTTGAATTTCCTTGTCATTAATGAGTTTATCAACCAGGAGGCGGGAGCCACTCCGGGTAGAGCCTCCGGCCCCGAAGGTTATGCCGACAAAATCCGGTTCCAGATAATACATCTGGTCAATGACCCGCTCAAGTTTATCCACCCCTTCCGGAGTGCGAGCGGGATAAAATTCAAATGAGATGGTGGGGGTTTTCGTTTTCCAGATTTGTGTGAGTCTCATGTGCAAGTGCTCCTTACCACGTGATGATTCCAGTGATAGAAAATTAACGGCATAACGACCTGAAAAGGCGGGATATTAAAATCCTGTTTGACCTTACCGGATAATTAGTTTTTTATTATAATTGATCATAGAAAACAATCAAAATAACCGACTTGACCGGTATGGCGGCACAAGGCGCCATGAATACCAGGGAAGCTCATGAACATGCCGATTTTTGACGATTACTGTTTCGCCTGCGGGGCCCGCAACCCCATCGGCATTCGTATGCAGGTGAAATATCTGGAAGATATCGCCGCGGCGGAATCCATTTTGGCTCTGCCCAAAGAATTTCAGGGTTGGCAGGAGGTTATTCACGGGGGGATTTTGGCGACCTTACTGGATGAGATCATGATGCACGCCATCTGGCATTTTGCCGGTGCGGGCGTCACCCTGGGAATAGACGTGCAGTTCCGCCAACCCCTGGCGCCGGCGGAAATGATCCTGGTGCGGGGCCGGATAACGGAAACCAAGGGCCGCCGGTTGAAGGCGAAGGGCGAGATTATTCGACAGGCGGACAACCGGCTCATCGCCAACAGTCTGGGGCGGTTTTTGTTGTTGAAGGAGGATGAGGTTTAAGACTCAGTTTTCTGGGGCGATAGACAATTATGCACCTTATAATTCTCATGGTGGGAAAAACCCGGGCGGCATTTATTCAGAAGGGCCTGGAATTCTATCGTGAAAGATTAAAATTCTACGGCTCGCTGGAACTGCTGACGGTGCGGGAAGAAAAGCCGCACAGTGGTCTGACGCGAGAGCAGGTTATGGAAAAGGAAGGAGAACGACTGTTGGCCCGGGTGCCGAAGTCGGCCCGGGTGATTGTTTTGGACAGCGGCGGCAAAGAATTTACTTCGGAGGGGCTGGCCCGGTGGCTGGCCGGGTTAGAGCAGGAGAACAAAAGCCCGGTGGTTTTTATCATCGGGGGGCATTTGGGATTGTCGCCGGCGGTTTTACAGGCGGCCGATCACCGCCTCTCCCTGTCCCGGTTCACGTTTACGCACGAACTGAGCCGGCTGATCCTGCTGGAACAGCTTTATCGGGCGGCGACGATAAAAGCCGGGCATCCGTATCATAACTGATGGTTTTCGGTTTTCAGTAGTTTTGGAAATTAATACTTTTGATTCTTAATTAAAGACAACCACCAGGCGGCGCCCAGGCCCCAGACGGCATTGAACAATACCACCAGGAGGGGGGTCAGCAGTCCGAGTTGCAATCCCAGAAAACCTTTGTCGGCCTTGTACGGAAAGACGAAAAACAATTGCACCAGGGTGGGCCCGAGGCTGTATAGCAGTCCGGCCAGGAAGATTTTCGGCGTGCGCCAGGACAGGAGGAAGACGAAACCCCAGAGGCCGCCCCAGACCAGGCGGGGGTAGAGAAAAGCCGGCGTCAGGGCCGGAGCCAGTTGCACCCCCAGGAATTGATTAAGGCCCACGGCCCCGAATACCCACAGGACCAGGCTGTTAAGGAGGCCGCCGACCGAACCGGCGGCGAAAGCCAGGGATAATTTATTTAAAAATTTCATGGTCACTCCTAATTATCGGGTATCGAGATCAGGAGGGGAGGGTGGGGCTGATGAAATTTTTGGCGTTGCGGGGCTACTCAGGATCGCCTTTTCACCCCTGAGAGCGGCTAAACGGCTTCAACCGAGGTGAGACCGGGCACTTCCTGTTTCAGGAGACGCTCAATGCCGTTTTTCAGAGTCATCTGAGACATGGGACACCCCTTGCAGGCCCCGGTGAGCCGAACTTTAACAACACCGTTATCAACTTCCACCAATTCCACATCACCGCCATCCCGCTGCAACATGGGACGGATTTTTGCTAAGGCTTTTTCTACTGCTTCTTTCAAAAGAGAATCCTCCTCTTGGATTTTTCACATTTTATTTGTCAGCTAAAAATAACCATGGTATTTACAAAAGTAAAGCTTTAATACATGTTACCCGACGATTTTCTCCCTGTGGCGCCCAGAAAAGATGCTTATTTCTCCAACTCAAAAACCGCCTCGATACTGGTGCGGATTTCCTGTTCCCCCACCTCAATGGGAGTGGCGGCACTTTCAGCCGCGCCGGCGGGGGCCAGAGATTTCATTTCCCGGGGATACGGCGCCATTCTGGGGCCGGTGGAGACTTTCAGCAGCCTTTTAATTTTCAGGCCCTGGGATTGGGCCAGGGCCTCGGCCATCTGTTTGGCCTTTTGCAGCGCCTGAACGCCGGCCTCCTGGACCAGGGCATCTAATCGGGAGTGCTGCCAGACGGGTCCCTGAATTTCATTGACGCCGTGCTGCGTCGCCAGATCGATAAGATCTCCCAGTCGGGCAAGTTCCTTGATAGTTACCTGAAAACCATTACTGGCCCGATAGCCGGTAATAGCCGGTTTCTTGCCTTTATCGCCATAGGTGTAAAGAGGCGTGATGCGATACCCCGTGCTTTTGACCGTATCGCCTTCATGGAGAAATTTTTTAACAGACTTAAGAAAGGTGTCGGCTTTTTGGGCATTTTGCATGGAGGCGGACTGCGCGTTAGTCGCTTCGGTATGGACAGTGAAGTTTAGGAGCGCAATGTCCGGATACGCTTTGACCAGTCCTTCACTGGATATTTGCGCCAGGGATGCAGGCATGGTAATTTCTCCTTCCCGGGCCATCAGGGTAACCGGGGTCAGGGATAGCAGCACGGCGGCCAGTATCACAATAATTTTGCGGTTTAATGACATAGATGTTTCCTTTCTTAAAAAACTGGAAGATTTCAACGTGCGTCGCCCGGATTTGGGCCATCTGGGCGGCTAAATGCAAAGCGGCTTTCAGGCTGCCGGGATCGGCCCGGCCGGTGCCGGCCAGGTCATAGGCGGTGCCGTGATCAACGGAGGTGCGAATGATGGGCAGTCCCAGAGTAACGTTAACGGCATCGCCAAAATGCAGCAGCTTGAGGGGAATAAGCCCCTGGTCATGATACATGACGATGACGGCGTCAAATTCTCCCCGCTGGTGACGGACAAAGATGGTATCCGCAGGCAGCGGGCCGACCACCTTGATATTACGTTCCCGGGCCGAGGCCAGGGCGGGCGCAATGATGTGGGCTTCTTCATCACCGAACAGACCGCCTTCACCGGCATGGGGGTTGAGGGCAGCGACTCCGAGAAAGGGATCGGCGATACCGAAATCCGAGACCAGGCTGCGGTGCGTCAGGCTGATTAACCTGACGAGATCGGCTTGATGCAACCGTCCCGGAACTTCTCGCAGAGGGCAGTGGATAGTGGCCAGGACCACCCGGAAGGCGCCGCCGGCGAGCATCATGGCGAATTCGGCAGTCCGGCACCTTTCGGCCAGTAATTCGGTGTGGCCCGGATAGTGATAGCCTCCCAGGTGCATGGCGGCTTTACTGATGGGAGCGGTGACCACAGCCGCAACTTCACCGGCCAGCGCCAGATCGACGGCCCGGAGAATATATCCCACCATGGCGGCGCCGCTTTCCGGCGTGGGCTGGCCAAAAGGGATTGCCGGGAGGCGGGACATGACCAGGATATCTGCGGTTCCGGGTTGAAAACGGCCACTGGCGGGCGCCTCGATTTCATGAAGATGCAGATCCGAACGGCAGATCTCAACGGCCCTGGCCAGGGCCGGGAGATCCCCCACGATCAGCGGCTGACACAATTCATAGAGATCAGGATCAGACAGGGCCTTAATAATAATTTCCGGTCCGATGCCGGTAATATCGCCCATGGTAACGGCTAACAGAGGCCGGGTATCATCATGTTTCATTATGCTTCCGTCTCGAATAGTTAATAAAAAAATAAAGCTCTAAGAACAGTCAGGTTAAAGAGGCCATGTCAACTTCAACTTTGTTCAGGTAATGAGTTTTTTTAAGGCCGGCACATCATATCCCACTACAAATTGATTCTCCCGGGCGCAGACCGGTACCCGCCGGTCCCTGGTCAAACGATACATCTGCAGCAGATTGTTGATATTGCCGGCCACCACGGTTTCTTCGTATCGGACATCGTGCTGCTGCAGAAATTGCTTGACGGCCTCACATTCGCCTCAGGCCGGGACCGTAAAAAGCTTCACCGTCATACGCTTCCCTCCCCGAAAAAATTATTTTTTAGCCGGCGAGGCAGGATACTTCTTTATACCCCATGTTATCTTTAACTTGCAATCGGCCGATCGAAAAAATACATTGGTCTTAAAATACCTTTATAACCGGGCCGGACTGATAACAGAACAGGATACAGATTATTTGCCTGGAAATGTAAGAGATATGACGATGAAGATAATAAATTTGATATTACTGGTGCTCCTGGGGCTGCTGATCTCAGGATCGGCTTACCAGGTCGCGGCGACCGAGACATTTCCAGAGACGCAAAGTGAAATTAACGTAACGGGCAGGCTGTACCGCCTTAAGCCGGTACATACCGGCAACAGGCAAGAACATAATATCAGTGGTGCTATGGAGTATCGGCTGAAACTGGATAAAGCAATAGTTTTCAGTGAGGGAAGCAGATCGGAGCGCCGCGTGGGCGACTTGAAACTTATCGTGCCCGAGGCCCTGCAGGAGAAGGTCCTGAAACTCGAAGGCAGACAGGTTATGGTAGAGGGGACGATGCACTGCACCATGTATTTCTCACCCTGGACGGCCGATTGCGACGTGTCTGGTTAAGAACATCGCCCTGCAGGACTGAAAAAAGTTAGTAAAAAGAAGATAAAATACAATTAATAATTGTAGAAGTCAAGAATAGATCTGACAGATTGCCCTTATTCTTGCCGAAGGGATGTAAAGTAAAACGCCTCCAACTCACGTAGTCTTTCCATGGTACGAAGATACGAGGATACCCCGGCCAAAAATGGAACTTTCCTTAAAATTATGCTATCATGTTTCCGACGAACGGGTTGTTTGTCGGGATGGGGTTTTTTTGTTTACCAGGTGGAAAAAAAGACCCCTGCGGCAATGTGGTATAGAGGCAGGTAAACCGGCCGCCGAATTACTAGAATAAAGTCATTATTGCATAAGGAGCCCCCATTATGAAAAGAGCGCTGTTGATTTCCCTGGCATTGGTTTTGGCTTTGGTCGGATGGACTACGCTCCGAGCGGAAGACGGGTTTTACGTGGTGAGCGGCATGAAAGGAAAATATGCCCCGGTTCCCAAAACCGGCCAGACCGCCTCCTATGGCGATAGAGACGACGGGAATTTGCAGAAGGGGGTAGCCTTACCTTCCCCGCGCTTTACCGACAATTACAATGGCACTGTCACCGATAACCTTACCGGGCTGATCTGGCTGAAAAATGCCAATGCTTTCGGGTCGAGAACATGGGACCAGGCTCTGAGCGACGCCAACGGTCTGGCGTCGGGTTCTGCCGGCCTCTCGGACGGCTCCAAGGCGGGGGACTGGCGTCTACCCAACGTCAAGGAACTCCAGAGCCTGGTCGATCATAGCAGAAGTGAACCTGCCTTGCCGGAAGGCAACCCTTTCACGGGGATGCAGTCGCTTTATTACTGGTCGTCGACTAGCTACGTCAAAAACACCGCTTACGCCTGGTGCGTACATTTCCTCGTCGGCGACGCACTTATCCCCGGCCTCGACAAGAGCGGCAGCAACTACTATGTATGGTGTGTGCGAGGCGGAAAATGATGCCGGCTGATTGAGTAGCGGATATGATCTGGATATCGGCATTGACTCTTTCTGAGAGGATTTATAAAATCATATATTTCATCCGATGGCATTCTGCCCTGGTGGAGGTTATCTGGTCAACTATTGACGATGATACTTTAATCGACGCCGGCAGGAGCGATAGTCTGGGCAGGCACTAAGATTGTTTTAAAAGAAAATAAAACAGATGGAAATTACCAAAGAAATATTTCAGGTGGCCGGGCCCGGACTGACGACTGCTGATGATGCGGCCGTGTATTTAATTAAGGTGGGGGCTGCGGCGGCGCTGATTGACGCCGGCAGCGGCGAGGCCATGGCCAAGATGTTGGCGCAGATCAGAAAATGCGGCGTTGATCCCGAGGGTATGTCGTATCTTTTCCTGACGCACTGCCATTATGACCACACGGGCGGGGCGGCAGCCTTGAAAGGGCAGTTTCCCCGGATACAAATAGTCGCCCAGGCCCTGGAGGCTCCCTATCTGGAAAAAGGCGACCAGGAAGTCACCGCGGCTTCCTGGTACGGGGCTCGAATACGACCGGTGCAGGTGGATCTGAAATGGCGGGGCGGCAGCCGGACCTTTGAACTGGCGGACCGGGTTTTGACGGGTTATCACACTCCCGGCCATTCACCGGGCTCGGCAGTGTATATGATGGAATCCGAGGGGCTGAAGGTGCTGTTCGGGCAGGATGTCCACGGCCCCTTACATCCCAGTCTCCTTTCCAACCGGGAAGATTATCGCCGCTCCCTGCAGCTGCTGCTGGAGTTGGAGGCCGACATCCTGTGCGAAGGTCACTTCGGCGTCTATCGAGGGAAAAAAGAAGTGGCCGCGTTTATTCAAAAATATTTATAAAATTTCTCTAGCAATTCTCGAAAGTTCTTTCGCCTATCTGAATTTTTTCCAACGCTACCAAGGCGAAATTATTTTGAGAATTAGTCTAACTTCCTGCCAGCCGGATCAATTCACGTTAAAATTGACGATTTTTTCATCCTGGCCATAGCCGGTGCTGACCCGGGTTTTGAGGGTATATTGCCCGGGAGGGCTGTTATCAGGGAGCGTGAAGGCAACCTGCTGCTCAAAAGTCCCGTTGGGAGTCCGCATATTCCGGGAAGAGGTCTTGCCCAGGGATTTGCCCTGGAAAAACATTTCCCGGGTGATAGTGACCGGAATTCCCGTATCGTCGGCGGTGAGCACGGTATACGTCAGGGCAATGGCAGCATCTCGCCCCTTCTGCACCTGATTGGGAATGACGGCAAGCTTGTCCAGGCGGACGACGCAACCGCTGGTGGGACAATAATTGTGCTTGGCTATGGCGTCCTCCCGACTTGAGCGCATGATATCTTTGTACGACCCCCAGCGCGGTTCCACCGGGTTGCGGGTTGGAGTAGCAAAGAATTCCCAGTTGCCGGGGCCGGCCTGGCCATAGGTATTTTTCGAGACGCCAATGAGCGAGATTGACATCAGGGCTAATACCATCACCCAGAATTTTTTTCCTGTCATGCCTTTCTCCCTGAAAATGACCTTTTTGCTGCAAGATTTTTGAGATGAGGGAAATTGCTTTATTATAGCTGGAACAGGATATTTTTGCCAATACTGTCCTGCTCAAGAATTTCATATCGGTCTATTTCCCCTGGCGCCGCAGTCGGTAACGTTATAGCGATTTATTGCCATAAGGTTTAGATTCTTCAGTCGCTGCGCTCCTTCAGAATGACAGGCAGAGGGAATTATTTTTGGGAACCACTATAATTAGTCCACATTATCCGGGCCATTAATTTTGAATGAATTAATGCTACTAAAAATTCAGGCCGATATGGATTCGTAGAGGCAACCAACTAGTAATTTTCAGGCAAAGGGGATATTTTTTGGAAATCTTAAAGAATGTGCCTTTGGCTCTGTTTGGCAATTTAAGCCCGGCGGAATTGACCAGGTATGAAAAACAGCTCCGTTTGGCGGATTGGGGTTTAACCGCCCAGGAGAAAATAAAAAATTCCCGGGTATTCATTGCCGGGGCCGGCGGTCTGGTGAGCGCCGCCGCCTTCAATCTGGTGGCCGCGGGGGTGGGCTACATACGGGTTGTGGACGCGCAGCGAGTTTCCCTGCAGGATTTGGGCGACCAGATGCTCTACCGGGAGAGGGATCTTAATAAGTCGAAGATGGCGGTTTTGCAACAACGGTTGCAGGAGGCGAATCCTTTCTCGGTAATTGATTGCCTGGAAAGGAAGATCAGTGATCAGACTATTTTAAAAATTACCCACAATGCGGATGTGTTATTGGCCGATCTGAACGAATTAGAGACTGCCCGGGTGCTCAATCGGGCCGCCAGCAAAATGAAGGCGCCGCTGATATTGGCCTGGATCCGGGAAAAGCAGGGATTTATTACCACCCTGAATCCCGGCCGGGGACCCTGCCTGGACTGCACAGCTTTGCACGAGCGGACCAGCCGGTCGACAGCGATGCTGGCGCCTCTGAACAGCGTTATGGGGGGCTTAATGGCCCTGGAAGCATTGCACATTCTCGGGGGGTCAGGTGCGACGTTACTGAATCGCCTGTTCGGTTACGACGGCGATGTCTGCCAAGGTTGGGAGGAAATGGTTAAGAGCAGGACTGCCTGCCTGGTTTGCCAGGGGAAATAATGATATTTTGTAAAATTTATGGCTCAATAGTCGCTTTTTGACAACTATTGTTCTCGCGGTTCAAGAAAAAACTTCCTAATTATCTCACCTGATGTTTGTCAAGGTAGCCTTTTTCAGATAGAATCACGGCGAAATTTTATGTCTGAACCTTATTCTCAGGGAGACAACCAGATGAATGACATCAAAAAAATGTATCGCACCGTCATGGACGACCATTTTCCGGAAAAAATCAGCATTAAGTTCGGAGACGAGAAACTAAAATTTCGCAAACGCACCTGGAAACTGCCGGACGACAAGACCGGCGAGCTTATCGAGAAGGGGCTTGCGGTATGGGGAAAACCCGGGGCAGGAGGCGGCCATCTATGAATTGGAGAAAGGCCACCTGGAACTGGGGGGATGCCGTTTTTTGGAACCCGGCTACGGTATGGTAAGCGCCATTGATGAGGCGGCCATGCTCCAGGCGGGCAAACATCCGGGCAAGACTAACCTGACGGATATTGATAATTCATTGAATATCATGAAATTCCTGTTAAAAAAACCGTGTGTGGTCATTGTCAAACATAACAACCCCTGCGGGGTGGCCTATGGGGACAGTTTGGCCCAGGCCTATGACCGGGCTAATATGGCAGACCGGATCGCCGCCTTCGGCGGCTGCGCCGTCTTTAACCGGGCCATGGACAAGGCTACGGCGGAGTTGGTGGTGCAGAATTACCTGGAGGTGATCGCGGCGCCGGATTATGAAGAAGGTGTGGTGGACATCCTGAAGGTGAAAAAAGATTTGCGCATTGTGCAAGTGCCTCGTTTTGACCGGCTGGCGGAACTGTGCACGAAGCGTTTCGTCGAATTCAAGAGCCTCAATGACGGCGGCCTTATCGTGCAGCAGTCGCCGCTCAACGCCATCCTGGACGTGACGGATTTTAAACCCGCGGTGGCGGTGCACCAGGGGGTGGAATACCGGACGCGGCCGGCCACGGCAGCGGAACTGGAAGACCTGCTTTTTGGCTGGCAGGTGGAGCAGGGAGTTACCTCCAATTCCGTCCTGTATGTCAAGAATGGCTGCACTGTGGGCATCGGCACCGGGGAACAGGACCGGGTGGGAGTCGCCGAGATTGCCATCTACAAGGCCTACACCAAATACGCCGACGCCCTGTGCTTCAAAAAATTGGGCATGGCTTATAAGGACCTGGAATTACAGATTGAACAAGGGAAAGGCGACAAAAAACTTAAAGACGAGATTGACGCCCAGACCAGGACCGATAAAGGCGGCCTCATCGGCGCGGCGATGATTTCCGACGCCTTTTTCCCCTTCCGGGACGGGGTGGACGTGGCCCTGCGCCAGGGGATCCAGGCCATTGCCCACGCCGGCGGTTCCATGCGGGATTATGAATCCATTCAGGCCTGTAATGAAGCCCAGCCCCCGGCGACCATGGTCTTTACGGGACAGAGGGCGTTTAAGCATTAAAAAGAAGTGGTTCAGGAGTGCAGTGGGCAGTGGTAAAAAAATAATAAAAGTTAAGAAAACGCTCTTAAGCGTGAAATACGAGCAAAAACATAATAATTAACTTAATAATATTATAATGATTCTTAAATTTGTGGGGCTCGACGTTTGCCGTTCGGGCCCCACGACATTTTTATATGGTAGGTTAAAAATAGGCTATTAACCGCAACCGCCCTTGGTGGCGGTTTTCTGTTGCAGTTTGACTTTTTTCGCATACGTCGGCGGTTCAAACCACTTGTGGGAGGGTCCCCAGCTAGCCGCGGTCGCCTGGTCTGTCTGGGTTATTTCCGGGCATTTCAACCAGGGCTGGGCGCGGATGGAGTCGGGATGGGCCGCCCGGGTCTGGTCGCCAACGGCATAACGGAAGTCATACGCCAACTGCTCCACCGCACCGGCCGGTTGCCCGGTCGATTTGGCCAGCAGACAGGGTTCGGGAGGGAACACCTCCAGCCATTTATTGATCCCGCCTTCAATAATATAGAGGTTCAAGACGCCGCTGGCCTTCAGGGCCTTCCAGGTTTGGGTGGAGGCCTCCTCGCCATCGGAAATGAGGAAGAAGACCATGTTTCCCGGGGACGACAAGAGCCGATTAATCGTGGCCGGATTAGCGATTGCAGCCGGATCGAGCCGCTGGGCGCCGGCAATATGAAAGATATTGAACTCGGCTTCGGGCCTGACATCCAGGATGCGTATGGCGATGGAGGCATTTTTCTTTAATTCCAGTACTTCGCCGGGATGGACATAGACCTCCCGATCGGTCAAATTTTTGGACCAGTTGCTTTGCAGGCGGGCCCACTTATCCATGGGCGTAGGTTGACCGAGCACCAGCACAAGACCGCTGACGGCTACGAGCGAGGCTGCGGCCGCGATTTTCCAGGCATTATGGGGACGCCAGGAGATCTCCTGTTTCGGTTCGCCAAAGTAGGCTTCGGCAATTTCCGCGAAATAAAACATGACCAGGGCCATGAGGACCACGAGTAAGACCACTATCCCGGGGAAATTCCCAGCCAGTCATAGAGGGTCAAGCGGCCGTAGAAAGAAGAGTAAAAAAAGTCTTCAAAATAGCCGACGCTCTCTCCGAAGGCCCAGATCCCAAACAACCCGCCCAGGACAAAAACAATACCATCCAGTTTCAGGGTGGAAGCTGCCACCAACGAAGTGCCCGGACAGAAGCCGCCGATAATAAAGCCCACGCCCATGATCAGGCCGCCGACGATTTCCGGCCAGAGATAGGTCGGGTTTACCCAGATTTTATCATAATTGAGCAGACCGAGGCTGCTGGAGAGAAATACCAGAACGCAGGCCACGACAATGCCGGTGAACATCACCTTCAGGACGGTCATGTCTTTGAAATAGAACTGGGCCGCAAGCTTGCGGGAATCACCGAAACCGGCCATTTCCAGGACGGCGCCGAAACCCATGCCGATGATCAGAAAGACCAGGAAATAGAACAGAGTTCCCGGATGTAAGAAACTTGTCAAAGGAGCCATTGGTTCCTCCAAGAGGCTTTCAGCTTGCGATCAGCTTTCAGCTAAAACCCTCATTATAAGTAAGTCTACAGCTGTCGATAGAGATCAGAGCAGTTAACCATCTAGTTAATTCCAGACTCGGCGCAGAAAATAGGCTAACCCGTAGGCCCCGCCGAAAACGGCAAACATGAAGGCCCAACTGCCGGCCGCGAGCACGGCGCCGCCGCTCAAGGCCTGTCCGGAGGTGCAGCCCCGGGCCAGGCGGGCGCCGTAAACCATGATAAAACCGCCGATAAAAGCCAAGCGCTAAACGGGTGCCGTTGCTGATGTGCGGGCCCTTGCGGATTTCCAGCTTAAAGCGACCATTTAACCAGCCTGACAAAGCACCTCCCAGGACTGATCCCAAAAGCAGGAAGACCGTAGAATTATTTAAAGCGTTGCGGCTGCCGCCGCCCATTTCGGCCATGTAGCCGACCCGGTCCACATGGGCCGGGGCAAAAAAATCCAACACCGCCACCTGCACCCGGTTCAGTCCGGCCGAGGCCCCCAGGCCGCCGCCGGTAATGAAAAAGCTCAGGAAAAGCACGGTGCCCAGCAGGGCGCCGGCCAGATAAGGGTTCAGATAAGGTCGTGCATTGCCATTCATACTTTTTCTCCATGAGGCATATCAGCCACTTCAACATCTTCATAGCCGTCGATCATGCCGCGCACGTGGGCCAGGACCGTATGGCCGGTGGTGGCAAGATAGACATGCATCACCAGGAAACTGATAAACATCCAGGAACCCAGGTTGTGCAGCGGGGCAATGAGGCTCAAGCCGCCCACTGCCGCGGCCCAGGCATGGATACGTCCCCACCAGCCAGATCAGGGCTCCGGTGACAATCTGCAGCGGGAAAAGGACATTGAGTAACCCGAAATAGGTGATCTGCTGCAAAACATTGAGTTTGCGATCCGGAGAGCGCCGGAAGGGAGCCGGCAGGCCTTTAAAGATATCCCGCAAATAATATTTGGTCTGGCTGGTCAACTCCTGGGCCAGGTTTTCCCGTTTGGGTAAAAACTGCCGGATGGCGGCGGTGGCCAAATGGTAGAACAAGGCCAGGAAGGCATTGAGCATTAACACCACGGCAAAGAAATTATGAATTGCGACGGCCCTGGCGGCCCCGAACAGATTGAGGCGGCCGGGGAAATGGATCTGCAGGCCGGTGAGAATCAAAGCGATGACGCTTAAAGCCATGACCCAATGCCAGAGCCGTTCATAACCGCTGAAAATATACTCCCGGCTGGTTTTAAAGGCATGTGGCGGATACCGGCGCCGACTGATAAAGCGATAACCGCCGTGCCCGGTCACACCCAGGACCACGCCGAGCAACATGAGCAACCCCAAACGGTCGGACCAGTTGCCGCCCGGTGACCCCAGAAGGTGGAGGTTGGCCTGGGCTTCGTCAATTTTCCACATAATGTTGCCGTTGGCCGCGGTCTCGATACGACCGGCGACGGGCCCGCCATCCTTCCCGGAAGGAAGCTTGCCGCCCGGCGCCCAGGAAGCCAGCACCAGGCTATCTTTAAGCCGTGAATCAGGGCCGTGGCAGGCGCCGCAATCAGACAGCGCCTGACTGCGCCCGGCAACTCCGTGACTGATCTTGTTAAATTTCACGTCCGATTGAATGGTGGGATTTTTGACTCCGGCAGCCACCAGAAGCTGTTCCACTACCTGGAGTTTTGCCGGTGTATCCAGCTTCAGTTCGGCGCGTGACAATTTGCCGTCGCGGTTCTGATCCAGAGCTTTGACAAGCTCGGGGCGGAACTGGCCGTTGTTCATCAGCGCCTGCTGCAATACTTCCCGGGCAATGGGCTCCTTGTTGTCGCCAGAGGACCAGTACCAGCGGCTGACGACGTTAACCGGCGTCAGAAGATTGGTGGATTTCCCTTTTTCCTTGAAGCGGCACTAGAGGTCGGCAACGAACCTTCGGTATAGACAATATTTAAATTAGCGGGTTCACCATCAATGCCCCGATACATCACCAGGGGATTGCCGGATGCATCCAGGAGCGTGGCATCAACCATCTGTTCGGCCGGGCCCATTTGTTTGGGGACATGGCAGGACTGGCAGGAAACCATCTCAAAGTGCCGGGCCGGGTACGGAAGGAATCCATGTCCCTTCAGAGGATCATGGCAGGTCTGGCAATTGGCGGTAATGAGATTATGATCAGGCTTTTGCAGATATTCGCTTAACTTTTCCCGCCGGGGCTCGCCCCGCAGCAAGGCCGCGGTGTTGCCCTGAGAACTCAGACGCTGGGGATTGTTGGGAGCATAATGGCAGTCGGTGCACTGCATTACTTTCCGGGCGTGCACATCCCAGGGGTAATGGAGATTTTGTCTGCCGGCAAGATTCATGAGAGATTCCGAGACTTCCTGACCGGAGAAAATTGACCCTTCGCTGCGGGTCAATTGATGGTACTCCGAGGTTTGACTGCCCGATGGGATAGGCGGCAATTCGATAATTCCTGGGGATGGCCACCGGACCATCCGGGGGAGTGGTCAGACCGTGGCAGGTGCCACAATTTGCCGCCGCGGGTTTGGATATCCGGAGCCACTGGCGTTTCAGCATCCCATCCGGTTCGAAGGCTTCGGCGGTGAAGGCAACTTTGCCGCACTCAAGGGCTTTGTCACATTCAAAGTGACAGGAAAGGCAACTGATGTTTTTTTGTTGATGGGCCGGGATGGCATGACCGGTAATGAAAGCCGTGTCATGGCACTGGCCGCAGGTCTTCTCCTGGTCCGGTTCAATCCCGGCTTGACGAATAATCTTGCCGTGTGCGTCCAGCAGTTGAAAAGTCGGATGCAAAGGATTAGGCGGCGGCACGGCAGAAGCAAACGGCGGCGGCCCCGAGAACCACAATTATGGCTAACATCACAGACGACCCGAGTCGATTTACCGGTAACATACCTGTCCTCCTTTTTTCATCGGGTCCATGCCATAGCCTAAGGCCTCCCAGTTAAAACGGGAATTGGCGCCGTGACAATCGTTGCAGGTCAAAGCCTGGTCTTTGGGGACCACGCCATGTAGCCAATGGCCAATACATGCGGGTATCAACAAACCCGTATTTGCCGCTGAAAGGCAATCCCGAAATTTTGGATCCCAGGGTCAAAGACTTAATCCAGTCAAAATCATGCCAATACCCTCCCTCGCCCGATAAGACGGCAGGCAAAATATAACCATTCACCTTGTCATAGGGTTGCTTGGCCTTGTGAATTTTGAACGGCCAGATCTGGGCCGTGGGGTCATTCCGGCAGCCCAGGGGGCGGTTAATATCCGTGGGACCGCTGGGATTGGTCTTGTCGCCCGCCAGGTAGCGGTCTACCGTGAGATTGAACCAGCGATATTCGGGAATGACATTATTGGCATAGATGAATTCGCCCTTGATCTTTAAGTAATGGTGGGGGTCATCCTTACGGGAGCCATCTCCGGCTTTGGACCAATCCCATTCCATTTTCGTGGGAACATTGCGGGCAAAGAACGGAAGATGGCAGGTCACGCAGGCCACCCGGGCCAGGTGCTGGTTCAGACGTTCATCCTTATGCGGTTGTTGATGACAGTCGGTACAACCGATGCCGCCCGCATGGTCGGTGCTGACGGAAAAGGCGCGTCCCGGAATTTGATGGTTCTCCGTGCGGTGGCAGTCGATACAAAGGAAGTTGGCCTTGCCCATGTGGACATCAACTTCCGGAGAGGGGTTGTCCAGGGAGGTATCCAGATCGCCGTGTTTCACGGCTTCGCCGCCGCCCGCCGAAATTATGGCAGGTGCCGCAATTTTCCCGTTTGGGATAGCCGACGCTCTTGGCCGCGACCAGGAGGTCCACCCCTTTGGCGGGAAGACCGGAGGGGCCTTTGACATAGGTTTTGCTCCAGTCGTGGCAGACCAGGCAGTCGATATTGTCCTTTTTGGTAAAGTCGAAGTCCGCCTTATCCCAGCCATAGCCGGCATGGCACTTGGTGCAGGAGGCCCAGTTCCCCTGGAGGTTAAGACAAAAATTGTTGACCAGGTTGCGCTTGCCGATGCGCACGGGTTCCGGCCGCCCCGGAATTTTCTCCTCGGGCCCGAGCCACTGCCAGTGGGAGGTCTTCATGATTTCCGTGGCTGCCTGGGGATGACATTCCAGACAGGCCCGGGTGACCTCCTGGGGACTGTTGAATGGTTTGTTGAAATAGGCGGCATGATCCAGGTGGACCCGCGTCCGCGGTTTGAAATCCGGCGCCGGCGCCTGGTGCGGGGATTGAACCCTTTTCTCATAATAGAGATATCCCCCCAGAGACGCCATAACGACAATGATTGCCAATACCCAGGCTTGCTTGAAAATTTTCATTATCCCCGTCCCGAATGACGTTTATGACAAAATATTAGTTAATCGACCTCTAAAGCCGAACCGTTCTCCGCCTTCTTGACCCAAACTCCCTGGGTCATGGCATTGATCACCGCGCTCAGAAGTTTTTCCAGTTCCTTGGATTTATGCTCTGAAAGGTGCGACAACAGCTTCTGCTCGCATTCAGCCAGGAGCAGGTGGGCCGTCTGCCATTTGGCGCGTCCCGCTGAAGTCAGACAAAGATATTGCTGGCGCCGGTCATTGGTCGAGGTTTTACGCTCGAGCAAATTTTCCTGCACGAGCGAATCGACGATGCGGCTGGCCCGGGAGGGAGAGAGTTCCATGGCTTTAGCTACCTGGTGAACAGTCAATTCCCCGGTCTCCGGCATGGCCAACAAGCAGGCAAACTGAGAAACGTTCAAGCCCAGCTTGTGGCACATTTCCCCTTCCTGCCGCTGACAGCAGTCTCGCATAGCCCGAACCAGCCCGATGAGAGGCGGAACGGCAGAGGTTTCAGAGGAAGCGCTCATATTGTAATATGCTCCTAACAATATTTGCTATTAGCATATATATAATCGTTTTACCCACGGGATGTCAATAAATTATTTTCTCAAAAAAACCTTTTTTAGGAGGATTGGGTATGGCTGGTTTGGCAGGGATGAACGACTGGCTGGAGGAGCCGATTATTTAACATTTTTATAAGTTTAGAGAATATCGTTAAACAGGGCAGGGAAGGGAGGGGAAGAAGAATACGTTAATGATGTTGCTTTGTCTGGAGCAGCGCCAGGAGCAGTTCCGCCTGGCGCCGGGCGGCGCCCTGATGGCCCTCCAAAGCCGCCAGGCCGCGCTGTCCCCGCTGCTGCATCTCGTCGGGGTGGGCCAGGCAGTATCGTCCAGCCTGAATCAGAGTGTCCAGATCGGTAATTTCGATGCCGGCCTCAACTTCAACCAACAATTGCCGGGCAGTTTGAAAATTATCCAGGTGAGGACCGTAGAGCGGCACTTTGCCCCAGGAGGCCGGCTCCAGGATATTCTGGCCGCCATGGGGGACCAGGCTGCCGCCCACAAAGATCAGGTCCGCCAGACTGTACATCGCAAAAAGATCGCCCACGGTGTCGACAAGAAGGACACCGTGCCGATATTGGGCGGCGCCTGTTTTTATTGCATGCCACAATTGAAAAGTAAGACCGGCTTCACTAAGGAGTTGGCCCACGGCCGCGGCTCGTTCCGGATGGCGGGGCGCCAACCAGAAGTGCAGGGCAGGGCAGGTTTGCCGCATTTTTTTATAGGCCGCGATGACAACCTCTTCCTCGCCCGGATGGGTGGAGGCCGCCAGAAAGACCGGCTGCCCCTGAAGGCGCATTTTCTCACGGACCTCAGCGGCTTGAATTCTGGCGGCGGGATCAGGAAGCCGCTCAAATTTGGTATTGCCGGTGCACACGACTTTTTCGGGTGCAGCTCCCAAGGCCAGATACCTGTGGACATCCTCTTGGCTACTCACCGCGATGATATCAAATAAATTAATTATATAATAAAGTTGGCAATAAATCTTATGATATCCTCTTAATGATTTTTCTGACAGGCGACCGTTTATCAAAGCCAGTTTAATGCCCCGCTCTTTGGCTGCCTGCAAAAAATTCGGCCAAATTTCCGTTTCGGCAGCCACGTACAGGTCAGGTCGAATATGGTCCAGATAACGGCGCACGGCCCAGGGAAAATCCAAAGGATAGTAAAAGACGGTGTGTGGCGGGGAATACAACTGTCGGGCCACAGCCTGGCCGGTTTCGGTGCCGGTGGACAAAATCAGGCTCTCCGCAGGTAGAATATTTCCCAATTCCCGGACCAGGGGCTCGACCCCGGCAATTTCGCCCACCGACACCCCATGCAGCCAGATCCTCGGGTGAGCGGCAGGAAATTTTATCGTCGGTAAATCTATCCCCAGGCGAGGCCGAAAGCTTTCGCCAAAGCCCCGGGACCTGAGCCGCCAGTAAAACCAGGGCAAACCCTGCCACGCCGGCCAGAGCAGATAAGCCGCAGTAAACCTTTAACCCCCAGGGTTTCGAATTGTGAGACAGACTCATAGCAGGGTTATTGTGCTGGAGAAAGGAAGATTATACAAGGAAAATTCAAAGCAAAAATCATTATTAGTCATTACGGGAGAATCTGGTGGCGCAAAGCAGCCTCGATATCCGGATAAGCAAAGGTGAATCCCGCGGCCTGGAGCTTGGCCGGCAAAACTTTTTGGCCTCCCAGGACAGAATCGGCTAATTCTCCCAATACTAATTTGATCATGAAAGCCGGGGCCGGCATAAAGCTGGGCCGGTGCAGTACTTTTCCCAAGGCCTCGGCAAACTCGGCATTGCGCACCGGCTGGGGAGCCGTAAAATTGATGGGGCCGTGCAAATCAGGGTGCTTGAGGACAAACATAAAAGCCCGGACGAGGTCGCTTTGGTCAACCCAGGAAAACCATTGCCGGCCGGAACCCAACGGTCCCCCGACAAAATTTTTAAAAACCGGCAGCAGCTTGGCCAACATACCGCCACTCCGGCCCAGGACAATACCGAACCGGGTAATTGCCACCCGAACGCCTAAATCCCGGGCTTTCAAAGCCTCGGTTTCCCATTCCTGGGTCAATTGGGCCAGAAAATCGTTACCCGGGGGTGAATCCTCAGTTAAGACCTCCTCACCCCGATCGCCGTAATAGCCGACGGCCGAGGTGCTCAGCAGAAGCTTCGTCCGGCGCTCCGGGGCTGCGGCCAGGGCCTGCACGAGATTCCTGGTAGTTAAAATCCGGCTGTCCCGTATACTTTTCTTAGTCTCTTCAGTCCAGCGGGCAAAGATGGGGGTGCCGGCCAAATTGATGATGACGTCATGCTCCGGTACAACTTGCAGCCAATTTCCGGGTTCGGTGGGGTCTCCGGACACGAAGGTTATGGCCGGACTGGAGCCTGGTCGAGGCCGGGAACTGCGGGTGAGAATGGTAACGGTATGACCCTCTGCAACCAATTGTTCGGAAAGCTTCGTTCCCACAAAGCCGGTACCGCCGGTCAGGAAGAATTTCATGGGTGATCCTTTTCTCATTAAAGTTTCAAGAGCATCTATGGGTGTAGAAAAATATTAATCCTGCTGCGGAGTATGGCAGCCATGCCCCCAGCATCTTGGTTTACATAATATATATTATCAGACTCAATGCCTGGAGTCGCCGAAAAAGGGCAGTCAACCCCAATCTGTTATTCGATAAATTTCTTTTCAATAAAATTCCTGAAATCATCATAATTTATTTCGACAATCCGCCAATGGTCGGAATCGTTAAGTTTGGCCATGCGGAAGCGATACGGTTTGTTGGTCGTCGGGTCAACTATGGTCACATCGGCCATACCGTCGTCCTGTTGGATCTGAGCCTGGGATGGTATCGCCGACAACGCCGCCTTTTGCATGGTATTGAGTTCAGCCAGATACTTTTCCAAACCCGCCTTTATTTGCGGTTCCAGGGACGATATAATTTTGGGCGCGATAAATCGGGCAAATTTTTTGGTTAAACCGCGCACCAGACGCGAGACGTCATCTTCTTCAGGGGTGACTCCAAGACCTTTTTTTTCTAAGAGCGAATCGATGTCACCGGAAGATTTTGCCAGCAGATTATCGGTCAACGACTGGAGGTCGATATATTGAAACAGTGTCTCGGTGTCATTGGCCTGAATGGCTCGGACAATTTTCCACAGGGCATAACGGGGTGATTCCCGCCAGTAGGAAAAATAATAGACAGCGTAGCCAATTCCAAGTAATGCGATAAAAATAAGCAGGCCTATCAAGTACTTAACCGGCGAACTTCTCCTGACATTTTCTGATGCTAATTCGCTCATGGCCTTCATCCCCGTTAATGACGATAGTTTTACAGCTAAATTATATCCTAAATTTATTTTTATGCCAGTATTGGCGTTTAATCCATGATATGTTAATAATAACATCCGCTGCTCACAAATTTTCTGCCGCCAGTGTTTCGCTGTCGGCCTGGAACAGATTTTTCCAGCTACCGTCAGATAGCTGCTACTGATTTAATTACATTTATGACCACTAAAATAACACTGTCCGCCAAGGGCTGGCGTTGGTGGCGCACCGGCCATCCCTGGATTTACCGAGATGATCTTCTGCCCCGGCAGGCTGCGGACCCGGGAGAAATGGTATCGGTTGTCGATGAGCAAGGCAATTTTTTAGGCCAGGCTTTCTACAGCAGTAGTTCGCGCCTCGCCTTGCGTTTTTTGACCAGGTCTGCGGAGTTGATCGACAGGGCCTTTTGGGAAGCCAGAGTGCGCCAGGCCCTGGATTATCGCCGCCGGGTGGTCCGGGACAGTAATGCCTGCCGTTTGATTTATGCCGAAGCCGACGGGTTCCCCGGGCTCATCGTCGACTCTTATGACGGGCATCTGGTGGTGCAGGTGCATCATGCCGGCATAGCCAACATCTTAAGCCTGCTGCTGGATATCCTGCAGCAATTCCTGGCGCCAAAATCCGTCACCTTACGAAACGATAGCGAAGTGCGCCGGTTGGAGGGGCTGCCTTTGGAGGTTCAGGTCCTCTCAGGCCAGGTTCCGGAGCGTCTGGTTGTCCAGGAGGGGCCGGTGCAATTTCTGGTGGATGTCAGGCATGGCCAAAAGACCGGGTTGTTTTTAGATCAAAGGGAAAATCACTTAACTGCCGCAACCTGGGCGCAAGGCGAAGTTTTGGATTGTTTCTCCTACCAGGGCGGGTTTGCTCTGCATGCCGCTCGCACCGCCGGACACCTGACGGCGGTGGAGTCATCTGCGGCCTCCCTGCAGATGGCCCAAGAAAACGCCCGACTCAATCAATTGGACAATATTGAGTGGATTCAGGCTAATTGCTTTGATTTTCTCAAGGCCGCAGTAGCCGCCGGCCAGGAATACGACCTGATAATTCTGGACCCGCCGGCCTTTGCCAAAAGCCGGGCCGACCGACAGGCGGCGACTAAGGGTTATCGGGACCTTAACCGCAGGGCCATGCAGCTTTTAAAACCGGGCGGGGTTTTAATTACCTGCTCCTGTTCCTATAATCTGGCTCCGGAGGCATTTTTAGAGGTGCTGCGCCAGGCCGGCCGGGAGTCCCGACGCCAGGCGCGCCTCATCGAGAGTCGGGGGGCCTCCCGGGACCACCCGGCCCTGCTGTCCCTGCCGGAGAGTTCATATCTGAAATGCAATGTGGCCATGCTGCTGTAAGATTTCCCTCAAAAATTAAAGGAATATTATGCCCACCGGCGCCTGCGGCCTTGCCTGCGATGTCTGCAAATTAAAGCTGCTCAATATTTGTAGCAGTTGCGGTCCGGGGAAAAGTCAATTGGCCAAGGCCAAACTCGAGGCCCAAAAACGACTGCTGGGAGCCCCCTGCCCCATCCTGGCCTGCGCCAGCCTGAAACAGGTGGATTACTGCCTGCGGGACTGCGACCTCTTTCCCTGTGAAAATTTTAACTGCGGCCCCTACCCTTTCAGTCAAAGCTTTCTGGCCATGCAAAAACGGCGGCGGGACGAGCATCCGCCGGCATTAACGCCATATCGCAGCCTTGTTCAAATTCCCGGACAGTACTGGGAAAAAGTCCAGTCCCGGGACCTGTCTGAACTCTGCCGGGTCCTGCCTGGCTCTGCCTATGGCGAGGACGGTCTAATTTTTGAATCTTTTCAGGAAGAGATCTTGCTTGATCGCCGCCGGGGTTGTTTAAAGCGCCGCCAGGCCGACGTCTGGGAGATTACCGCGGAGCCGCAACTTGAGTTGGTGGTGTTGTTGTATCTTAATCAAGTAACTGAAATACCTGCTCTAACCGGGGAGTTGATCACTGTTGCGGATTTAAAAGAAGCTCATTACTTCACAGGGCCGCACCAGTTGCCCCTGGAAAATCTTTTGGAGCGCTACGGCCAGGACCTTCCCGGTTTTAAAAATGCTTCCCTGGCCCTGGGGGGGAACCCCTGGAGATGGCCGATGCCGCCTTTGCCTTCAGGCCTCTCCCCCGGGCCCCTCTGTATTACCTGCTCTGGCTCGGGGATGAGGAATTCCCGCCTGTATTTAAAGTCTTGTTTGACCGTTCCATCGAAACCTGTTTTTCCGCCTCCGGCATCTGGCTCCTGGTCAACCTGGTCAGTGCCAGACTGCTGCAGGGTCGTCGGACGCCGGAAGCGGTCGATTAATACCTGTTGGGCAAGACGCTTACATGAACATGCAGATCTTGCATTCCTGGGCGTACTTGATAAAGTCCGCCGCGGGCCAGACGATGCTGCCTTCGATCAACTCGCTTTCATCCAGTTCCATCATATCCAGGGTCATCCGGCAGACCACCAGTTCCACTCCTTCGATCTGGGCCATTTCCAGCAGTTCATCTAATGAGGGAATCTGGGCTTTATCCATTTTCTTTTTCATCATGCTGGTGGCCAGGTATGACATGCCGGGAATGGCCCCCATAGGGCCGGTGGGAACGAATTTGGATTTTTCATAGCCGCCCTTTTTCGCCAGGTTGATTCCCATAAAGGTGTAAAAAACCTTGGCCTCCATACCCTGGCGGGCGCAATTAATGGCCAATATCAGGGGCGGGTAAGCCCCATCCAGGGTGTCCCGGGAACAAATAAAAGCTGCCTTGCCTTTTTTTTCTGCCGCCATGGTTGTTCTCCTTCAATTTCGGATGATTTTCGGTGGTTAAAACATATTTCTAATTGCCGATAAATTTTGCCAGCACTTTTACGGTTTC
Organism: uncultured delta proteobacterium; assembly: GCA_963789385.1. Taxonomy (GTDB): domain Bacteria; phylum Desulfobacterota; class Desulfobaccia; order Desulfobaccales; family Desulfobaccaceae; genus Desulfobacca. The sequence continues at coordinate 79,613 of CAWBKT010000041.1, read as the reverse complement.
ATCCAGCTTGGCCCAAACTTCCTCGGTTGTCGGCTTTTCCCCTACGTCGCTTAGACATTTCATCAGATAACTTTTTAAGACGAGACTACTTACCGATTTCAGGGCTGACTGCGCCGCCCGGACCTGAATAAGGATCTGCTCACAAGGTTTGCCGTCGTTGATCATGTGCTGCAGGCCCCGAGTCTGGCCTTCGATTTTTTTAAGGCGGGCAATAATATTTTTTTGCAACTGGTCTTTGGCATCATCCGGGAAATACATGACCGCCTCCGGTTCCTGGTAAACCTGATTTTCGGACTGTCCCCGGACAAATTTGACAATCTGCCAGGGGACTCGCCTTCAACTAAAACCTCCAGGTAAAACCAAGATCGATGGCATTTTCATATAAAGCGGATGAGATCCTCACCGGTGCACCGGAGAGAGTAGTGCCGTTGGAAGAAATGCTGTTTCTAAAGGATATTACGTAGCCGAAAAGCATGGAGAATTTTTCGGTAATATCATAGGTGGCGCCGAAGGTGAGATGATGTTCGGTGATTGCCGGGAAGCCGATTACCCTCGTTGTTTCATAGTAATATGTGGGGACATAATTTCCCTGAACTTTGGTCATCGATCCGGGAGTCCCTAAAGTGCCATTAAAATCCTTGCCTTTCAAAGGATTGTTGCCATAGTTGTAACCCATTCTTAAGGCCATCTTTGGCATTGGCTTATATTGGGCCCCGACCCCCACGACGATCTGGTCATGCCAGCCGAAATCGCTGTAGCCTCTGGCATTGCTCCAGTTGAGCCACTTGACGTTGACTTCGAACAACAACTTGCGATACAGGGGTTCATAAGCGATACCTAACCCCACTGTATTCGGCGACTCCAGAACTAAACTCCCCCATGAAGGTCGTCCGAAAGGGTTAGTAACAGGATTATTGGCATAAAACTGATCAAATGCAGCGATATTCCGATAACTAACGGGCTGGGGAGTAATATAGGTCAACCCCAAGGATATCTTGTCGTGGGGTTTGACAATAATCCCAAACTGTCCCCCGATGCCATAACCGGCGCTGTTGCCGCCGCCAAGATCCATGGTGGAGTAGTCGATATTGAGGGCGGCGCCGAGAGAAAGCCAATCATTTACCTGATAAGCGGCGCTAGGGGCGAATTTCATGAGCATAAAATCGCTGTAGGTCCCTCCGGCCAATTGATTTCCAAAATTACCGGCAAAGGGGTGCTCAAACGTAGTACTTTTATAATTAACGCCAAGACCGGAAATACCGTAAGCCCCCAAGCCGAACCGCCATTTCGGCAATTCCGGGAAAGCGAAGGAAATACCCATAGCCGGGATTGGATAGACCCGGCCTTCGCTCTTGGCATTGAAAACCTGCCCCTGCGAGGAAATTTGCGCCTTGACAGTGGGCATAAACACGGTACCGGCAAATTCTGCTTCGTTACTGGGACAGAAATCCCCGAAACACATGGCTGCCGGGTTGGAAAAGACCGCCTGGGTGGCATCCAGCGGATGAGCGATCCCGACACCGCCCATGGACCGAGCGGTCGGTCCGATCCCGATTAAACTGGTGCCGTTGGTGGCCAAAGCCGCAACCGGGGTCAACAACAGCAGGATGCCGACCCACATCCTGAAAAACCATTTTCCCTTCATACCCATACCTCCTAAATGATTAGTAAATCGCGGGACCATTCCCGGATATTTTAATATCTTTATCAATTAGTTAGTGAGATTCCATTGTCGGCTTCCTGTACATTGAAAAAAACAATACCCTGGTATGGTAAAATAATCAAGAACAAACATCGAACCGGAAAATTATTCCGACTGGAGCTTACAAGTTACTTTTTTTAAGGTCCAACAATAGGATTTTTCGTATTAATTGTCCAGATAAATAATCAGGGATAATAAAAAAAATACCCGCAGGCGTGATTCCTGAGTCAGTACATCAACCGCCTTTTATGAAAAAATATCAGTTTTTTGGGAAATGTGGCGTGTTAGGCAGCTTGCCGGACGAATTCAGCACCGGTCCAAAGAAAAAAATCATGCCGTATGGAGAGATAATGGTTCAAGTATATTAGTAAATTATAATTATTTTATATTTAAGGGGCTGAGACAAATAAATCCTGCAACAGCGCCATGAGTCCCATCAGGCGATTATCCCGCAGGCGATAGAAAACCTGGTTGCCGACCCGTCGGGAGCTCAGGAGGTTTTTATCTTTCATCAGGTTCAGGTGTTGGGAAAGATTGGCCTGAGAGATGCCGATAATTTTTTCCAATGCCCCCACTGATTTCTCTGACTCGCTCAGGAGGTGCAAAATCAGCAATCTTGTGGGATGAGCCATAGCCTTGAGGCCCCGCGCGGCTTGATCAAATTCGATTTTTTGAGAAATCATAATATTCTTATAATCTAATATATCAATTTGTCAACCGTATAAAAAATAATAAATAACTGCTTGCCAGTCGGGATTGCAGGCATGTATGTTATAATAGTTGTAAAGTTAGATCCCATCTTCCAAAATAGTTCGCAGATACTTGAGATTTCGGGAAAGATGGTCAAAAAGAAATACTATTGTTCAGGAGAAGGCCATGCCGAAAGTTACCATCTGGCTTCTCATCTTATTTCTCTGTCTCTTTATGTTAGGTCTGAACACCGGTGAAGTAGCCAATATCTTCAATTCCGGCGCCAGTATCTGTCTATCCTGCATTGGGGTCGGTTAATGCAAAAGTTCCGGCGCCTGATTCAGGTTCTCTTTACCTTAATTACCAACGCCTATCTGTTGTTTCCCTTCGGTCCGGTGATTTATCAGGGGCCTTTAAAAGGTTTGTGCCATCCCGGCCTCCATTGTTATTCCTGTCCGGCCTCCATACTGAGCTGCCCGGTCGGCTCCTTCCAGAATATGATTGCTTCGGTGCGGCTATCGGTGCAGGCCGGCACGGCACATTTCGGCGCCGTTGTCCTTGGTTATCTGGGCATCATTGGCGTCATGACCGGCCGTTTCACCTGCGGCTGGCTCTGTCCTTTCGGACTGATACAGGATCTCTTGCACAAGATCCCTTCACCAAAATTCAAGCTGCCGCACTTTTTAAATTACGGCCGTTATGTCGTCCTGGCTGTTTTGGTAGTGCTTATGCCCCTGTTCCTGGTGGACGACCTCGGTCTGGGGCAACCCTGGTTTTGCAAGCTTCTCTGTCCTTCCGGGACCTTAACGGGTGCTTTGCCGCTCTTGGTCCTCAAACCGTCGTTGTGGCAGAATATCGGCTTTTATTTTCTGAATAAGGTCACCTGGCTGGTGATCATCATCATCGGCGCCATTTTAAGCAGCCGGTTTTTCTGCCGCATCTTTTGTCCGCTTGGAGGTTTCTACGGCCTGTTTAATCGGGTCAGCTTCTTTTGCCTGCAATATGATGAAGAAAAATGCGTTCATTGTCTCGCCTGTGAGCGGCGCTGTCCCACCGGCTGTAAACCTTATAAAGACGCCGACAGCACCGCTTGTATCAACTGCCTCAAATGCGTCGATACCTGCCGCTTCGGCGCCCTGGCCTTCCGCATGAGGCCCGCCCAATTACCTACCTTACCGCGGCGTAGTGAAAAATGAAAATTATTTACCACGAAAAATTTCTCACTCCCTATCCTACGGCCGGAGTGGAAAATCCGGATCGTATCAGAGTTATTTACGATGTCCTGGAGCCCCACTTTTCGTTTCTGACTCCGGAACCGGCGGCGCCGGCAGACCTGCTCCTGGTTCACACTCCCAGACTCTTGCAGTCGATGACGAATCAACCCGAAGTGTCTGAAGTAGCGCTCCTGGCCGCCGGGGGGGCCATACTCACCGCCCTCACCGCCCTGGCCGGAGAACCGGCTTTTGGACTTCTGCGTCCGCCCGGCCATCATGCCAGCCCTGACAGCCATTGGGGATTCTGCTTTTTCAACAATATGGCCATTGCCATTGAAAAGATGCGGCGTCAAGGCCTGATTGAACGGGCCCTGATATTGGACATCGATCTGCATTTTGGAGACGGCACCGACAAATTTTTTTCTTCCATCCCGGCAGTGGAAGTAATAAATATTGAAAGCAGCCGCCGGGAGCAATTTCTTGAGGAAGTTAAAAATGCCCTCAACCTCAGTCAATCCTTCGACATGATCGGCGTTTCCGCCGGCTTCGACACCTATGTCAAAGATTGGGGCGGCATCCTGGAAACCGCTGATTACCAACAGATCGGTGAGTGGGTAAAGCAGAGGGCGCTGGCACAATGCCGGGGCCGCCGCTTTGCCTTGTTGGAAGGAGGATATTATCTTCCGGACCTGGGCCGAAACTGCCTGGCCCTTTTAAACGGATTGACTTAAAAGAACTTTTTAAAATCTAATTTTTCCTGACGCCGTTAAATATCTGTCATGACCGCAAAAAAAACCTTGACAGCGATTTGCACGTGAATAATAATAGTTACGAACATATTTTGCAGGTTCGGTCCCACCCTCAGATTAGAGGAAGGAGTTTAAGGCCATGGCCCTGACCAAAGAAAAGGTTATCAATAACATTAATCTCCAACTCGGGCTCAGCAAACAGGAAGCACGCAGTGCCATAGAATGCGTTTTGGATATTATCAAAGACGCGCTCGCCCGGGAAGAAGACGTTCTGATCAGCGGTTTTGGCAAATTTAGCGTTCGGAGCAAAAATTCCCGTCGCGGCCGCAATCCGCAAACTAAACAAGACCTCGTACTCAGGGCTCGTCGCGTGGTAGTCTTTAAAACTTCAGGTGTACTCCGGCAACGGATAAATAAATCCTGAAAAGTAGAAGTTTCTCACCAACAATCCACCCAGCTTCGTCCCGGCAGGCTTCCCCGGTGCCGTGATTTCTCTCTTTATGATTGTAGCAGTATTCCTGCCGGCAATTTAGTTACGGGTAATCGCCTTTCCGGCTGTTGCATATCTTGATATCCAGCCTTATCTTTGATGGTACTAATTTATCACCCTGATCAACAGAAAAATTTCTTTACCCGCTTTCCCGGCAGGAAAGACAATCGGCATTAACGGTGGAAGAATTTTGCCGCAGAACGACTTTTTTGAGGAGGTAAGCCATGCATCATGAAATTAAATGGGAAAATGATCTGAAGACCGGGCTGGCCCGGGCCGCGACCGAGAAAAAATTTGTCCTGCTGGATTTTTTTAATCCCGGCTGAATCGGCTGCCAACAGATGGGTGCAGTTACGTACCCCAAAGCTGAGGTAGTCGAGTATGTCAAGCAGAATTTTATTCCGGTCCAGTTGCGGTATGATGCCAAACCGGAAGCCGCTAATTTCAATATTACCTGGACGCCTACCATGCTGGTGTTGGATGAGACCGGCAAGGAACATCAGCGCAATGTCGGCTTTCAGTCCCCGGAAGAATTTATCGCCTTCCTGATGGTGGGCCAGGCCAAAACCTATTTCGACCTGGATAATTTCGCCCCGGCCATTTCCCTGCTGGAAAGAGTCATCAAGGAATACCCCAAGAGCGCCGGGGCCCCGGAAGCCGCCTTTCACCTGGGGGTGAGTAAATACAAAGCCACCCACAACGCCGCCCCCCTCAAAGAGGCCTACGAATTCCTCAAGTCCAATTACCCGGAAAGCGAGTGGCTCAAGCGGGCCCAGCCGTATTCGCTGCTTTAGAGCGGCAGAACCATGAATATACATCAGGGGCGGTGAGGAGCCGCCCCAAGGTATTTTATTCGGAGTAAAAGTATTTTTTAAGTTCGTCAGGAGGGAGATATCGGCAAGCCTGTCGCAAAATAGCTTTAAGGGTGCCTAAATCAAGCTCGGAGTGATGCCTCAAAAAATATAGGCCTTTCCCTCTTCACATGATAGAATTAAGATATCGGCAATCAGTGGTAATCTTTTTCAGGATTGATTCTTCCCATGAACAATCAATATAAAGATTCACAGTTCGGCCTGCCCCTGAGCCGGCGCCGGTTTCTCCAGGCCGGGGCCCTGGGCCTGGGGGTGCTGGCCTGCCACGGGCTGCCCCTGCCGGCCTTTGGCCAGGACGTGCGCTTCGGCTATCTGAGCCCGCAGCCGGCGGCTTACTTTACTGCTTTAGCCAACGGCAACATCCGCTGCGATCTCTGCCCCCGGCACTGTGAGGTCATGGACGGCGACCGGGGGGAATGCGGCGTCCGGGAAAACCGGGGCGGCAAGTACATCACGCTGGCCTACGGCAATCCCTGCGCCGTGCATGTGGATCCCATTGAAAAAAAGCCGCTCTTTCACGTCCTCCCCGGCACCGGCTCCTATTCCATCGCCACGGCCGGCTGCAACTTCCACTGCAAGTTCTGCCAGAACTGGGAAATCTCCCAGGCCCGGCCCGAAGAGACCTATAATTTTGACCTGGGGCCTGCCGCCATCGTTCAGGCCGCCCGGGAAACCAGCTGCCCCAGCATTGCCCACACCTATGTGGAGCCGATGATTTTTTACGAATATATGCTGGAGATCGCCCGCCTCTCCAAAGCCGCCGGCATCATCAACGTCTGCCATACCGCGGGCTATATCAATCCGAAACCCCTGGAGGCGCTCTGCCCCCACCTTCAGGCCGCCTGCGTCGATCTCAAGGGCTTTACCGAAGAGTTTTACCGGGACATGGTGGGCGGCACTCTGGCCCCGGTCCTGGAGACCTTGAAAATTTTTCGAAAAAAGGGCGTCCATCTCGAGATCGTCAATCTGGTCATCCCCCAATTCAACGACAATCCCAGCGATCTGGAAAAGATGTGCACCTGGATCAGGGATGAACTTGGCCCCCTGACCCCGCTGCACTTTTCCCGGTTTTATCCTCTGTATAAAATGAAGCAGCATTACCCGACGCCGGAGAGCACCCTGACCAAAGCCAGGGAGATTGCCTTGAAAACCGGCTTGAAGTACGTCTATCTGGGGAATATGCCCCAGAATCCGGCGGAGAATACCTATTGCCACAACTGCCAGAAGCTTATTATCCCCCGCCGGGGCTATATGGTGGGCGAGATGAAGCTCAAAGAGGGCACATGCGCCTTTTGCGGCACCGCCATCCCCGGTATCTGGAGCCGGCCGAAACGGGCGTAAAAACAGGAAAAAGGGATGGGGGAAGGAAAAGTTTACAATTTGTAGACTGTTGACTCCCAGCAGCTTACTTATATAATTCAGTTATCTAATTATGACTGAATTTATAACATCTTATAAAGTCGGCGGTGTCAACCCGGCAATTCCTGCTCAGTCAGGGTTTTTAACAGTTATTTTAAAACTCATAATAATTATTAAGGTAATTATATAATATATTAATAGATTATTAAATAAAATAGAAGTAGCTACTTTTGTCAACCCGCTGCGGACTCATCGGACTGCCCAATGTCGGCAAGTCCACCATCTTCAATGCCCTGACCGCCTGTAAAGCAGAGGTCGCCGGCTATCCCTTTACCACGATCAACCCGAACGCCGGCATCGTTCCGGTGCCCGATCCCCGCCTGGAAGACCTGGGACGGTTGCTCCAGCCCCCCAAGCTTACCCCCGCCACTATTGAGTTTGTGGATATTGCCGGACTCATTGAGGGAGCCAGTCAGGGCGAAGGTTTGGGCAACCAGTTTCTGGGGCACATCCGGGACGTGGATCTGCTGGTTCATGTGGTGCGCGGTTTTGAGGCGGAGAATATCCCGCATATTGCGGCGACTCTCGATCCGGGGCGGGATATTGAGATTATCGACACGGAACTCCTCCTGGCGGACCTGGAAATCATCCGGCGACACCTCATCAAGCAGGAAAAATCATCAAAATCAGGTGATAAAAAAATACTCTCCCACCTGCAGGTCCTGCAACGTCTGGAAACTTTCATGGACCAGGGCCGGTGGGCCGCCGACTTCCCCGCCGGCGCCGCCGAGCAGGCTCTGCTGGCCGAGGTGCCCCTTCTGACCCGGAAGCCGTATCTTCTGGTCGCGAATATCAGTGAAACGGAATGGCGTCAGCGCCGCTACTTACCTGCCCTGGAAAAGCTGGCCCAGGAACGGCAGGTGCCGCTCATTCCCATTATGGGTGATCTGGAAGCCGAACTGGGGGAGCTGCCCCCCGGGGAGAGGCTGGAATTCCTGGCAGCCGCGGGCATGCCCGAGTCAGGTCTAACCCGTCTAATTCAGGCCAGTTTCCGCCTGCTGGGGCTGATCACCTTTTATACCATCGTCGGCCCCGAAGTACGAGCCTGGACCGTCCCGTCCGGCACTCCGGCGGTCCGTTGCGCCGGCAAAATTCATACCGATATGGCCAAGGGTTTTATTAAGGCGGAAGTCATGGCCTTTGCCGATCTGGTCCGTCTGGGGACCGCCGCCAAGGTTAAAGAGGCCGGCCTGATGCATGCCGAAGGGAGGGATTACCTGGTCCAGGATGGGGAAATCGTCTTGTTCCGCTTTCAGGCGAGGTAGGCTAGAATCGTTCCACACGCGAAAACACAACACAGGCTGGGGCGTCTGTGCTGCAATGGTCTCAGGAGATTGGGGTCCTGGTGTTAAAATCATCCTTCAACGCACTCTTAGATTTTTTGTTACCCGGGTTCTGCCTTTTCTGCCATGGCCCTCTGCCGCCGGATTCGGAAAGTCTGGCCTGCCCAGAGTGTCTGGATGAGATCTCCCTGATCCCCCAGCCATACTGTGCCTGTTGCGGCGCGCCCTTCCGGGGGGCCGTCGGTCTGGAGCATCTCTGCCAGGACTGCCTAACCGCTCCGCCCCCTTTCAATCGGGCCAGGGCCGCGGCTTTTTATGATGGCCTGGTACTGGAAGCCATCCACCGGCTCAAATATCAGCGGCAGCTCATCTACGCCAAGTTTCTGGGGCAACTTTTGGCTGCTTCCGGCGCAGCGGAGCTGGTGAGCGCGGCAGACCTGCTGGTGCCGGTGCCGCTGCATCCCCGGCGCCTGCGCCGGCGGGGCTTTAACCAGGCAATTTTACTGGCCCGGACATTTCCGGACCTTCCCCTGGGCCTTGAGGTCCTGGTGCGCCGGCGCCCTACCCTGCCCCAGGTCAAGCTGAGCCCCCAGGAACGTCAGCTTAATGTCAAAGGAGCTTTTGCGGTGCCGGATCCCTCAGCCGTTAAGGGGAAATCAGTGCTTATGGTCGATGATGTCTTTACTACCGGCGCCACGGTCAAGGAATGCGCCCGGGCTTTACACCGGGCCGGAGTTGCCAGGGTGGATGTATTAACTGTTGCCCGGGTCGGTTATGCCTGAGCCGGCCACGACGGCAAAAATTCTGGATTGGGAGGAGGCCCGCCGGCTGGTGCGGCGGATACAGGCCCGGGGTCGGAGAGTTGTCTTCACCAATGGCTGTTTTGATCTTCTGCATGTCGGTCACGTGCGTTATTTGCAAGCCGCCAGGGCTTTGGGAGACTTTCTGGTCGTAGGCTTAAACGATGATGCCTCGGTCCGCCGTCTCAACAAAGGGTCGGAACGCCCCCTGACGCCCCAGGCAGAACGGGCTGAAATCCTGGCTGCCCTGGCCTGCGTCGATGCCGTGGTCATCTTCAGCCAGGACACCCCCCTGGAGCTGATCCTGAACCTGCGGCCTGAGGTTCTGGTCAAAGGCGGCGACTACACTCTCGAAAATATTGTCGGCCGGGCGGAAGTTTTATCCTGGGGAGGAGAAGTCCGGGTAATTCCCCTGGTCCCCGGAAAATCCACCAGCAGCCTGATTAACCGTATACGCAGCCTTGTCCTGGATAAAGATTGATTATACTACATGCCGATCATGAACACTGATACCTGCCCCCTGCCCCGTTTTCCAACTCAATTTTTGTTAGCCGGCCGGCGGCTGATCAGGTCGGCCAGCGTTGCCGCCATAATCCTGTGGCCCGCCGGGGTCAGGTGGGAGCTGTCGGCAAAATAGGTTTTTACCGGTTGCAGAGGCGAAAACAGCTCTGTCATCGAGACCAGATACACTCCCGGCCCTTCCAAAGAACGCCCCAGCTTGTCCAATTCATGGTCGTCCACCCGGTCCTGCCCGGCTTCCAGAGCACCCTGGGTCACCAGGATCACCGGAATCCCCTTTTCCCGGGCTAACTCTACCGTTTCCTTCGTCTTCTCCCAGACTTGCTTCTTCCACACATCCTGCTTGGCCTGGTCTAACGAGGCCTGGATTTCCGCATCGGCGTCATTAACGGCATTTTGCAACCGGATTTTATCCGGCAGCAGGCGCCATAGAAGCTTCTCGGTCTTGATCTCGTAAGCCCTGGCAAAAATGAAGCTTTTCATGAGCCAGTGCCTGGGGTGCCAGCCCTCGAAATCCTGGCTGCGGCGGAATTCCCGTTCATCTTCATATTCATTCGAGTCGTTTACGTGGAGAATAATCAAACTGGGATCGTACTGCAGAATCTTGCGCAGAATCAATTGATTGCGTCTGACGCCAAAACCGGCAATAGCCAGATTGATGACTTCGGCCTTAATTCCTCTGGATTTCAGAGTCTCTTGCAACTGGAAGGGGTAAGCAGCCTGAAGACTCGGGCCCCGGGGGACCGAGTCTCCCAGAACCATAATGCGAAAAGTGTCTGGCGATTTTCGTAAGCTGAACCTTTGGGGGTGAAACCGACGGCCCCCGGATCGAACCAGGTCTACCGAACCCTCCTTGGATTCCACAAAACCGGCATCCAGATCATAGCCGTAAGAAAATCTCCCGGAGACATCGTGCGGCAGGAAAACCCGGACTCCTAGCTCGACCACCAGCAACAGGAGTACAGCGAAAAGAAAATCGGCAAAGAGATATTTCTTCATCAGAATTGAAAATAAATAAATTCCTGGTCCGAGGCCGTGGAGGAAACAATCAAGAGGATGAGAATGCTGTAGATAATCCCCCGGACCATCCAGGGCAGCCTCATGAATTTCGTCTCATCGGCAAAATTGGCGGTCAATATCTGTAACAGGATCAAGGGAGTGACATGGATCGCCAGCCACCACCAGGACGTCCGCCAGGGCAATGCCGCCGGGCCCCAATTCCCTAAAGCGGTCAGCCAGGCCCAGAAATGATCCAGGGTCGGGCTGCGGAAAATTGCCCATCCGATGAGGGTGAAACTGAACATTGCCGCCAGCGCCAGTCGGCTGCGCCAGCCGGGGTCGTATTGCTTGCGGTGCAGCCATTGCAGGGGACCGTAACGGTAGAGAATCAATAATATCCCATGATACGCCCCCCAGATCACGAAAACCCAGGAGGCCCCGTGCCACAAACCCGCCAGCAGCATGGCAGCCATGAGATTACGGACAGTTTGACCGTGACTGCCCCGGTTCCCGCCCAGCGGAATATAGACATAATCCCGAAACCAGGTCGACAGGGAAATATGCCATCTGGACCAGAAATCGGAAGGGTTCCGGGCCAGATAAGGAAAATGAAAATTCTGCACCAGGTTTACGCCAAGCAATTTTGCCGAACCCCTGGCTATGTCGGTATAGCCCGAAAAGTCTCCGTAAATTTGAAAAGCGAAAGCCAGCCCGCCGATAAGGGCCCAGGCGGCATTTAAAGATGAACTCGGGTTAAAAACATAATTAGCCAGTAAGGCGCAGTTATCCGCCACGAACACCTTTTTAAAAAAACCCACTAAGATCAGAACCAGGCCGTCGTGCAGGTCATTGGCGGCGAACTTCAGATCCGCCTGCAACTGGGGAATCAATTGCCGGGATCGTTCAATCGGACCGGCAACCATTTGCGGAAAAAAGGCGTCGAACACGGCAAACGTAAGGAGATCACGGCAAACCTGTCCCTGGCCCCGGTAGACGTCTATGACATAGGCCAGTGATTGAAAGGTGTAAAAAGATATCCCCACCGGCAGGATAATGTTCAGGGTGGGCCAATCCGATTTTAAGCCGAAAGAATATAATAACGACGCAGCTGAATTTATGAAAAAATTACAGTACTTGAAATAACCGAGGATCAACAGGCAGAAGCCGATGCTTAAGAATAAAAATCCTCGAGCCGCGGCTGGCGGCGCCAAATGCCAGATGATGAGATAGAGGGCCAGAAAAATCAGTGTGGCGGCCAAAGCAATAAGAAGCAGGGAGTTGTCGATACCGGAATCGGGGACAATCCAGTAACAACCAAGCAGCCAGGTGAATGGCCCAAAAACCAGCGCCAGCAGCTTTATGGACGGAGGTTTTTCGCCCGCCAGGCCCAAGGCGCCCAAATAATCCACTACTGTGGTGGTAAAAACCAGGGCCAGAAAGCGCAGGTCCCAGAAGGCATAAAAAATATAGCTGCCCACCAGCAGCAGCCACAGCCGCGGCCGGTGCGGCAGGCGCCAGTAAAGCAGCACAAAACCGATCAGGAAGAAGGGAAACTGCCAGGAAACAAAAGACATATTAAAATGCTCGCCGGACTTGTGCCGAACCCGCTCAGGGTTGCACCCTGCCGCATTTATATGATAGAAATAAGTATTCTATATATCACTTTAAAAGAAAAATAGCATGATGTCGAAGCGGGACAAACCCGATTATTTCAGCCGGCGGGCCCGGCAGGAAAATTTTGCTTCCCGGGCCGTCTATAAATTGGCCGACATGGACCGAAAATTTCGGCTTTTTCAGGCCGGCCAGCGAGTTCTGGATCTGGGCTGCGCCCCGGGTTCCTGGCTCCAGTACATCAGTTCCCGGGTCGGTCCCCGAGGTCTGGTCGTCGGACTGGACAGGCAAGAATTAAAATTGAAGTTAGGGCCGCCGGTGCACTTCCGGCAGGTTGACATTACGACATATAACCCGAGCGAGTTGAAAGAAATCTCGCCGGTCTTTGATGTTGTGGTGAGTGATTTGGCTCCCGCCACTTCGGGTATCAAAGATGTGGATCACCAGCGCTCTTTGACCCTGGCGCGGCTTTCCTGGGATTTTGGGCGCGCCTTGTTGACTGCGGGGGGCCATTACCTGGTAAAAGTCTTCCAAGGCCCGGATTTTCCGGAATTTGTGGCGACAATCAAACGGCAGTTTCAGCAGGTGCAGATCATCAAACCCACCGGTTCCCGCCCGGACAGCCGGGAAATTTACCTTTTAGGACGCGGGCGATTGGCGGATGTTGAGGAAAATCTTAATACAATTTCTTAAGTTAATATTATAACTATGCGGCAACTTATATTAAAATCTCCTGCCTCGCCACTGTGAGGTTTAGTTGTTGGAGAGAAAGACTACTCAGGCTGGATTATTAACTTAATATCAGCTATTAAATATTATTATTATCATTTTTAATAATACTATATTTTTCGGAATAAGAAACCGGAAACTCTGTTGTGTGGAGGTGAAGACCCTATGTCCGGACATTCAAAATGGAGCACCATTAAACGCAAAAAAGGTGCCGTTGATATCAAACGGGGCAAAATTTTCAGTAAACTCAATAAAGAAATCATGGTGGCGGCCCGCATGGGCGGCAGCGATCCTTCCGGCAATCCCCGCCTGCGAGCTGCCATTATCGCCGCTCGGGCCGAAAACATGCCCAAAGATAATATTGATCGAGCCATCAAAAAAGGCACGGGGGAACTTGACGGCGCCAACACCTTTGAAGAAGTCATCTACGAAGGCTACGGTCCGGCCGGGGTGGCGCTCCTGGTGGAAAGTCTGACAGATAATAAGAATCGCACCGTTTCCGAGGTCAGGCATCTTTTCAGCAAGTTCGGCGGCAGCATGGGAGAAGCCGGCTGTGTCGCCTGGATGTTCGACAAAAAAGGGGTTATTGCCATCAACAAAGACGCAGTCAGTGAAGATGACCTCATGGAAGCCGCCCTGGAAGCAGGAGCTGAAGACATGCAAACCGGAGAAAGTGAATACGAGGTTATTACTGACCTGGCCAGCTTCGACAAGGTAAAAACTACTCTGGAGGAAAAGGGATTCCCCATCGAAGTGGCGGAAATCCAGATGCATCCCAAGACCACGGTGCGGATTGAAGAAGAGAAGCCGGCTCAACAGCTCCTGAAGCTCATGGAAATGCTGGAAGACAATGATGACGTGCAAAATGTCTTTGCCAATTTTGACATTCCCGATTCTCTTCTCGAGGCCCTGGGATGAGTCTGGTCATATTAGGGGTTGATCCAGGCTCCCGGGCCACCGGTTACGGGTTGGTGGCCGCCGAAGGGGACCGCATGTACCATATCGACAGCGGTTTTATCTCTCTTTCGGCGCAGCTGCCTCACAGCCGGCGCCTGACCAAAATCTATCAGCGTCTGGAAGGCCTGATCGATATCCACCAGCCTGCGGCCCTGGCGGTGGAAGCCGTGTTTCTGGCCCATAATGTCCAGAGCACCATAAAGTTGGGCCAGGTCAGGGGTATCGTCCTGCTGGCCGCGGGCCAGGCCAACCTGCCCATTTATGAGTATTCCCCGCTGGCCCTGAAAAAGGCCATTGTCGGCTACGGCCAGGCCAGCAAGACCCAAATTCTCCTGATGGTGGAGAACCTCCTGGGCCTCAAGATCAGCAACCACAATACCGCCGATGCCCTGGCCCTGAGCCTCTGCCATCATTTTCACTGCCGCTGGAACAGCCAGCTGGCCGCCCCCCAAGCCATATGATTGCCTTGCTGGAAGGGGAACTTTACGAGAAACGGCCGGAATACGTCATCATTAAAGTCGGTGGCGTCGGTTATCAAACCTTTATTCCCCTCTCCACCTTTTATCAATTGCCGGAACCGCCGGCCCTGGTGTCTCTTCAGGTCTACACCCACGTGCAGACCGATACCCTGCAACTCTACGGATTTGCCACCCAGGATGAAAAATATACCTTTGTCAAACTTTTGGCCATTCCCCGTATCGGCCCCAAACTGGCCCTGGGAATTCTCTCCGGCATCAGTCCCCAGGACCTGGCCCGGGCTTTGGCCGAAGGCGATCTAAAACGGCTGGCCGCCATTCCCGGTCTGGGCCGGAAATCCGCCGAACGCCTGGTGGTGGAGTTAAGAGGCAAACTGGCCCCGACCGACACCCAGTCGATTTCCACCACTGCCGGCCCCCAGGGCTCTCTCTGGGACGACGCCCTCTCCGCCCTCATCAACCTGGGCTACTCCCGCCCCACCGCGGAACACGCCCTCCGCCTGGTTCACACCCATGAAAAACCTCTCACTCTGGAAGATATTCTCCGCCTCAGTTTGGCGCGCCTGGCGGCGCAATAATACCGTTTTCAGTAGGGAAAGACTGGCTCAGACCCGAGGAGGACGAAGCTTGGCAAGATTTGTAAAAGGGGATATCGTAGTCGTGCCATTTCCCTTTTCTGATTTAAGTCAATCAAAACGTCGTCTTGCCTTGGTTATCGCCTCTCTCACCGGGGATGAAGAATGGCTTGTCCGTGGAACTGTTGCTGAGGCCTTGGGCAGGATTTGCTATAGGACTTTATAAGGCCGCATAGCAAACAATAGACAAAATGAATTAAATTGTCTGGTCGCGAAAATCGAGGCAGAGATAAACTGCGGCTTTCCGCAGGTTCGGAAATCCAAAACTCTGGACAAAACCATACCGGCAAAACATCGCCCCGATTTTTGGGACCCTGTCCCCTCCCCCTTTTTTTTGCCGTCCCCCTTTTTCTGCGACCTTTGCCACAGGTGTGCTGGCCAAATCCCGCCAGATTTAGTATTATCATCACACCAAAGATTTCTTATCCTTATCGAGCCAGGGACATAAGCGCCCCATGCACGTAGCTTCATCAATCGCCAAAATTGCGCCTCATCACGTACGTCCCGGCATGCCGCGGCGCGACAATGTCCTGTCTGCTGCTCGGCGCAACCCAGCAGTATGCTGGCTGGGTCTAATACAGACTTGACGTCAAACATAGAGTAATAATTTTACAAAAAGCATCTAGACGGCGGCCACGGGCCGCCCTATCGTTAATATATTTTTATTGGGCGTGCCGTGCACGCCGAATAATAGCGCATGTTTTTCAATTCCTTGATAATCATCTGCTGAATACTCTATTTTTGATGTCTGATTAGTCTAAGCGGGATAGCAAATGAAAATAAGTGAGAAATAAACGAAATATTACCGAAATATTAGCGAATAATTTCGCCCTCTATATAGCTTATTATAATATTATCAATAAGATAACCGGGAAACAAAAAATAAGCGAAAAATATCCCGCTCTGGCACTCTTCATTTAGCCGTTCCTTGCTACAATAGCTTGCCGGCCAAACTTCCATCGCGCCTTCACCGCAACGCCACCGCGACAGAAGCGCGACGAAACCGCGATAAAAGCGCCACAAAAATTTATACTGGAGAAAAATAGGCGCCCCGAGGTTTCGCCCCAAGCGGGAAAAAAGCGGGAAATTGCCGGCCAATTTTCCGACCATGATTCCAGCCATAAATCTAGTATAATGATATAAAAGATATAAAATAATTCCTTTGTTTTGCTGGAACGTTGCGAAAAGGAGGAAGACATGTCCCAGCTCATACCGGGAAATTTTTTAACTACGGCCATGGCCATTCTGCCGCACGAGGATGTCGATACCGCCCTGGATTTGGCCTTGAGCCTGGATATCCCGTTCTGGCCGCAACTGCCGCATGTCGGTTATTATGAAGATATGTATGTTCAGGCCGCGGAACATTTTCCGGGGATCATCCTGCTCCCGGAAGCCAACAGCATCAGGTTCGATACCGGGAAATTTTATGAAGAAATGGACGAAATGCTGTCCCATTGGGAGGACTTACAGTATTTTGACATTTCCGAAACGTATTCGGTGGTCTATCACCGCTTTCTGGAAACGGATCTCAGATCTTATCCGGCCATCCGGGGGCAACTGGAGGGTCCCGTCAGTTTTGGCATGAAAATCCTGGATGAAAATGACCGCCCGTTAATTTTTAACGAAGAAGTGCGGGGGATATTGATGGATTTTATGGCGCGCCGGGCTCAGGCCCAACTGAGCCGTCTGAAGACCAAACATCCCGGCGCCTTCATGTTCATCGATGAACCGGGTTTGCAGTTCATGTTCAGCTCGATATCCGGCTACACCGACACCATGGGACGGGAGGACCTGGATCGCTTTTTTTCCCAGATAGAGCGTCCCCGGGGCATTCACCTCTGCGGCAACCCGGACTGGCAATTTCTCCTCAATCGCGACCTGGATATCCTGTCCATGGATATCTATACCAATGCCGAAGTTTTCCGCTGTTACGGCAAAGACATCAAACGCTTTTTAGACCGGGGCAGCGTCCTGGCCTGGGGGGTGGTGCCCACCGGGTTTGAGGCCTTCGACCGGGAGTCCGAAGACCATTTAATTACTATGCTGGAAGAAGTGTGGGCCACATTGGGTGAAGCCGGCATTCCTAAAGAACAGATTGTGGCGCAAAGTCTGCTGGGACCGGCCACCTGCTGCCTTATCAACCCTGATCGGGAAAAAACCGTAGCCAAAGCCTATGCCTGGGTCAAATCCCTTTCCCGGCGGCTGCGCGAGAAATATCACCTGGCTTAATATCCTCGCGGCGGGATTGCCGACAATTCCTCATGGTGCGTTAAACGGACCAGGACGGAACCAAAAAATCAGGCCGGCATGGCGCTCTTGCCAGGCCGGCCTGTCATGTGGCTCGTTATCTAATTAACCCCTCACCCTGACCCTCTCCCCGCAAGCGGGGCGAGGGAATAAGGGAAAAAATTATTTTCAGGTATTTTTATTTCTTGCGGGTTTTTCCCACTAGCTCCGGGGTCACGGCCTCGGCCTTATTGCCCCAGTTATTACGGATAAAACTTATCACCGCGGCAATCTGCAGATCTGTGAGGGTATCCTTCCAGGCTGGCATCCGGCCGAGATTGCCCTTGCGTCCCTCCAGAATGACGGTTACCACCGGGATGGGATCGCCGGCCACAAAACCACTTTTGGCCAACGAGGCAATGGCGTTGGGCAAGCCCTCGCCGTTGCTGCGATGACAATCAGCGCACGTGGAGGTATAAACCTCCTGCCCCTGGCGGAAAAGCTCAGACTTTTCTTGAGCCGGGACGTCGGTGGCCAAACAGCCGAGGCAGAGGCAGACCATTACCCAAACGATGCGCGGCATTGGACATCTCCTTTGTTGAGCAGCCACAGCTTACTTTTTTTCAGCCGGTTTGGCCGGAGCCTCGGCTGCTGCCGGCAGCCCCAGGGAGGCTCGGGGCGTCAACTTTTCCTGGTTGCCGAAGGGATCCGGGAACTCCATCTTGGGCTGGAAGTTAAGCGGCTTGACCCCCCGTTTATTGACGTATTTTTCCAGTTCCAGATTCATATTGGCGGGCACGGTAACCCCGGCCTTGGTCAGAACCTGGCGCAGGAGGGCGTCGGCTTTCCCGGCCATGGCGATGGCATCGCCCAGAATGCGGCCACCTTCCGAAGGATTATGGAAACCCACGGAATTTTCGGCGCCCATGAAGATGACCCGGTACATGGCTTCGATGTAGAGATCCTTGGCCTGGTTATAGAGATCCTGATCGATAGGTTTGCCATCGGCCTGGGCCTTGTGCACCATTTCGATGAGTTTGGCGGTGACGGCAGTGGCATAGCCGGAGCGCAGCATCAAGGAAACCGTGCGGTCCTGGATGGCGATAACCTGTTTTTTGAGCCAATCCGGGGTCTCAGTGTGGCATTGCTGGCAGGCCCGCATGTCGTCTTTCAACGGGCTCGTGACATTATGATCCGAAATCTTGTTGGCCCCTACCTTTTTATACGGCATGTGGCAGTCGGCACAGGAGACATCGGCGTTCCAGTGGGTGCTGTTCCGGGAGTAGAATTCGTATTCCGGGTGCCGGATAAAGCCGAATTTATAGCCGGTGACGTTCTGTTTCCATTCCCCGTAAGCCGGGTTGCTGCGCAGCACTTTAATGATATTTTCCATGGAGATGTCCCCCACCTTGCTGCCCTGCCAGGGGAAGAAGACATCCACAGATTTATTTTGTGCGTCCTTGGGAATGATGTAGGTGACATGGCACTGGGCGCATACCAGGCTCCGCATTTCCTGCCGGCCCTGCTTGGTGACATCCTCACCCATGTCCGCCAGGGCTTTTTTCAGGGGCGGTTGATGAATCCTCAGGGACATGTCTTTGTTGTTGTGGCAGTTGATACAGGCCACGCCAAGTTTCTGCCCTTCCACGGGGATCTTGGCATGGACGTCCATGTAAGGATCGGAGTAGTATTTGGGGCCCAATTCCTGCATCAATTTCGGCACATAGGGGGATTTACAGGTCAGGCAGACGCCCCCGGCCTTGAGACGGGAGGGATCGATCTCCAACTGGTCGATGACCATGTAGTAATGTCCCCGGGGCTCATTATATTCCACACCGAAGCCCCAGCCGTTGAAGAGCAGGGCCATGTACGGAAATTCGCTGAGTTTGTCATAGACAATCCCATCCGTGTCCATGCCTTTTTTATACTTGCTGGCGTTAGCCGGTTTGGGATCTTTGGTCTTCATATAGGCGTCATACTCCAACGGATAGGCCTTGCCCCAGACGTCCGGAAGAAACGCGTCGTCCGGGATGGTAACGGTTTTTACCGGCTCCGCTTTGGGGGGCGGCGAACAGGCAGCCAGGAGGGCCAAGCAGCTGAGGCAGCCCAGGACGATAAGAAAAGTCAGCAGTTTTTTCTGTTTCATATGCATCCTCGTTGGAAAAGAATTGATAATTATTACTGCGTCGTCATCGACCCGGTCAGCCGATGAGAGAGGCGTCGATGGCAAGTCCAGCATTTCCGGTCTTCATTGACCCTGGACATGGTTTCGGCGTGGCAGCGCACGCAGTTTTCTTTGACGACAGCGGCGTTATGGTCGGAAATTTTAATGACCTCGGACACCTGTCCGGTGTTATAGCGGATGACATCGTGGATGCCGTCGACGGATTTCCAGAACAGGTGCCGGGCAAAATTGTCGTTGGGGAGGTGGCAGTCGACGCAGGCGATGCGTTTGTGGGCCCCGGAATGGAACCAGGCTTCGTATTCCATCTGTAAGACATGGCAACTGCCGCAGAATTCCGGCGTCGAAGTTTTGGCAAAAAGCTTGGGCGGTCCGAAAGCCATAAACACTCCCAAGACCGCAGCCAGCAGACCAAAACCGGCTAAATAGAGCAGAATCTTGGAAAACCTGGGAAACGCCATAAAATTCCCTTCTGTTGGCTTGAAAAACTAGGTTACTCCGCTATCAGGGAGCGATGGTAAATTTGTTGCGGGCCTGAAATTAAAAGCTATTATATATTAAACGATAATCTAGGATGGGTTTATAAAGCAAGCTTTTTTTGATATTAGAACCTGTAATATTTATTTTGTTTTTTAATTAATCTCATGAGCATTATAGATGGCGATTAAACCTTTCTGTTCCAGCCTTTTCTTAGGCTTGTTAGTATTAACTTTTTCTCTTCCGGGTTTTTCCCGGACAGAGATTACCGGGCAAAAACTTACTCTACCTGAGGCCATCGACCAGGCCCTCAAAAACCATCCCGCCATTCAGGAGTACAAAGAAAGATCATTATCAGCCAAGGCTCAAATCGGTATTTCCAGAGCCAAACTGCTGCCCCAGGTTTCCAATACTTCCTCCTATTATTACGGCAATTCGGTCCCCTCATCCAGCCTCAATATCCCTTCCGGACTGGGCCAATTCGGCACCAATCGAGGCATGATAAGTGATTTTGCGGTGCACAGCTTTCAAGTCAATCAGCAGTTATATGATTTTGGCAAAACGCTCGGGCAGATTGGTCAATCCAAAGCCCTTTATGACGCCTCTAAAATGGATCTGGCCAATATCCGCCAGCAAGTGGTTTTGGATGTTAAAACCGCTTTTTTTGGTTATCTCGCGGCAGAGAGGGCCGTCATGGTAACCGAGGATAACCTTCGTTTAAATGAGGATCTGGTGCGGCAGGCGCAGGGATTCTATCAAGTCGGCGTCAAGGCCAGGATTGACGTTACCACGGCTGAAGCCAATCTTTACACGGCCCAATCAGACCTGATAACCGCTCGCAATAATCTGCAGGTTGCCCAGGTGACTCTGATGACTGCACTCGGACTCAAGTCGTGGCCCTATGCAGGCTTATTATACAAGCCTGAGACACGCCCAAAACTTTTGAATCTGAATGAGGCCAAAGAAAAAGCTCTGGAGGACCGGCCGGATTATCAAAAAAATAAGTTTCAAGAAAAAGCAGACGAACAGGCCATAAGGACTGCCAGGGCCGGTTATTTCCCAAATCTCTATTCTCAAGGACTGCAAAATACCCAGGGCAAACCATACGGGGACATGCGCGGGACCTGGTCTCTTTCGGTCAACGCCTCGATACCGATTTTCGAAGGCTTAGCAACGAAATATGCCGTTCAACAAGCTAAAGCGAATTTGCGGGCGACGCAATCTAATGCCGAGGTTTTGCGTCAGGATATCAATAAACAGGTGGAGCAGAATTATTTAAATGTTCAGGCGGCAGTTGAAAAAATCCGGGCTACCGAAAAGGGGAAAGAAGCTGCCAAGGAAAATTGGGACCTGGCTCAGGGTCGGTACAAGGCAGGTGTTGGCTCCATAATTGAAGTTACAGATGCCCAGGTAAAATTTTTCAATGCTGAACTGCGTTATATCCGTGCCGTTTATGATTTCAAGGTTGCCGAGGCCCAATTGGAAAAGGCTGTCGGCACAACATATTGATTTTTCAAGTAAGATTTCCGGAAAATTTACCACAGGCCGTAATCAGTTAACTGCTTTTTTAAGTCATCACAGCAGGTAAACTGCCAGGCCTGAATGCCGTTTTCCTGAGCTGCGGTGACAAAAGGCATTTTATCGTCGATGAAGAGAATCTGCTCCGGCAGTATCCCTGACCGCCGGATAAGGTGTTGGTATATGGCGTTCTCCGGTTTGCGGCTGCCGATTTTGTATGACAGAACAAATTCGCTGAAGTGCTGCAGAACCGGATAATTATTAAAAATATAGTCAAAATGGAGAGCATTGGTATTAGACAGCAGGAATAAGGGGTATTTCTCGGCCAGCTTAATGACCACCTCTTCCATCTCCGGCATCAAGCTGAACAGGCTGTTCCACCAGCGAGCAAAGCGCTCAAAATCTATGGCGATTTTAAATTGGGCGATGATATGGTTATAGAATTCCTCGGAGGTTACTTTGCCGGTGTCATATTCTGGTTCCAGAGCACCTTTAAAGACGTAAGCAAAAATATCCTCCGGGGCCAGGGGAGTCAAGATGGCTAAACGGCGGCAAAATTCCATGTGATCCACTTTTACCAGCACATTGCCGAGATCAAAGGTTATGAGTTTAATGGCATCGGGTTGAGGTTGACGCACCTGTTAGTCCTCCTGAAAGACTTGACAAATGAGGTTGGATAATCGATTTATATAGATTATAAAAGTTTTTTAGATAATTAGCCTGATTTTTTCGCCGTAAGGCAATACTTTTGATTTGGGAGGAGTCATGGCTAAAAGCACAGGCTGGACTCTTATTTGGGTTCTGCTGCTGGGTATCATCGCCGCCAGCATCTTCTTGCTTTACGGACCATATCTGGGGAATGAAATAAATCGCCGGGTTACCGGGGCCATGGAAAAAAAAGATTTTACGCTCAATGTGGCCAAAGGTACGGAAGCCCAACTAGGCGGTGCCCCGAAACAAGGACCTGCGGGCATGCGATATCAGATAACCTCCGACGGCGGCAAAACCTTTATGGCTGACCTGCAAACCGGCCGGGTGTGGCGTTATTTTCATTACGGCAAGGCCGAAGGTTGGTCCAAAGACGTGGAAGGCTTTGCCCCCCTGCCCTTCTTCCAGGGTAGTAAGAAATTCTACTCGGCCGGGGAAACCACCGGCTCTCCGGAAGGCGCCGATCTCAAGCCCCAATGATAAGATTTTAGCATGTGGCGCACAACGATAATTCATGACCTGAAGTGGTCCCTGCTCCTCGCCGCCCTTAGTTTGAGCCTGGGATTGATCTGGCAGTGGCCCGTTATTCATCAGGGTTGGCAAGGCACCTTGTTTCCAAAGATCAAGGAACTGGAAAGGCAGGAAGCCGCCCGCCGGCTTGAGGCAATCCGCACTTTCAACCTGCAGCAGGTCCAGGCCCTGCATCAGAAAGGCGAAGCCCTGATTATCGACGCTCGCCCGGCGGCGGAATACCGGGAATTGCACATCGAGGGCGCGGTCAACCTTACCGCTCAACACCTGGAAGGGGCTCAGGTTCCGGACCAATTACGAGATGTCGATCGCAATCGGGACATCGTGGTGTACTGTGCCAACGAGGACTGCCACGCCAGCCTGCAGGTGGCCGAACTGCTGCAAAGCCGCGGCTTCACGCAGGTGGCGGTGTTCCTGGGCGGTTTTCGAGCCTGGGATGAAGCGGGATATGCTGTTGATACCTCCCGGTAAACGCCGGCTCCTCTTTTGGTGCTCGCCTGGTTCTGGGGGGGCTCTTTCTGTATGCCGGCATCAGCAAAATCAGCCAGCCTTATCAGTTTGCGGCCTCTATCCAGGCCTATCAACTCCTGCCGGAACTCCTCGTCGGTCTTGCTGCCGTACTCATCCCCTGGATTGAGACAGTCGGCGCCTTCGCCCTTTTCTGGGGCCGCACCTCCCGGGGCGCCCTCTTGACGTTCATGATCCTGTTGGCCGTCTTTGCCGTGGTTATTGTCATCACCCTGTCCAGAGGACTTGATATCGATTGCGGCTGCGGTCTCCTGAACAATCGCCGGGTCGGCTGGCTGGTTCTGGCAGAAGACTTTGCTTTGCTGCTGGTCACCGCCTGGCTCTATTACTCCCTGTTGCCCCGCCCTGCCACGGCGCCTGAGGCACAAATAAGGGATAAAGGATAACAATGGCTCGGTTTTTTAGTCTCCATGATTCGGGAGAGAAAAAATATATTTTCAACAGCTTTCTGGTCTTTGTCGCCCTGGTGGAAATAATTATCCTGGTGGCCACCATAATCTGGCAGATTGATGAAGGCTGGTTTGGCGGCGAGGTAACCGTCATTCCCTTCCCCTGGAAAGAATACCTGTTAGTGTCAGGCCTCGCCCCCATCGTGATGATCTTCCTGTTCGGCATGATCATCCGCGGCTTTGATCTGCTCAACATCCAGGATGCCGGGGGCTCCCCGGACACCGGAAAGCTGTGGCGCAGTTTTTGCCATAAATGTTCCCTGATCTCGTATCTTTTGGGCCTGGCCGTCATCTTCGCCTTTGTCTATGGCTTGATCTATCCGGAAAAGGTCCTGCTGTATCTCAAAGCCCTCTTCTCAACCCTGGGACTGTGGGGGACGTATGTGATCATCGGCATCTTCGCCCTGAGCATGCTCTACTTTCCCATCAGCCTGCTGCTGCGCTATCGGCTCGCCAAAAAGGCTATGGAATATCAATACTTACTTGCCTTAGCCGAACGTCATGGCGTAATTGTTGATCGAGCTACCGGCCGCGTGCTTACTGCCCCGCCAACGACGCAAGCTACCGGTTTACCGGAATCCGAACCGAAAGAGGCTCAGCTACTAATCGATATTGATCAACCCGACTCACATTGAGAGCTGTTTTTTAAATAAGGCTCCTGCCAAACATTACGGCGCCTGAAATCAGGCGCCGTTTTAACTAAAGAAGCTATACTTCAGGCAAAATTAATATGCTATCATTTGAAAATCCTGTCGGCCTCGAATGCTTCAGAAGCATTATTAACTATTATTTTTCGGTGAGCGTGGTGATGCCGTCCCAATCCGCCGGGATTGGTAAGCCGGCCATTTTCTCGATTCTCTCCAGGAACAGTTGTACCGGTTTATCGTCAGGATATAATTGCAGACAAGTTGAAAATAATTCCTTGGCTGTATCCAAGGAGCCGTGGCGGTATGCTTTCAATCCGGCTTCAAACGTTTGGAGTAATTCTGCTTCATCCCCCTGGGGTTGCCCGGAGCCCCGGACCTCAAAAATGCCCACCGGGGTTTTTTTGCCTTTCACCCGGACCCGGTCGACTTCCCGCAAAATATACTGTTTCTGCAACTGCTTCTGTGTGGAGTCGGAAATGAGGATGGCGGTGCCGTAAAATTTATTCAAGCCTTCCAGGCGGGAAGCCAAGTTAACGTTGTCGCCGATGACGGTATAATCAAACAGCCGGTCGGAGCCCATGTTGCCCACGGTCATCGTACCCGAATTGATGCCGATGCCGATTTTCAGTTCCGGCAATTCCTTGACGCGCCATTCCTCCCACAGTTCATGCAACTTGGCAATCATCGCCAAGGCAGTTTCACAGGCTCGATCGGCATGATCATCAAGTATTAAAGGGGCGTTGTAAATCGCCATGATGGCGTCACCGATATACTTGTCCATGGTGCCGTTGTGTTTGAAAACGATTTCAGTCATCGGATTGAGATAGGAATGCAACAAGCCCACTAAAACTTCCGGCTCCATCTGCTCCGAAAGAGTGGTAAAACCGCGAATATCGGAAAAAAGCACGGTCATTTCCCGCTTTTCACCACCCAGTTTCAGCATATCCGGATGTTGCAGCATGGTATTGACTACGTCGGGGGCCACATAATTTTGAAACGCGGCCCTGACCCGCATCCGCTCCTTCTCTTCAGCAATAAAACGCATGAAGGCGACGACGACATAAACAGTTATCAGACAACTCAAGGGATAAATCATCTGCAAATAAATCTGATACCTTGTAAAGAGAATTAGATTCAAGTAGGCATAGAACAAAGTAAGAGTAACCAGGAGAGATAGTCCATACCAGGCCCTTACCCGCGGCTGCAGCCAGCACATAATTAATGCCATGAAGATGACCACCCCAGCCGCCGGATTTACCAGACCCGTAGGCGCCCACAAGAAATCTCGGTGCAGAATATTATCCATGATATTGGCATGCACTTCGATACCCGGGAATATACTTGAAAATGGCGTTACCCGAATATCGTATATGCCCACCGCGGTCGCTCCCACCAGTACTATTTTATGGCGAAAAGTCTCTAACGGAATTTTTCCTGAGACGACGTCAATAAAAGAATAATACGGAAAAGTTTTCGCCGGCCCGCGAAAATTGATGCGAAATCTGCCATAATCGTCCACGGGAATCTGTTCTTTACCCAGGCGAAGGGACAGAACGCCGTTCTCAGAAAGGGTAATCTGCAGCGGCGGATTGTCCAAGTAGCGTTGCAGGATGGCGAGGGCCATGGGAGCATAGAGATCTTTTTGAAAGCTGATTACCATTGGTAACGTGCGGATTGCCCCGTCAGGATCGGGCATGGCATTAAAATAGCCGGTATCGGCGGCAGCTTCGGTTAGTTTGGGTATATTCATTTCCACACCCCGGGCCGTCACCAGCGGACAGGGGGCACAGACGGACGAAGTCCAACGGACCATATCGAAAGTGGAGGATTTAATAATATCTTTAGATAGTTCCAAATTAAAAACTCCCGGCCCGGTCGCTACACTTTCTAATCCTTGAAAATAATAGCCCAGGACAACATTGCCGGATTCCTTGAACTGCTCGGCCAGCAACGCATCAGGATCCACCTGCCGCCGTTCTTCTAAAATCCACTGCTGGAGCCCGGGTAATTTCCAGGAGTTACGCTGCATCTTTTCTTCTAAACGAGAAAGCACAACGCCTTCATGACTTTCCTGTTTTTCGGCGAAGATAATGTCAAAGCCCACAACTTTTGCTTCCGCCTGACGCATTACCTCAACTAACCGGCTGATTTCCTTCCTGGACCAAGGCCAGCGCCCGATGGCTTTAATACTTTTATCATCGATGGCGACGATGGCTACCTCAGAACCTATGGGTTCAGCTCCTCTCATAGTAAACATGAGGTCGTAGAACTTCATTTCCAAGTTATGTATAAACTTAGGGTGTATGACCATCAAAAAAAGGTAGATCATGATGATAAGAAAAGTAGCCTTGAGATACGTGGGCCGAATGATATCTTTGAGAAATTTTTTCATAATCTCCTAATCTTTTTGCGGGTCGTATTTTGCCTTCTTCCAGTGTACCTATATTAAGATTCTTATCTCAATTATTGCAAGATAAAAAAATAACTTCTTGATACCTGATAAGTTTATGGAAGCTTTCCGGATTCCGTCACAAGGCCTATTGAGAAATCGTTCTTTAGATTTGCCGATAATAAGATTATACTGTTATTCAAGAATCGTGTATCAGGAGTTTATCATGTCTACTCGACGGCAATTTCTTAAACAACTAGGTTTAGGAGTGGCTGCCGGAGCAATCGGCCTGCCGGTAATTCCCGATCCTCTTTTTTCCATGCCTGCTCCGGAGCCCATAAGAGAATTAAAAATTGCCTTGTTAGCCGATTCCCATCTTCCCAGCGCCTGTCCTGAAACTGCTGCAGCCAAAAAACTTATGAGAGCGGTTGCTGAAATCAATGCCCAAAAGCCACCGGTGGATTTAGTTTTTTTTGCCGGCGACCTTACTGAGAATGGTGATTTCAAGACCCTGGAATTGGGAAGGAAGATATTATCATACCTCTATGCCCCCTGCTGGCTGGTGCCGGGCGAGCAGGATATCCCTTTTGCCGCGAACAGATTCCGACAGGATACTTTCAGTCAGATGGTTTTTTCATTCGCGCACCAGGGTGTTCATTTTTGCGGCTGCAATACCAGTATTGTTAACCCGGCGACCGGAGCCATAGATTTTCATTTTAATCCCGGTCTGCAACGCGGTTTAGCGATGGAACTGGCAGCTATCCCACCTGATGCCCCCCTGTTGATTTTCACCCATGCGCCGCTGTACCGTCTTTTTCAACCCTGGCAGTGGTGGACCGAAGAATCCGAATCACTATACAGTCTGCTGGAATCACGAAAAAATGTTTATTTGCTGCATGGCCACGTGCATCAAAATATCACTCTCCAGCATCAGAATCTGACCTTTCAGGGACTGCGTTCCACAGCCTGGCCCCTGCCGGACGTCAGAATCGGGTTAAATGCCGCCCAACCATCGCCGAAGGGAAGTGATGCCGGAGTCGGCTGCGGTTGGATGTTGCTGACCATCGCCGGGAACGGAACCGTGATCTTACAAGACAAGGTTTGGAGTTGAAGCCTTTGATTCTCGATCCTTGCTTTAAAGCAACGATTGAAATATAATAAATATTTTATCGAAAATTGCAGTCCAAAATTACAGGATATGAAATGTTCATAATTCCGGCAATTGATATAAAAGATGGAAAATGCGTGCGGTTACGCCAGGGGTTACTGGATCAGCAAACCGTTTATGGTGATGACCCCGCGGCTATGGCCGGACGGTGGCAGGCGGCAGGGGCGCAATGGCTGCATGTTGTTGATCTGGACGGGGCTTTTGAAAAAAAGCCGGTGAACGTTAAAGCCATTGAAAAGATCCGCCGGAATCTATCGATTCCCATGCAGTTGGGCGGGGGATTGCGGACTCTTGACAACCTGGCCATGTATTTCGCCATGGGCGTCGATCGTCTTATCTTAGGCACCACCGTTTTAAAAAATCGTGAAGTTACGCACCAGGCCCTAGAAAAATTCCCCGGTAAAATCGCCATCGCCCTGGACGCTCGAGACGGCAAGTTGGCTGCCGAGGGCTGGGTTGAAATAAGCACCAATAATGTCATCGATGTAGCTCAGGTATTGTCACCGTTGGGACCGGCAGCATTTATTTATACGGACATACTTCGAGACGGCATGCAGTCCGGGCCTAATATTGCGGCTACCCGTCTGTTGGCCCAGGCTGTAAAAACGCCGGTGATAGCCTCCGGAGGAGTCAACAGCATTACGGACATCGAAAACCTGATACCTTTAGGGGAAGACGGGGTCATCGGCGTCATAACGGGCAAGGCCTTATATGCCGGCACCTTGAATTTTGAGGAAGCCTTACAATTAATACGTGAGAAAAAATAATAACTTGCAGACTATAAGACAATATCAGCACACGACCGCAGCTGCGATTAAAAAGCTGTTTTTCTAGAAATACTTCCTATCTTGAAGCCTATTAAGTCAAAAACTGCTCTTAAAGATCTATTGCCACTGGTCCAAAAGCCCGGCAGGTATTTAGGCGCGGAATTTAACGTGGTTTACAAAGATCCGGATTCTGTAAAATTTCGGGCGGCCTTGCTCTTTCCGGATTTATATGAGATCGGCATGTCTCATTTGGGACTGGAGCTGCTCTACCATATCCTGAACCAAAACGATGATATCTGGGCCGAGAGGGTCTATGCTCCGGCCCTGGATCTGGAAAAGGTATTAAGAGAACAGAAACAACCTCTTGCCAGCCTCGAATCCGGAACGCCGTTGTACTGCCTTTGATCTTTTGGGTATAAGCCTCCAGTACGAACTCAGTTACACAAATCTGCTGACCATGTTGGAGCTTGGCGGCGTAAGCTGGCTGGCCGCCTCACGCCGCCCGGAAGAGCCGGTGGTCATAGCCGGCGGGCCGGTTTGCTGTAATCCGGAACCTGTGGCGCCTTTTTTTGATGCCATGTTAATTGGTGAAGGCGAGGAAGCGATCTTAGAAATAGCCCGCTTGATTCAGGATTGGCGGGCGACGGGCGGCAGTCGTCAAGAATTATACCAGGGTCTGGAAACACTGGCAGGCGTGTATGTGCCGTCACTTTTTGATATGAAGTATGATGCGGATGGCACCTTGAGAGAAATTATTCCTTTGGGAAGCCGCCAGCGTATCCGACGCCGGGTTATTGCCGATTTAAACACTCATCCCATCTGTTCTAAACCGCTGGTGCCCCAGGTGCAGATAGTTCACGACCGCCTTAATGTGGAGATCTCCAGGGGGTGTACTCGCGGTTGCCGTTTCTGTCAGGCTGGATTTATCTATCGACCGGTTAGAGAGCGTGCTCCGGAGGCAATTGTCTCCTGGGCCGAAGAAGCTTTAGCTGCCAGCGGATTTGAAGAACTCTCTTTGTTATCTCTGAGCACCGGGGATTACGGCTGTCTGACGCCTTTACTTACCAGCCTGATGGACCGCCTGGAAAAACATCGGATAGCCCTGTCGCTCCCATCGATGCGCGCCGACACCCTCGGTTCCGATTTAATGAAACAGATAAAGCGCGTCCGTAAAACCGGTTTTACCATCGCTCCCGAAGCGGGCAGTGAGAGACTGCGCCGAGCCATCAATAAGAACCTGACCGAACCAGAGATCTTTGCCACCATAACGCAGGCCTTTGAACTTGGCTGGAATCTTTTAAAGATGTATTTTATCATCGGCTTTCCCATGGAAGAACCGGATGACCTTCAGGCTCTGGCCGATCTTTGCCGGGCAGCCTTGAATGTTGCCAAAAAAATCAATTCCAGGGCCCGCCTCAATGTCAGCATCAATACCTTTATTCCCAAACCGCATACGCCATTTCAGTGGGAAAGGCAGTTAACCCGCGGGGAGAGTCAGGAAAAACTGCACCTGGTAAAAAATCTCATAAAACAAAAAGGCATTGAAATTAAATGGAATCCCACCGACCAGAGCTGGCTGGAAGGTATTCTGGCCCGAGGTGACAGGCGGCTGGCGCCGGTCATTATGGAGGCCCAACGCCTTGGCTGCCGTTTTGACGCCTGGACTGAACATGCCAAAATCGGCAACTGGCAACGAGCCTTATCAGACTGCGGCCTGCGGGAGGATTTTTATCAGAGAGAACGGCGGGAAGAAGAACTGCTACCCTGGGACCACATAGATGTAGGAACAACCAGGGAATTTTTATTGGCCGAACGGCGCCGGGCCCGGGAGGCGGTTCAAACTCCTGACTGCCGCACGGTGGGTTGCCTCGATTGTGGCGTCTGCGATTGGCGCGAAGTACAGCCTGTAACATACAGCGTCATGTCAGAACCGCACAATCAGCCGGCGCAAAATTTGTCCGCGCCGGAGCCAATTACCCGTTATCGCCTGCAATATACTAAGCTGGACGAGGCCAAATGGTTAAGCCATCTGGAACTCATGACCACATTTTATCGCAGCCTGCGCCGTTCCGGATTGCGGTTGCATTTTACCCAGGGTTTTCACCCTTTGCCCAGGATTTCTTTTTATAGCGCCCTGCCAGTGGGCATTGAAAGTTTAATGGAAACCATGGATATCGAACTGGAAAAGAAGTATTCTCAATCTGAAGTAATTACCAGACTCAATGCAGTCTTACCAAACGGCGTTACAATAACTAGTGTCGAGGAATTAAGTTCCAACAAAAACAATCCCCAACCGGATCGACATCTCTACGATGTTAAAACTTCGGCACCGATTTTTGCCCCTGAAAAAGTGGAAAATTTTATTAACAGCACGGAATTTTCCGCCATCAGGAAAAAACTGAAAGAAATTAGAAAAATAGATATTCGTCCTCTTGTTTCGACTATCGAATTACACAACCTTTTCAATTTAGAAATCCTGATCAAAACCAGAGAGAAAGATAATTTAAAAATTAATGATCTATTGGCGGCGATTTTTAATTTGACTGAAAAAGAAGCACTGCAGCTCAACATAGTAAAACATAAAAGTTATTGCAGCCATTGAGTTGCTGTGAAATTATGGTGTTTATATGGCCAGTGAATTAATTATCAATGTTACGCCATACGAAAGTAGAGTGGCTCTCCTGGAAAACGGCGATGTAGTGGAAATATACATTGAACGGGAAGCGGAGAGTTCACTCATTGGTAACATTTATAAGGGCAGAGTTATAAAAGTACTACCCGGCATGGGAGCGGCATTTGTGGATGTCGGCTTGGAACGCTCGGCTTTCCTGTATGTCGCTGATGTCGTCGATCATTATGATGATTTTTATACCGAGTGGCAAAAGGATGATAATGGCAATAATCTCGTCTCCTTAACTACACCGATTATTTTTCAGGCTCCTCCTATCGAAGATATTCTTCAGGAAGGACAGGAAGTTTTAGTCCAGGTGGCGAAACCTCCTCTGTGTGGCAAAGGAGCCCGTCTTACCTCGCATATCACCTTGCCAGGTCGAAATCTGGTTTTAATGCCGACGGTAAATCACATAGGTGTTTCCAGAAGAATTCTGGATGAAACGGAACGCCTCAGGTTAAAAGATGCTTTAACTGAGATAAAACCTCCTGACTGCGGTCTGATTGCCAGAACTGCCGGCGAGGGCGTCAGCGTCGACAAGATAAAAAGTGAGATGGATTTCCTTCTGCAGATCTGGAATAATCTGTTACGGAAAAAGGAAACTGCCGCGACTCCTTCTTTACTGCATCGAGAACTGGATATTGTCTTGCGGGTTGTACGGGATCTATTTACCAAAGAAGTTGACCGGTTGATCGTCGATGATTTTGAGACCCACGCCAAGATTTTAAATTTCGTGGAATCGTTCCAGCCGTTAATGAAATTGAACTTGGAGCTATACCGGGGAACTGAACCATTGTTCGAGCATTATGGCATTGAAATAGAGTTACAAAGGGCTTTAGGCAGGAAAGTCTGGCTGAAATCCGGTGGCTATATAATCATTGAGCCTACTGAAGCCCTGGTCGTGGTCGATGTCAATACCGGCCGGTATGTGGGCAAACATAATTTGGAAGAAACTATATTAAAGACTAATCTTGAAGCGGTAAAGGAAATAGCCTACCAACTGCGGTTGCGTAATATCGGCGGACTTATTGTTGTTGATTTTATTGATATGGAAAAAGAGGCTAACAGGGAAAAAGTGTATAACGCCTTGAAAGAGGCCTTGAAAAAAGACCGGGCCAAGACCAGTATTCTTAAGATGTCAGAGCTTGGTCTGATTGAGATGACCCGACAGCGTTCCCGGGAGAGTTTGCACCACATGCTCACCGAACCTTGCCCCTACTGTGACCAGAAAGGCTTTATCCGCTCCCGGATATCCACCGCCTTTGATATCTTGCGGGAATTATCGACGACGATCAATTCGTTGGAGGCTGATCAGGTTACCATAGAAGTTCATCCCGAATTGGCAAATATCCTTTTGGACTTAGGCAGCGGCGCCATTGAAAATTTGGAAAAAACCCACCGAAAAAAAATTGTCATTGTTAACAATCAAAATTTTCATTTGGAAAAATATCACCTTAAGTTAAGCTAAAGTGGCAAAATGCCAGTTAACGTGTCACGGTTCACAGATGGTTTAAAGAGACTGAAATTATTCCGGGTAAATAGATCGTAAGGTTTTGCAATGGCCCTCAGTCATGAGTTTGAAAAAGTGGGAAATTGGTTTTTTCAGTGGCGAAGTTACCTTCCCTTGCTTCTCCTGGTGTTATTTCTTCTGGCTCTGAAAGATTTTTCCTATCTTTCTTCCCATAAAAATATTAATCGCCTTTGGGATTTATTCTGCCTGGGGATATCCTCTTCAGGTTTAGCTATCCGAATTATAACCGTGGGATATGTGCCGCGCGGGACTTCCGGGCGGAATACCAGAAAACAAGTGGCGGATGTCCTCAATACCACCGGCATGTAT
Source organism: uncultured delta proteobacterium (assembly GCA_963789385.1). Taxonomy (GTDB): domain Bacteria; phylum Desulfobacterota; class Desulfobaccia; order Desulfobaccales; family Desulfobaccaceae; genus Desulfobacca. Next base: position 46,367 of record CAWBKT010000041.1, on the reverse strand, counting down.
TCGGTGGTGCGCCACCCGCTGTATGTGGGAAATTTTTTGATGTGGCTGGGAATATCACTGATTTTACATTTATGGTGGCTCACGCTCCTCATCGCCTTAATATTTTGGGTCTACTATGAAAAGATCATGTATGCCGAAGAGGAATTTTTAAAAAAGAAATTCGGCGATCAATTCCTGGCCTGGGCTGAAAAGACCCCGCTTTTTATCCCTCACTTTTCTCTCTGGCTGCCGCCTGAAATGCCGTTCTCCGTTAAAAGCGCCTTGAAAAGGGAATACGCCTCTTTTTTTGCCATGATTGCCACTTTTACCGGCCTGAAGCTCCTCTGCAATCTCAGGGTCGGAAAAACTTTTAGCCTGAGCCCGATATGGACCGCTTTTTTTCTGGGCAGCCTGTTATTTTATCTGATAGTTCGCTTCCTGAAGAAAAAGACTCACGTATTGGCTGATGATCGGTAACGATCCACAGGATATTTGAGGAATCTCCTCGTATGACAGTTAGCGAAAGGTTTTTGCATCCCATCATTCTCGGCACTGCCGGTCACATTGACCATGGCAAAACTTCTTTAATCAAGGCTTTGACCGGGGTTGATACCGATCGCCTGAAAGAAGAAAAAGCCCGAGGTATTACTATTGAGCTCGGTTTTGCCTCCCTCACTCTTCCCAACGGTCAAAAAATAGGCATTGTCGATGTGCCGGGACATGAACGTTTTGTCCGTCACATGCTGGCCGGGGCCACCGGCATGGATCTGGTGGCTTTAATAATTGCGGCCGATGAGGGGGTAATGCCCCAAACCCGGGAACATTTGGAAATCTGCCAATTATTGCAGGTAAAAATCGGTCTGGTGGTTTTAACCAAGGTTGACTTAGTGGAAGAGGAATGGCTGGAACTCGTCGAGGAAGATGTCCATAATTTCCTTAAGGGGACATTTTTAGAGGAGGCCCCGATAGTCAGATTTTCGGCCGTAACCGGCCAGGGTAAAATGGAATTCCTGGAGATTTTAGAAAAATTATCCGCCAATATTCAATTCAAACCCATAACCGGGATATTTCGTCTTCCCGTTGACCGTGTCTTTACCATTAAGGGATTCGGTACCGTGGTTACCGGCACCGCCATTTCGGGGCGCGTCAGGGTGGGTGATCTGGTGGAAATTTATCCGCCGCAATTTAAAGCGCGGGTAAGAAACATCCAGATGCATGATGAAAATGTTGAAGAAGCCGTGGCCGGATCACGCACCGCGATCAATCTCCAGGGGATTGATAAGCTGGATATTGAACGGGGCATGGTAGTGGCAACCCCGGAGGCTCTCTTGGCCAGCCCACGTCTGGATGCTCGTTTGGATATCTTACCCAGCGCCGGCCGACCGCTCAAAAATCGCCGGGAAATCCGCCTGCATACCGGTACGAGTGAAGAATTGGCCACAATAATACTATTGTCCCAGGATGAACTGGCCCCGGGAGAGAGCGGCCTGGTGCAATTCCGCCTCACCACACCCCTGGCGGTAAAACCTTTTGACCGCTTTGTGATTCGCAATGTTTCTCCGGCGCTGACCATCGGCGGCGGTCATTTCCTGCATATCAACCCTCCCAAGCACCGCCGCCTCCAGGAAAATATCATTCAAGGTCTGGAATTTTTAGAAAAATGCAGCGAGGCGGAGCGAATCGCTTTTTATCTGCGGGAGTCCGGGGCCGCCGGGCTCTCGCAACCGGAATTAATCAAGCTCCTTTCCCTCAATAATACCGAAGTTGACCCGATTTTAAAGAACATGGTCAAAACCGGGCAGATTATTCTTTATGACCTGGAAAACAACCGTTATGTCCTGAAGGCGGAAGTCAAGGAATTGCAAAATCAGGCGGCGCAATTTCTCCAGAAATTCCATCAAAGCCAACCTTTGAAACTGGGGCTTTCCAAGGAGGAACTGCGGCGGCGGCTGCCGGAAGAGCTGGAAGTTCGACTTTTCAATTATCTCCTGCAAGACCTGGAAACATCAGAAGCGTATTGTGGTTGATAAAGAACTGGTCCGCCTGGCCAGCCACCGGGTGGTGTTGGGAGGAGAACAGGAAGAACTGGCCAAGCAATTGGAATCCCTCTATCAAAAAGGCGGCCAGACTCCCCCGACCCTGAAAGAGGCCGGCGCCGCTTTACGGGCTGAGGGCCTGCGTTTGCAGGAAATTATTAAATTGCTGACCAGCCAGGGCAGTTTAGTAAAAGTTAAAGAGGACCTGCTTTTTCATCGCAGCGCCATTGACCTGCTAAAAGAGAAGTTGATTGCCTATCTAAAGCAGCACAATGAGATTTCGGTGCCGCAATTTAAAGATTTAACCCAGACCAGCCGCAAGTTCGCCATACCGCTGATGGAATATTTCGATGCCAGCCGGGTAACGGTACGGGTGGGCGAAAATCGGCGTCTGCGATAATACAGGCTTTGAGTGCTGAGGACTGAATTAAGGGATTGAAGGCGATATTTTAATAAGTCCTCACCTGCCCTGCCCCCCTCCCTACTTCACCGGGTGATAATATTTTTCTTTAATTCCCGGTATTAACTGCTCAATTTCATTTATTCGCCGTTGGTCCGTGGGATGGGTGGATAAGAACTCGGGCGGCTTAGCTTTTCCTTTACTACCTTCCACCATTCGCTGCCAGAATCCAACCGCCGCTTGCGGGTCATAGCCGGCTTTGGCCATGAGAATAAGCCCTACTTCATCCGCCTCGGATTCCTGTTTCCGGCTATAGGGGAGCAGGACGCCGACATTGGCTCCCAGAGCCATAGGCCTGCTGCGCTGCGGAGGCCACGTAAGGACTTTGCCCGGCCAGGGCGGCCCCCAGTCCAAGACTGCCAAGTTGCGCCACCATTCCCTGGCTCATGCGTTCCCCGGCATGCCGCACGAGAGCATGGGCCACTTCGTGGGAAATCACCGTTGCCAGGCCGGCCTCATCCTTGGTATATTTCAAAATACCGGTAAAAATGCCAACCTTGCCTCCGGGCAGGCAGAAGGCATTCGGCGTCTCATCTTGAAAGACGACAAATTCCCATCGGTAGTCCGGGCGGTTGGCGGCTTCGGCGATACGGCGGCCGACCCGGTTGACCAATTCATTGGTTTGGGGGTCTTTGGAGGGCCGATACTGATGCCTGATCTGGGAAAAAGCCTGGTATCCCAGGGTGTTTTCCTGACCTTGCGAGGTCAGCATAAGCTGGCGCCGACCGGTATACGGGGCCGTGGCGCAGGCTGACAGGGCCAGCGAACCCAACACTAAAACCAACACACTAAAATAATTGAAGGTTTTCTTGTTTTTCATCATACCTTAAATTTTAATTGATTTAATTTAATTGTCAACTGGGGGAGATTGAGATCCACTATGTGAGGGACAATGAATATAAAACCTAAAATCTATCTGGCGGTCATTGGTGGCGGCGAAGCGGACAAATTAATTTTAGAAACAGCTTACAAAGTAGGGCCGGGAGATTGCCCACCGAGGCGCGGTGCTGATCTGCGGCGGCCTGGGGGGAGTGATGCAGGCCGCCGCCAAGGGGGCTTGGGACGCCGGGGGCATTACCATCGGCATTCTCCCGGGCCCGGATCGGGTGAGCCGCCAATGCTTTTTTAACATTAGCCTGGCCACCAACCTGGGGCACGCCCGCAATATTATCATAGCCCACAGCGCCGACGGCCTCATTGCCGTGGACGGCAGTTACGGCACGATCTCGGAAGCGGCCATTGCCCTGAAGCTGCGGAAGCCGGTGGTGGGATTGAAAGTAAAGTGGCGGTTGGACGGGATGAAACTGGCGGCGACGCCGGAGGAAGCGGTGGAGCTGATTTGGCGGGAACTTGGCAGAAGCTAATTAAGCCGCCAGGCGGCGCTTGAGTTCCGCCATGTCTTGTTCTAACCGCAGCACCTGATCGTAAAACCTTAAGTTGAGGCAGCAGCGTTTGGAATCCTGGGCAAGGTAATACTGCTCCTCATCCGCATTGTGGTCGGAAACCGAAATCTGCTTTCACCACAGCCTAAAAGAAAAGGGGAAGGCCAGGCCCTCCCCTTTTTACTATCTCTATCTTATAACTTAATTAGATTTCCAGCCATGAATCCGAGAACAAGGTCTGGCCCATGATGCAGCGGACGGTCTTGACGTAGTGCTTGCCGTCCTGGTCCAGTTTATTCATATCCACGGCTTCGCCATCCATGGCCTTATAAATGGCTTCCACCAGCTCAGGGCGTTTGCCGGAAGTCAGGTCTTTCAACTTGTCGTCATAGGCATCGACAATGGCTGAGTACATGCCGTTGCGTTGCAGCATGACGGCATAGGCACAGTTGATAACCGTGCGCAGGTTTTCGGGCACGCCGTTGCTGGAGTTGGACAGACCGCAGGTGGATTTACAGCCGGGAGCCATATCCTGCAGCATCTTCATGTATTCCAGGGCCGATATTAATTGCTGCTGCTGGATGTTGAGCGGAGCAATAATGGGATCGAACCAGATATCTTCATTGGGAATATCATATTCCGCGGCCTTGGCCAGAATTTCAGCAGTAAGCATGCCGCGTTCGTGCTCATCCCGGGGCATGCCTTCAGGGCCCCATAACAGGCCGATCATGTAGGCATCGTACTTCCGCACCAGGGGCATCATACCGTCCATGCGTTCCGGCCGGGCCATAATTGAGTTGATCAGGGCTTTGCCTTTATGAACTTTCAGGCCGGCTTCCATGGCGGCAATATTGGAGGTGTCCAGAGCCAGGGGTACCTTCGTAACTTCCTGCACCGTTTTGACTACCCACTCCATGAGTTCCTCCCCGCCTTTGCGGGCGGGCCCGATATTCAGGTCAATATAATCGACACCTTTTTCAGTCTCAGCGATGGCTATTTCCTGCAGGGGCTTTTTCTCCCGGTTTTTCATAGCCTCGCCATATTTTTTGGTCACGACATTAAGATTTTCACCGATGCGGATCAAATGGTGGCTCATATCGCCTCCCCTTTCTTTGGAGAACAGTATTGAGGAGGCCGGTATGACCTCCTGCTAATCGTTGTCTTCTTGAGAACCTTTTAATTATTGCTGGCTCTTCAAGAAGGCCGGGATATGGGCAGCTTCCCGAGGACCGATAAGGATCTTCCAATCCGGCAGTTCCTCTTCCAGATCGCCACTAATACCTGCCGCGTAGCCGGGAATAATCAGGCTGCGGGTTTTGGCTTTATCCATAATACCGCATTTCTTTATAAACATGGCCACATCGTCGCCGGCAAATTTTCCCGCCGCCCAGGCGGTCATAACTGACAGACCTTCGGTGTCTTTGATGAGCAGCCAGGTGGGCACCTTGCTGCCTTCGATTTCACCCGAAACGATAAAGTAGGTCAGGGCGAAGTTTGTGGTAATGGCGATGGGAGAATTTTCGTCCGGGTTGTTGAGCGGGTAGATGCCCGGAGTGACGATCATGGGCCGCTGCGGGTCGGTGTAGATATTCAAGCGCTGCAGCAACAGCGGGAAAACATAGGTGGGATCCAGGTCTTTCAAGACGACGATGCCGCCGTATTTAGCGATGCAGACGGCAGCGTAGAGCGCTTCCTTAGCCGGATCATCGGTCATGGCGCAGGGCAGGTTGATAGTCGGGAAGCCGAAGGGCTTGAATTGGGCAGTCAAAGCGGCCCGCCGGATGGCGATGTTGTCCTGCAACACCTGTTTGATGGTGCGGGCGCCGCTATCCAGGATGATGTCTTTCAGACCCATGCTGGTGAGCTTGGTGGTCAATTCGGCCAGGGCATCGTAACCGTCGGCCTTGGCGACGACCGCCAGGCCCATTTCTTTGGCCAGGGCGCCAACCGCGTCGGCATTGGTCGGCGGTGGCGGCATAGAGCACCGGTTTGCGATCCTTGGCAGCCTCAGCGCCGGCTTTCAGGACATCCACCTTGTCGCTCATGAGGACGATGGCGGCGTCGCTTTTATCCACGACAGCCTTGGCCACGGCGGCAAATTTGCCAGCATCGCCGTTAACGTCGTAAACAACAAACATCTCCGGACGGAGGTTTAAGCCGACCCGCTCAAACTGCATCTTGGCAAAGGCGGTAAGTTTGGCGTCAACGTCGGCGCCACTCAGGTCGCTTTTCAACGTCCCGGCAATAATAGTCGGGTTAAAAAAGGTTTTTTCATGACGGAAGAAAACGGTTTCACCGCCGGTGGTGATCTGCGCTGCCCTTCATATCGATTTTGACCGGGCGGATCGGCGGGGCCGAGGCGGCGGAAAGTTGTTCTTTGGCTTCCTCGGAGACGTAAGGACAGGCGGTCAATTCCGCTTTCCCGGAGGCCAGAGCCATGGCAAAGGCCAGGCAGGTGGGGAAACCGCACTCCTTACAGTTGGTTTTGGGAAGCATCTTGAAAATTGCAATACCAGTTAATGCCATCGCTTTCTCTCCTTATTCTTGGCGTAAGATAGTCTTGCTTATCAAACAATCAGCAGATAATAACAATGCACCTTCAAAAAATAAAAAAACTAGGCCCCCTGATTGTCCTGTAATGTGAGCTGCCAATCACAGGAGATAAGCAGACTCATGAATCAGGCGTCCACCCAGGCTGTGGCGCCAGCCTGGGCGAACACCGTTATGGTTAAATCAACTACAGGATAGATTCCAACTTCAGGGCCGGGTGGCCTTTTTCTTCCAAGAAGGCGTAGATTTCATCTTCGGTGGTGCCCACGGTTTCGTCAGCGATCATGTCGACCAGGTTAGGAATGCCTAATTCCTCACCCCGTTTGGTCAACCGTTCCCGGAGCTCTTCTTTCAGGCTCTTGGGCATCCATACCAACCGCAGGAGGCCGCCGTCGCCCACCAGATATTTCCGCTGGCAGACGTTGTATTTGCTGTGACCCACAAAGCCGGGGCTTTGGAGACCGCCGCCGGCGGTGCCTGCCAGGGTGGTGAACTTCATGCCGCAGGGGGTCTCACCGGTGTAGTCACGATGCACAGTCATAATGCCATTGCACATGGGCAGGATGGCGGCGATGCACTCGCAGCAACCGCAGGTGGTCATAGGGTCGACCAGCAGGCTGTAGAAGCTCACCTGGGTGATGGCCTGACGGGAGGCTTTCTGCACGAAATCATTGACGCCGGCAAACTGGCCGTATTTTTCGTCGGTCATTTCACCTTTGGCCACCGGCTGGTTCGGTCCGGTGGGATTGATTTCATTAGAGGCCTTGCAGTCCATCCAGTTGTAAGCGCCGCACAGACCGGTACGTTCCGGGCTGACCACGCAGACGTGGGTGGGGGCAAAGGACTGACACAGGGTGCAGGAGTAGAAGATGTCGGTGGTTTCGTCCGTCATACCCTCAACCCGTTGCGTCGCGCTCGGCGTATACCTTACGAGCCTTTTCGGCGATTTCATCGACTTTTTCTTTCTCGGTGTAGAGTTTCACCTGAACTTTATCGAAGACGGCGCCGAAATCCTGATGGTATTTAGCATGTAACAATTTCCCGATATGTTCCAGGCGGAAGCCTTTATCCACCGCGGCCTTGCCGAAGCGGTACCAGGCGATATCCCGCTGGCCCATGTGCATGATGCCCTGGACATAGTTCACCAGATGGTGCATCTGCCGTTCCAGAATAGGCTCAAAGTCGGCCTGGAAATTACGGCCGGCCACTTCCACGACCACTGCCAGGGGCAAGGCGCCGCCTTCTTTGACAGAGTCGAGGTCCGGACCGAAGAGTTCCACTTTGCCGTCTTCCACTTCGTCCATGCGTTTGCTGGTGACCCATTCCACGGCCATGGTCTTGCCGCCGCCGCACTGGGAGCGAAGTTCGTCTTTACGGACGCGCTCACCTTCGAAGGCCGGACCAAAGGCCACCGGGATGGGAACCTCGGTGATAACGACTTTGAGGCCGCGCACTTCAATGGATTTGGGACCGATTTCCTTGAAGGGCACGTTGCTGACCACGTGTTCGTAAGTACAGATACCGGTGGGCAGCACCTGGGGAATGTCCTGGTTGGTAATCGTCGGGAAGCCCCAGTTGATGGCGCCGGCCGCATTGGCATACCATTCATCCGGAATCGTGGACAGGGCGTTCACAAAAGCAAACACCCGGTCTTTGTTGTAGATCAGGTTCTTTAAGGCGGCGCCCGGTTTGATACCGCCGAAGGCCATAGCGGCCCGGCAGGCAAACCCTAAGGCGAAGACGGCGGCGGAAATTTCCGGACCGAAAGGCACCAGCCGGGTGGGCCAGCCGATCTGCATACCGCCTTCAATCAACTGCTCGGCAAACGAGGTCTTGCCTTCAATGTCTTTGGCCGCCATGAAGACGTAGAGGTTCTTGGTCTGATATTCATGGGCCAGGGCGCAGGCTTCTTCCACCGAGGGAGCGGAGCCGACGATGGCCGCGAACCCGGGGGCGGAGCCGTCGACGAATTCAACGCCGCGTTTCCGCAGGATGATGTCGTTGGCCGGGCCGACCCAGATTTTTTCAGAGCTTTTGTCAATGAGATCTTCACCGAAGACATAAAAATCAGGCTGTTCCAGGATACGGATGGCCTCGAAGATTTCTTCGGCAAACAGGGTAGCCAGACCGGCATCCAAACCGGGTCCCAAGTACGGCAGATAATTTTTTTCAGCCGGGATGGGTGGCAACATCTCAAGGCACCGATCCATGACGCCCTTGGCATCTTTAAGATTCTTTACTGCAACACCCATCAACGAATAGATAATGGGTAAAAAATAAGCGGTATCAGGATAGCCGATCTCCTGTTGCGGGCCATATTTGGCTATGGCGTCATCTAATTTTTGAGCAGCGTTTTTGACAACCTTGTGAGCGCCCCGAATAGCTGCCGAAATGATTATCTTAGACACAGTAACTCCTCCTTATTCATAAGGAAATTAAATATAATTCGTCCGGCTTCCCCGTTCATGGACGAGGAAGCCTTATCTACTTTATTCTTCGTGAGCGGCAGCGGCCATATCACGGCGCATTTCCATGTCATAGAGCACGCGTTCCCGGGCCTTGTCGATACCCAGGGCCGCCCGCTTCTTGTCGATGTGGGCGATCATTTTCTTGGCCGCCAACTCCGGATCAATTTCTAAATCCCACATGCCGCCATAGGTTTCTTCGATGCCCTTAAACAGGTAATCTGTGAGGAGATCGGAACCGGTGGTGGGGAAGGTGACGCCAAAGACGGTGTAGACGCCGGAGGTGACGAAGTAATGACCGATGGAAATGGCCTTCTCACTCATCCACTCGGGCGCCGCGCCTACCGCCGGCAGGTCGCTGATGTCGTTGCCCAGGCCGCCCGCCTTGACGCAGGCCGTGGCCGCCATCAGGATCCGGGAGTTATCCACGCAGGAACCCATGTGCAGCACCGGCGGGATGCCCACCGTCTCGCAGACCTCGGCCAGGCCGGGGCCGCAGTGTTCTTTGGCCGATTCCGGAGTCAGCAAGCCGAATTTACCGGCGGTCATGGCGGAACAACCGGTGGTCAGGACGATGACGTCGTTTTTGAGCAATTCCTTGATCATGGTCAGATGCGAATTGTCATGCATGGTGCGGCAGTTGTTGCAGCCCACGACGCCGGCCACGCCCCGCACCCGGCCGTTGATGATGTTGTCATTCAGGGTGTAATACGATCCCCGGATGGAGCCGCCCAACAGGTACTGGATGGTCTCGTAGCTGAAGCCCACCACCGTGGGGGTTTTGCCCGAAGGAATCAACACCGGGGCTTTGCGGTTGGGGAAGTTGTCGATGGCTTCCCGCACTACTTTCCGGGCCACATCCAGGGCATGATGTTCATCAAAGGGGATGTGCATGGTCTCGCCTTCGATGCGGGCCCGGTTATCCGTGGTGATCAGCTTGGTGTGGTAACACTTGGCGATGTTGGCCAGGGACTGCATTTCGCACTGCACGTCCACTACCATGGCGTCTACCGCGCCGGTAATCATGGCCAGTTCCTGCTGCAGGTAGTTGCCCGCCACCGGAATGCCGTGGCGCATCAGGATCTCGTTGGCGGAACAGCACATCCCGGCCAACTGGATGCCCTTGGCGCCCTTGTTCTGGGCATACTGGATCATCTCCGGTTCCTGGGAAGCCACGTAGATCATCTCCGGCAACAGGGGCTCATGGCCGTGGATAACGATGTTGACATGGTCTTCCTTAAAGACGCCCAGGTTGATCTCGCCGGCTACCGGTACCGGCATGCCGAACAGAATGTCCTGCAGGTCGGTGGAGATCATGGAACCGCCCCAACCGTCGGACAGGGCGGTGCGGGTGCATTGTTTGATGATGTTGTGGTATTCCTGGTCCACGCCCATGTGGGTGCGGTGCATCAGTTCCACGATTTCGATATCGCAGCCCCGGGGCACCACGCCCTCGGCCCGCCAGATCTCCTGGCGCTTCTTGGGGGCCCGCTTGATATAGGTGAGTTCGCCGGTCTGCTGACCGAATTCTAATAAAACTTTGTCTGCCATTTCCAGGGCAATGGCCTCTGGGGTCCGGGCCTTCTTGTCGTCGCCCTCACCCTCGGTGATGGCCACATCCCAGTCCTTGGCCACCTTCTTCAATTTGGCCACGTCTTTAATCTGGTAGCCCTGGGCCTTGCCGAGAGCCACTTCCTTAAACAGCAGGGCCGTGCCCCGGGAATGGTCGTTGTGGGCCGCCGCACCGGCGGCAACCATGCGGGCAAAGTTCCGGGCGACAATGGTCTCGGCGGTGGCGCCGCACAGACCCATCCGGCCTTTGGTATCTTCGCCCTCTTTCTTGGGCTTGGGCACCCGGCAGGGACCCTGGGAGCAGATCCGGCAACAGGCGCCTTCCGCCCCGATGGGACAGGGTTTCATCTTGTCAGCCCGGTGCCAGATGGTTTCAATACCTTCGGCATCGGCTTTCTTCAACATCTCGACAGTTACCGGATCAACGGATTTGCTCGCCGCATCAAACGGTTTGGCTTCTTTCTCGGCCATTTAAACTTCCTCCTCTAAGGGGTTGATTCCATAGATATTTTCTATACCAAGTCTCTTCTATACACGAGTATAGCCAAACAAAACTTATCTGTCAATTATTTTGTGTATACTTCGTACATTATGGCGGAAGTCACGGTTAAACGGCAGTGGGGAAATAAGATTGGGAGATTGCAGCAGAAATAGATAAATCAGGTATTATGGAGCGACCGGATGGACGAGTCTAAATCCGACAAATCCATCGGCCCGGGATGGCCGGAAAAATTGACGCGCCGCACACCGCAACTCCCGGGCCCGGGCATACCAGGATCCGCCCCGGATGACGCGGTACGTACCGGACAACGGCCCCTCGGGATTTTTATAGGGACTGCGGGAGTAATAATTAGCCTCATACCAATCTGCACACCATTCCGCCACATTTCCGGCCATATCAAAAAGTCCGTAGCCATTCGGCGGAAAACTCCCTACCGGGGCGGAAAACAGAAAACCATCTTTGTCATAAGGATTGGGATTGTAGTTGGCCATAAAATTCCGGCCTTGCTCCGGGGGCTGATTCCCCAGGGGAAAAGACTGTCCTATAAGCCCCCCCCGGGAGGCTGCCTCCCATTCGGCTTCAGTCGGCAACCGATATCTTTCTCCGGTAAGAGCGCTCAACCAGTCGGCAAAAGCCACGGCCTCCTGCCAGGTGACCCCAACCACCGGTTGTTGCGGCGCATTGAGATTTTTATCCAGCCAATACAGAGGCGGAGTATGGCCGGTGGCGTCTAAAAATTCCCCGTACTGGGCATTGGTGATCTCTTTCTCGGCAATATAAAAGGCAGATAAGTGGACCTTATGCTGAGGTCCTTCATCCAGGTATCGTCCCGCTTCTCCCAAAGGGCTACCCATAAAATAGTGGCCTTCGGGAATCAGGCACATGGTCATACCCAACCTGTTTTTAAATGACGGCGGCATCTTGCCGGCTGCCATGGCCGGACCGGAATTACAGGCAAAAAAAAATAGGATCAGAAAATAGAGCAACCTTTTTCTGCTGCACAAATGATTACTTCGCCAAACCCACAACTGTCTTTTCACACTTCCCTCTTCCTTTTTCCCTGCCTGTCAAACTCTCTCAGACCTCTGAATCGAAACTGCTTTTCTGGAAACCAGAAACCAGGAACCGGAAACTAATCCGCTTCCCTAATCCCTGCCTTTAATACCCCAGATCTTCCCCCACCAGCTTGACGTGAATCCGGTCCTTAATCATGTGACCCTCAATGATTGACCACATGTAGCAGATGCGTTCCGGGCTTTTGCAGTCAGTGCACAGGCCGGTTTCCACGCAGGGGGTGGCCCGGTTCAAGCGGATGGCGTTCATGGGCGCGGCCAGGTGTTTGACCCGGGCCATGGCCGAATCCAGGTCCGGAACCACTTTATTCATGCCGATGACCAGGATAACCTGGGTCGGTCCGAAACACATGGCCGCCACCCGGTTCCCCAGGCCGTCCAGATTGACTATTTTACCGTCAAGCGTCAAGGCATTGGAACTGGTAATCATGACGTCGGCCAGCAGGCCTTCCCGTCTGAGTGCCGCTGACGTCTCCGGGGCCAGGTTCGGGGCGTACGGATCAATTATTTTAAGCGTGGTATTCTTGCCCAGCTCTTCCCAAAGGCCCATTTCCACCAGAGACATTGAGCCGGTGCGGCTGACAGTTGACCCTGGCGGGATCATCGCCAGGATCTCGTCCCTGGCCTGCAGCGCCGTAGAGGCGTAACTCGCCGCCATTCTCCTCTTGTTCAGGTTTTTGATCAACACTGCGGCAATCTTTTCCCGGTAACTCTTCTGATGCCCGTCCATAATGTTCTCCTTATCCGCTCCGGTGGCGCCGGCTTATTCTCCGCCACCGCCCTCTTTCAAAATCATCACCTGATCAGCCCCCGGGTTTCCGAACCGGCCCCAGGATATAAAGTAAGAAACCCAGCACCCCCAGAAGCACCAGAATGACGATCGCCGGCTCCACCTGTCGTAGCGTCAGGTGAATTCCGGCTATTTCTTTTTCCAAGACATACGTTCCCAGGCCCCAGACTCCGGTCCACAGGGCCGAACCAAGAATATTACAGATTGTAAAGCTTTTCCAGGGCATATGCAACAACCCGGCTACAATGCCGTTAAGCTGCCGCAGACCTTCGATAAAACGGGCCGCGACCACAATTCCTCTACCGTAGCGGTTAAAATAATCCCTCCAGCCGCTGCAGGCGCTCTTCTTTCACCCGGAGTTTATAAAGCAGCGGGCGCCCGCCCCTGGCCCCGATAAGATATCCCAGGCTATTGCCTAAAATAGCCGCGCTAAAGGACAGCAGCAATACCAGGGTGATGTTCACCTCACCCCGGGCCGCAGCAAAGGCGGCAGCCATCAGCAGGGTCTGCCCGGGGGCCACCAGCCCAAAGCCTTCCACCAGGACCGCCGCAAAAACCGCCAGGTAGCCATACCGGTCCAGGAGGGGCTGGACCTCATCCATGGCATGGTCGAGTTCTGCCATAATCGAATCCCGGGCCGCCGGTTTCTGGTTGGTTGTTCAGGATACCTTTCAGGTGCCGCCGCTTGATTTTCCGTTAACTGTGAGGCGGCGGTCGCGGCGACAAGTGCCTCAACCTGAATCTGCAGCAGTGGGACCACCACTAGAATAAAAAATATGGTGCAAAGACACATGCTCCGGCGGATTATCTTCATGTTTACATCATACCGTACGTCAGCCCTGAGAAAAGTGGAAAGTTTTACTTTACCGGCAAAAGCATGATCGGGACGACGTGTATTTTAAAGAAGTTATCGATAGCAAAATTTCTGCAGGAACTGCCAGACATAAAAGATAATGTCGAGTGGAATCGAGCTCTGGATTCGTTGCCGTGCTTAGATGGCAAAGAGAAAAGACTTCGGGGGATAACGACAAAGGGTGCCGAGGCTTTAGCCAGGGCACCCTTTTATATTCGCTATCAGAGTTATCAGTTATGTATACAGCACAAACTTTACCGCCTGGCGCGCCAGGTCCACGATCTGCATCGGGAAGACGCCGAAGCCGATGATGATGCCGATGAGGCCGTAGGTGGTGAAGCGGATGGCGTTGGACGGCACCACCGCCGGCAGGTCGCCCGGTTCCAGGAAGTAAGCCGCGTACACGACTTTCAAATAGTAATAGAGGGATATGGTGCCGTTGACCGCGCCGATGAGGACCAGCCAGAAATAGCCCTGGTTCATGGCCGAAGTAAAGATCAGGAGCTTGCCGGTGAAGCCGATGGAGGGCGGCACGCCGGCCAGGGAGAACAGGCCCAGCATCAGGGCCAGGGCCAGCAGCGGCGAGCGTTGATACAAGCCGGCAAATTCGTCGATCTTGAGGTCCCGGCCGTCGGCGGCCACTTCCGAGAGCACCATGAAGCAGGTGAAGTTCATGATCAGGTAAGCCACGGCGTAGAAAATGACACTGGTATAGCCGGACTCACTCAAAGTCAATACGCCCATGAGGATATAGCCGGCGTGGGCGATGGAAGAATAGGCCAGCATCCGTTTGAAATCTTTTTGAATAATGGCCACTAAATTCCCCAGGGTCATGGAGACGATGGACAGGAAGACCAGGATCTGGGCGAAGGAATAGCCGTAGGAGGCGCCCAGAGCCGCAAAGCGCAGCATAACAGCCACCGCCGCAACCTTGGAGGCCGTGGCGATGTAGGCCACTAACTGGTTGGCGCCGCCTTGATAGACATCCGGGGCCCAGAAGTGGATGGGGAAGGCGGACAATTTGAAGAAAAATCCGGACAGGGACAGAATAATCCCCAGCAGGCCCACGGGGCTGTCCAGCAGGGCCGGCATCTTGGCCATGATGTCGCTGATATAGGTGCTGTGGGTGGCTCCGAAGATGTAGCTTAAGCCGAAGAGCATGAAGCAGGATGAAACCGCGCCTATAAAAAGGTATTTAATGCCCGCTTCCACGTCAAGGCCGTCACCCTTGCGCATGGGGATCAGGACGTAGAGCGAATATGAGGCCAGCTCCAGGGAAACGTAGATGGTGATGAGTTCCACGGCGCTGACCAGCATCATCATGCCCACGGTGCAGGTGGTCAGAAAGAAATAAAACTCGGCGTGATATTTTTCTTCCACCCCCGGCATGTGGTGGCAGATGAGGGCCACCAGGAAAAGCCCCACAGCCAGGGCCAATTTGAATATCTGACTGAACAGGTCAACCTTGTAGGCCGCGAAAAACAGTTCCCCCTGCTGAAACAGGCTCACGCCGCAGACCAGGATGCCGCCGCCGGCCAGGGCCAAAAACGTCTTAAAATCGGTTTTGGCCTCCGCCTTTTTTCGCAGACTGCCCAGAAAGAGGGCCAGGGCCATCAACAAATAATAAATTTCAGGAGCAAACAGCAAAGAAGCTTTCATAGCTTACAACCCGCTTATGAACGGCACCACTGCCGTTTTGATGACATCCAACATCAGGCTCGGGAAGATCCCGAACAGAATCAAAGTAGCGATTAAAATCATCCGGGGCAGGCCCAGGAAAGGACTGACGTCTTCAATGTGGACAAATTTGGGATTGGGCGCATTATAAAAGGAATTTTGCACTACCCGCAGGGCAAACAGGGCGCCTAGGACTATGGAGGCCAGGGCGATGAGACCGCCCACCCCGAAAACCTTCACGGCGGCGATAAAGACCAGCAGTTCAGCCCAGAAGCTGGCGAAACCGGGGACGCCGGCGCCGCAGAGGGCCGCGGTGATGAAGAAGGCCGAGGCCACCGGCATGATCTTGCAAAAGCCCCCCAACTGATGGATATCCCGGGTGTGGGTCCGGTCATAGATGTAGCCCACCGCGGAGAAGAAGAGGGCCGTCATGATGCCGTGGGCAAACATCTGGAAAACGGAGCCGTTGAGACCGTCCACCGTTCCGGTGGCCAGCCCCAGGGCCACGATGCCCATGTGCGAGACGGACGAGTAGCCGATGACGTACTTCAAGTCTGTCTGGGCCAGTCCGACAAAGACGCCGTAGACAATGCCGCAGATGGCCAGAAGGCCGAAAAGGGACGACCAGTATTGGAACCCCTCCGGGCAGAGATACATGGGCACCCGCAGGATGCCATAGGAACCGAGCTTCATTAAGACGCCGGCGTGGAGCATGCTCACCGCGGTGGGGGCGGCCACGTGGCCCACCGGCGACCATGTGTGGAACGGCCACATCGCCGCCAGCACGCCGAACCCGAAGAGCAGCAACGGGAAGACCAGTTTCTGGACCCAGGGGGCAAAATGCACGCCGTGCAGTTTTATCAGATCAAAAGTGTACAGGCCGGAGGTGGAATAGAGCAGCAACAGCCCGGGGATAATGAGGCCGCTGCCCGCCATGAGGTACAGAGTCAGCTTCATGGCGGCGTATTCCTTCCGGGTTGACCCCCAGATGAGGATCAGAATATACATGGGAACCACGGCGATTTCATAGAACAGGAAGAAAAAGAACAGATCCATGGACATGAAAACGCCGAAAACACCGGTGACCAGGAACAGTATAAAGGCAAAAAATTCCTTAACCCGGTTTTCCAGTTCCCACATGGTGAGCACGCCGGTAAAAATCACAATGCCGGTGAGCAGCAGCATGGGGGCGTTGAGGCCGTCCACGCCGACGAAATAGGAGATGCCGAAGCCTTTCACCCATTCGTATTTTTCCACAAACTGCAGGCCCCCCAGATTTTTATCGTAAGTGGCGAAGGTGTAAATGGAAAAACCCAGAGAAATTGCCGCCGACACCAGGGCCGTGGCCCGGATGAGAAATTTCTGCTCCTCTTTGAGAAACAGGATAATGGCGATACCGATTACCGGCGACAACACCATACAGGTCAGATAAGGAAAATTCGTCAGATGCTCCACCATAAAAAGCCGTCCTAAAACGTATTGTTCGTTGTCAGGTTGAAAGCCACAGGCTTAGCGGCCCATGACCAGATAGAGGCCTATACCCGCCACCACCAGCACCATAAAAAGGAGATTGAGCTGCAGCAGGGCTGTCTGAAATAATGACAGATAACGGCCGCCGCCCACGGTGGAAAAAGCCACGGCGTCAACGCCGCCGTCAACCACCCGCCGGTCATTATAGGTAAACCATTTGGAGAACGTGCCGTAAATTACCCTGTTCAGGAACCAGCGCCAGAAATGATCCATGTACCACTTTTGGATGAAGAAATTTTCCAGCACCGGGACATGGCTGATAAAACCGACGCACTTGGCCTTTGGCGCGCCCCAGTCCAGCCAGGCCAGGGCGATGCCGCCCAGGGCGGCGCCTAACCGCGCTGATCAACAGGGGAATGCTGATATCGTGATGCCCGGCGTGGCCGGTGAGGAATTTTTCCAGCGGGCCCTGCATGAACCCCAGGGTCAGGGTGAAGAAAGCCAAAATCAACAGGGGCAGATTCATCACCCAGGGCACGCCGTGGTGCTCATCATGCCCGTGACCGTGGCCGTGGCCCTCTTCGGCCTGGCTGTGTTCGGCGGCAATCTTCATAATGGGCTCCCGGTGGAACAGCATCACGAAGATGACCCGGAAAGAGTAATAAGCGGTCAGGAAGGCGCCGAACAGCCCGGCAAAGAGCCAGATCTTGTTATCTAAATGCGCCAGCGCCCCCAAAATGCCCTCTTTGCTGAAGAAACCGGCCAGGGGGAAGATGCCGGCCAGGGCCAGGGCCGCAATGGTGATGGTAATCATCGGAATTTTTAATTTTTTGCCGCCCTGGGCCGCCATAATAAAAAAGTCATTAGTGCCGAAGTGGTGAATGAAGACCCCGGAACACAAGAAAAGCAGGGCCTTGAAGGCGGCATGGGTGGTCAGATGGTAATACCCGGCAAAAAAGCTGCCGGCGGCCAGGCCCATGATCATAAACCCTAATTGGCTAATAGTGGAATAGGCCCAGACCTGCTTGATATCCGAGGCCACCAGGCCGATGGTGGAGGAGAGCAACATGGTTATGGTGCCGATAGCCAGGGCGACGCCCATAGCCGTGGGCGACGCACTGAAGAAAGGATAAATCCTGGCGATGAGGTAAACGCCGGCGGCCACCATGGTGGCGGAATGCAACAGGGCGCTGACCGGCGTCGGACCTTCCATGGCGTCGGGCAGCCAGACGTGGATGGGGAACTGGGCGCTCTTGCCCATGACGCCGCAGAAAATCAGCAGGGCCGAGGTGCCGATGAGCCATGAGGGCATGGCATTGGCCACGGCCGCGGAATTTATCTGGTGGATTTCCAGATTGCCGTAGTAAATGGTCAGAAAGGCCAGGCCCATGAAAAAGCCGACGTCCCCGAAGCGGGTGACCACGAAAGCCTTTTTGCCGGCCTCGGAGGCGGAGAACTTTTCATACCAGAAGCCGATGAGCAGATACGACGCCAGGCCCACCAACTCCCAGCAGATATAGAGCTGCAACAGGCCGCTGGAGATGGTCAGGGTCAGCATGGAAAAGGCAAACAGGGACAAGAAGGCGTAAAACCGCCCGAAGCCGGGGTCGCCGTCCATATAGCCGATGGAGTAGACCTGCACCATCCAACTGATGGACGCCACGATGGTGAGCATCAGCAGACTGGTGGGATCCAGCAGGAAGCCGAAGGGGATCTTGACCATATCCGAGTAGAGCCACTTGAAATTGTAAATCAACGGCTCTTGTATGCCCCAGTATTTGCAGAGCAGCCACCAGGCAATGATCAGGGGTATGGTGGATGCGGTCAAGGAAATGCCCAGAGACAGCTTCGGGTTCTCCCGGGTAAAAATCATGATCAGCACAAAGCTGACGATCGGCAGAATCGAAGTCAGTAATAAGGCCTGAAACGTGGTATCAGAAAACTGAACCGCCATGCTTAACCTCGCAGTTCGTTGACATTTTCAGCGTTAATGGATTTAAGTTTGCGATATACCGAAATAATAATGCTCAGGGCGATAGCTGCTTCCGCCGCGGCCACGGCCATGATAAACAGGGTAATAACCTGTCCCACGGTCGGGTCCGGCGCCAGGAAGCGGTTAAAAGCCATGAAATTAATGCTCGCCGCATTCAACATCAATTCCACGGAAATTAAGATGGCAATGAGGGACCGTCGGGCCAGGACGCCATAGAGACCGATGGCAAAGAGCATGACGGCGACAAAGAGATAGGTTTGGAGACTGTTATACATGTTTGGCTCTCACTCCCCCGGTTTTCAGGATTCATCCCGGCCGCGGCCGTTTTTGGCATTGACGATGGCGCCTAACATGGCCACCAGCAGCACCAGTGAGATAACTTCAAAAATGAGGGCATAACGGGTGAGCAGGTAATGGCCGATGGTAGCTACGGACCAATCATTGCCTTGGACTGCCGCAGGCACCCAGGAGGTTTTTTTCACCAGGATGCTTAACATTAAAAAAATCAGGAGGGCTCCCAGGCCCGCTCCTGCTGTTTTAATAGGTTTACGGGGGGGCTTCGGTAAATAGAGCGGTTCAGAGAGCATGATGGCAAAACAGATGGCGATGCAGATAGCCCCCACGTAAATAAGTATTTCCATCATGGCCAGGAAAGGACTGTTGAGGAACACAAAAATGCCGGCCACACCGAATAAAGACATGGCCAGACCTAAAACATTATGAAAAATATTGCGGGCGCCCACGGCTATCAAGGCCCCGACGAAGGTGACGGTCAAAACCGCCAGAAAACTTAAGCCCGCCAGATCGAACAATTCTTTCATGACTCACCCCCCTCGGCCTGCGGTGCTTCAGGCTTCGACTCGGTCGCCTCGGGTGCCGGCGGCACTTCCTCGGGCAGACCCAGGGCCCGCTGCCGGGCCTGCAGGCGGGCGAGGATATCAATCCGTGAATCCAGCCTGGAATATCCCGCCAGGCGGTATTCATCGGAAAATTTTAAGGCATTGGTAGGACAAACCTCGACGCACAGACCGCAGAGACTGCACAGATTGTATTCCAGGGTGTACGTCACGGCCCGTTTTTTCTTAGAGCCGGGAGGCTTGGCCCCGGTGACGGTAATGACCCCGGAAGGGCAGGTCCGGGCACAGTTTTCACAGGCATTACAGCGGTGGGTGCCGGTTTCCTCATCAATAACAAATTCGGTATGGCCCCGGTACCGGGGGCTCATAGCTATCTTTTCCCGGGGATACTGGACCGTGACGATGGGTTTCACAAAATACCGAATCGTCACCCCCAAGCCCGCCAGCAAGCTGTAGAATCCAGTCAGGGTGTCCTTTACATACGCCATCATTGCCGCAAACCTTTAGGTGTCTACTTAAGAAATACTCTCAAGGAAAAAAAGTTATCGAAAAGTTTTCTAGAAAATCTTCATCACCAGGGCCGTCAGGATGAGGTTCGCCAGGGCCAGGGGTATCAGGATTTTCCAGGCAAAAGTGATGAGCTGGTCGAACCGCAGCCGCGGGAAAGTCCAGCGGAACCACATCATCACGAATATCATGGCATAGACCTTCAGCAGGAACCAGACCACCGGCGGCAGGAACGGTCCTTGCCAGCCACCCAGGAAGAGGGTCGCAGCCACTGCCGAGACGATGAACATGTTGGTATACTCCGCCAGGAAGAAGATGGCAAAGCGCATACCCGAATATTCCGTATGAAAACCGGCCACCAGTTCCGACTCGGCTTCCGGGATATCAAAAGGGGCCCGGTTGGTTTCCGCCGTGCCGCAGATAATAAACAGCAGGAAAGCCAGAGGCTGCAAAAAAATATTCCACAGGAAAGACTGCTGCGCCACAATGTCCGTGAGCTTGAAAGAACCGGCCATGAGAATAATGCTCATGGCGGTGATCAAGAGCGGAATTTCATAGGCGATATTCTGGGCCACGGACCGGATGGCGCCCAGGAGGGAATACTTGTTATTGGATGACCAGCCTGCCATCAGAATGGCCAGGACGGACAGGGCGCTGAAGGCGAAGATCAACAGCAGGCCGACGTTGAGGTCCCGGATAATCAGCGTGGGAGAAAACGGTATAACCACAAAACTGACCAACACCGGCAGGAACATGATGATGGGCGCCAGCAGATAGATCAGCTTGTCCGCATCTTCCGGAGTGATCAGCTCTTTACCGATTAACTTGAGGGCGTCGGCGATGGTTTGCAGGGCGCCGTGGAAACCAACTTCCATGGGGCCCGGTCGAAGCTGCATGTGCGCCGAAACCTTCCGTTCCATCCAGATTAAAAACAGGGCATTGACGGCCACCAGACCGATCACGCCGATCAGGCTTACGCCCAGTCTTGCCCCTTCGGCTACTAAAAACTGCATCGATATATCCTCACCACATCATGAGTCAAGGAGGCGCCGCGGCACCGTCAGCCTCAAACCATTACCGGTCAATTTCCGGGATCACCAGGTCTATGGAGCCCAGGATGGCCACGGCATCGGCCACCATGGTATCTTTAATCAACTCCGCCAGAACACTTAAGTTGGAATAACAAGGAACCCGCAGTTTAACCCGGTATGGCTTCACGTCACCTTTGCTCACCACATAGACGCCGAATTCCCCCCGGGCCGTTTCCACGGCCTGGTAAACTTCCCCTTCCGCCGGTTTAATCCGTTTAGGCACCTTTTCCGCCATAATCGGGCCTTCGGGAAGCTTATCCAGGGCCTGCTCGATAATCCTCAGGCTCTGTTCCATTTCCCGGAGCCGGACAATATAGCGGTCATACACATCGCCCTTTTCGCCGATGGGAATTTCAAAATCAAACTGGGGATAGACCGAAAATGGTTCGCTCCGCCGGATATCGTAGGCAATACCGCTCCCCCGGAGAGTGGGGCCGGTGACGCCGTACTTCACCGCCTGTTCCGGGGTCAGAATTCCCACATCACGGGTCCGATGGATAAAGATGACATTCTTGGTCACCAGATTGTCGTAGTCGCCCCAACGGCTCCGCAGACGTTTGACGAACTCCCGACAGCCGGCAATGAATTCATCATCCACGTCCACCGGCACACCACCGAAACGGTAGAAACAATAGGTCAGTCGAGAGCCCGTCAATCGATCCAGCAGGTCTAAAATATGTTCCCGATCGTCAAAGCAATAGAGAAACGGCGTAAAGGCCCCCAGATCCATGAGGTAGGCCCCGAACCAGAGCAGGTGCGAGGAGATCCGGTTCAATTCACTGGTAATAACCCGGATGAACTCCGCCCGCTCCGGCACCACCAGACCGCTCAGTTTCTCCACCGCCATACACCAGCATTGGTTGTAGGCCAGGGCATGGAGGTAATCCACCCGGCCCATATTGGGCAAAAACTGCTGATAGGTCCTCAGCTCGCCCATTTTTTCATGGGCCCGGTGCCCGTAACCGATAACCGGATCGGAGTTGACGATGTATTCGCCGTCCATCTCCAGCACGATGCGCAAAACGCCATGGGTGCTGGGATGCTGCGGCCCCAGGTTCAAATAAAACGTTTTCTCTTCAACGCCTTTTTCCAGCATCATCTTAACTGCTCGCCACGAAATCTTTTAAAAGCGGATGAAAATCGGCATCCTCCGGCAGAATGAGATTCTTCAGATTCGGATGCCCCGAAAAAGTTATGCCAAACATTTCCCACACTTCCCGCTCAAACCAGTCGGCCGCGGGATAGACCGTGCTGATGGTGGGGACTTCCACGCCCACGGCCAGGGGCACGTGCACCACGAGACGGCACAACTCGTAGAAGGAAGCAAAATGGTATACCACCTCGAAGGATTCCACCAGATCAAGGGCCGTCAGGGATTCCAGGAAAAATTTCTGCTCCAGCATGGCCGCGGCCACTGCCGGCATCTGGTCAGGCTGGGCCTCCGCCCGCAGGTGACAGCCGGTGGCGGCGTAATCCAGCTCCGCCAGCTTGTCCGGGCCGAGAATAGGTTGCAGGTTTTGAATAATAGTTTGGGAAGGCATGTTATCTATACTTTCTTAAACGTCCACGGTTGGTTATCTTTTCTTCCAGTTGCAGGATGCCTTCAATGAGACCCTCCGGCCGAGGCGGGCATCCCGGAATATAGACATCCACCGGAATGATCAGATCAGCGCCCGGCACAATGGCATACTGGCCGTCATAATAAAAAGGGCCGCCCGAAATAGCGCAATTCCCCATGGCAATCACCCACTTGGGGGCGGGCATCTGGTCATAGAGGCGCTTTACGGCCGGGGCCATTTTTTTGGAGATGGTGCCGGCGACAATCATGAGGTCCGACTGCCGGGCCGAAGGGCGGAAAACCCCGGCCCCAAAGCGGTCCAGATCAAAACGGGAGGCGCCCGCAGCCATCATCTCGATGGCGCAGCAGGCCAAGCCGAACGTAATGGGCCAGAGCGAATTAGCCCGGCAAAGATTTAAAACATCTTCCAGAACCGCCAATTTAACTAACGGTTCTCCGGTTTTCTTTTCCACTCAAAAACTCCCTTGCACCAGGCGTAAATTATCACCAGGGATAAAATGCCGATGAACAGAAAGATTTCAATAAAATCCCGCCAGACATAGCCCTTGCCGTATGCCAGCAGCACCGGGAAGAGGAAAATCACATCCACGTCAAAGGCCAGAAAGATCAGGGCAAAGAGATAATAGATGACCGCGACTTGAATCCAGGCGCTGCCGAAGGTGGGGATGCCGCACTCATAAGTTTCATCCCGAGCCGGTCCGAAACTGCGCGGCGCTACAAAATATGAAATGACGAGAGGCCCAAAGGCAAACACGGCGCCCACAATAAGAAATATGAGCACATAGCCGTAGTCACGTAAAACCGGGGAAATATCCACCTGCACCTCCATCACTGAGGGCTAAAACATCATTGTGAAAACATTCTCTAACGGTATAGCAAGCCAGCCCAGTATTGTCAAGGCTCTAGAGCATTTAATATAATTTCAATTTCCATAGACTTCAGCCTGCATCCGCCAAAGGGAATGTTCTTTTTATCAATTTTATATATATATATCATATAATTAACATTGATATAATTTCTTTTTTATGAAATATTAATTAAATTAAACTTGAAATAAAACGAAAAATAAAAAAACCGGCCCAGTGGCCGGTCTCTTTGCAAACTAAAGATGTTTCATTAATGGGTTGCTTTCCATTCCTCGAAGCTCAGGATCGGTTCCGGTTTCAGGCCGTTTTTCTGCCTCTGGGAATTGACCTGCTCCATTTGGGAGATGTATTGGTTGTAAGCCGCAGTATCCGAGGCTTTGGCCGAGGTCCGGGCTGCTTCTTGGCGGGATTCGCTGGCCCGGTGGGCCGCAACACCCGCTGCCGCCGCGATGCAGCCGGTGGAACAAAGGGCCAGGATTAAAAGCATGGCGATTCTGGTTTTCATCTATCCTCTCTCCTTGTCGTGAGATTCTTCCTTATTAAGGTATTTTTATCCGGTCCGCTGCTCACTTCACACCCTTAAAATAACAAGTATACGTAATTATTCTGGTGAGTTGAAAACATCATAATCCATCTGCTCATAAAGGGCAATACCTAAATAAAACCGGCTGGCCGTCCGCGGCCAGCTCGGTCTTAAAACTAAGTTCCCGTTCAACTGGAAACCGGAAACCAAAAACCGCTATTTCTCAAACAGCCTCAGATATTCCCCATAGCCTTCCTTTTGCAGCTCTTCCTTGGGAATAAACCGCAACGCCGCCGAGTTGATGCAGTATCTCAGGCCGGTGGGCCTGGGGCCGTCGTCAAAGACGTGGCCCAGGTGCGAATCTCCGTTTTTGGCTCGCACTTCCGTCCGCTCCATAAATAATTTGCGGTCAGTTTTCTCTTTAATATTTTGAGGCTCCACAGGTTTGGTGAAGCTCGGCCAGCCGGTGCCCGAGTCGAATTTATCCGTGGAGCTGAACAGCGGCTCGCCGGTGACCACGTCCACGTAAATCCCTTCCCGGTGGTTGTCCCAGAACTCGTTTTTGAACGCCGGCTCCGTCCCTTCCTCCTGGGTAACCTTATACTGCATGGGGGTCAGCTTCTGCTGCAACGCCCCCTTGTCCGGTTTGGCATACGCCTTGGTCTGACCCGCCGGCTTCGGGTTTGCAGCCGGTGCCGGCTCCTGGCCCCAGGCCTTCTCCCGGAACTGATCCCGCCCGGAAGCGCTCCGGTAGGATTTATACCTCAACGGGCAGGTCTGGTAATACTTTTGGTGATAATCCTCCGCCGGGTAAAAAGTCTGGGCCGGCAGAATGGCCACGGCAATGGGCTTGGTAAATCGTCCCGATGCGGCCAGGGCCGCTTTTGAGCCTCCGCCAGTTGCTGCTGTTCCGCATTGTGATAAAAAATGGCCGGCCGGTACTGGGTGCCCCGGTCCGCAAACTGGCCGCCGCCGTCGGTGGGGTCCACGCCCCGCCAGTAAAGATCCAACAATTGCTTATAGGAAATTTTCTGCGGGATCATATTTTATCTGCACCGCCTCGTAATGGCCGGTCCGGCCGGAACAGACCTCTTCATAGGTGGGGTTGGGCTTCTGCCCGCCGGTATAACCGGATATTACCTCCACGATGCCGTCGTTCTTGGCAAAATCCGCCTCGGTGCACCAGAAACAACCGCCGGCAAAGGTGGCTGTCTGCAGCTGCGCTGGGTTTTCCATGGTCGTTGCACTCCGTTTGGGTATGGTGGTGTCACTATGAGCGGGCGGGCCGCCGAGCAGCAATGCTCCCAGCAGCGCCGCCAGAACCCGCCCCATGAGGGTAACCATTTTGAAATTCCTTCCTTGTCAAGGCTGTGGTATCATGAAGATTCAGCAGCCGAATTGTTCTTCCTAATCTTTAATAATTATTATTTATTTTTAAAAATCAAGTCGCAACACAGCAGGGAGAAATTCATGGGCCGGAACGTGGAAAAAATTACCGTGGACCGGCAGGAAGCGAGCCTGCCCCAGGATCTGGAGCGCTACCGCCAGTTGGCGCTGGATTTAGGTGCCGACCGGGCCGCCATTGTCAAAGCCGAGGATATTCCGGTGGACGAGCAGATGGTGCTGAAATGCCAGCATCCCCCGCTGTTTCGGCTACGGGGCCGGGGCCCACTGCCCGCCCCACGCCCTGCCGGCCGCTGAACTCCGAGAATTGCTGCAAAAATACCACTGGGCCGTCTTCTTCACCCTGGACGTGCCGCCGCAGGTCATCGTCCGGGACAAGGCCACCATCCAGGAACGGGTGGCGGTCTATCAGAAGGTCTTTAAGATGGTGAGCGAAATCGAGTCCCAGGCCTTTTACGACGGCCACTATCTGGCCTTCGGGTTCGGCGCCGGGTCCTGCCGGCACACCTTCTGCGGTCAGCAGGAGACCTGCCAGGCCCTGGAAGGCAAAAAATGCCGCTTCTCCCTGCTCGCCCGGCCCTCCATGGAAGCGGTGGGCATCGACGTCTATAACCTGGTGGCCCGGCAGGGCTGGGACATCTATCCCATCGGCAGCAACGCCAAACCGGAGGACATGCCCAAAGGGGTGCTGGCGGGGATAGTGATCGTGCAGTAGCAATAAACCCGTTTCCTTCTCAGGAGGTACAGTGTTTTTTCCTCTATTCCGTGCTACACTATTTTCGTGTAGCACGGGAGTTTTCGCTATGGGAAATCTCATAATCACGGTTGACGAAGAGTCGTTGAAATAGGCCCGCCTTCGAGCCCTGCAGGAGGGAACTTCGGTCAATGCGCTGCTCAGGGATTTTTTAGATTCTTACGAGGGTGTGCGCCGGGAGCAGCAGCAGGCTGTCGGTCGGATCGTCGCTCTTTCCCGCAGTGCTAAATCCAGACGGGGCGGACGAATATTGACGCGGGCATACCTGCATGAGTGAAACTGAGGCGTGTTTTTTCGATACACAATCAGTTTCTAAACATTTACCAATTATAATCATACCGAAACGCCTCCCCCTTGAGTTTCCCGCCGGGCTGATCATCTGATCACCGCCGCTCCAGCAAAAAAACAGGGCCGAGAGCACCAGGGCCACTGCCAAGACCAGAACTATTATGGTTTCTTCCTTATCCCACAGGTCACGCAGTAACTTTTTCATGGGCGGCTCAATTCCGGTTAAAAGGGTAAGTTATTAAATTTATTTTAATACCTCCAGCGAAAATATTCAAGCTGCCGAAAAGGCGGCTGCGACATTTGCATCAGCGAATGTCCACCTTATACAGGTTGTCCATGGAAGCGAGGGTATTACACAGGTCACAGAAGGGTGCGGTGCCGATAAAGACCACTCCCACATGGTGGACGCCGTCCGGAGTAACCCATTGCTTGTATAAACCTGCCACTCCAGGTGGTGGCGCCGCGCACGCCTCTGGGTTATAAGGGGCCAAAGCCCAATTGTCCGGCAAGTTCAGAGGCTTTTGAGACAAAATCTGTCTGGCCCATTTGACTGCCGGGGGATCTTTAGGATCCTGGACGGCGCGGGAAGCATAGAAGGTAAAGACGCAGGCCGTTGGGCGCTGCTTGGAATTGGCAAAAATGCGGCCGATGAATTCATTATCTCCCATCTGTTTTGGAAAAGTATAAAGTTTCCAGTCCTTGGGACAACACAGCCCGACATTGAGGTGTAAGAGGCGCTGCGGTGCAAAATCCTCCGGAAGGTTTTCTACATCGCACGGGCTGGAGAACAGTCTCCCGTTGAGGTAAAGCTCGGCCTTATAAGTTCCTGGCAGCAGACAACTCCGGAAGGCCGACTCGGCTAAGTAGGAGCGCCTGATAAACCAACTCTCCGGGATTGTCTTATCCGGGGAAAGCTCCTTGGGGTTCACCGGGCCGGATACCGTGGGTAAGGCTCGCCACACCCCCCAATCTGCGTCCTTGATATACCAGATGAGACAGAGCTTGTCCTGATCCTTCTGAAGTTGGGGGAGGTGGCCCCGCCACTCCACCGTCTGCGGCGAGACCATGATCTCAGGCTCCTTTGGTAAAAGGTCACCGCAAACCGGTATTGGAGACTCCACCGCGCCCCGTTCCCAATCTTGCCGCACAAATGCCTCTATGAGCCGTTGTTTGGCCTGCTCAACGGCTGCCTGGCAATTTGTGCCGCCATGCAGATAAGGATAATATTTCTCCAGGACTTCCAAATCAGTGAAGCTGCTGATAATTAGATTGGCATCTCCGGCCTCGTTAAGCAGGCGAAATGCCTTCGGATCGATTTCCTGACTCTCCCCCGCGGCCAGCCGGGTGGTCGCCAGATTCCAGTGGATCATTGCCATGGTCGTTTTGTTGCCGCCATGAATGCCCTGGGCTTCGGCCTTTTGGAAATACGTCAGAGCCTCCCGCACCCCCGCCAGATCATTTTTGTCAAAAGCGAGCATCAGGGTATCACAGCCCAGGAAACTTAAGAGCGCCGCCGGCGCCGCGTAGCCGTTGGCCAGCATGGCTTGTATGGCCGTTTTTAGATGCCCGATGGATTCAGTGAGTGTGTCCTTTCCGGGTAAACTTATATAAAATTCCCCGGCCTGGGATGAGCGCAAATCTTGAAGAGCATACGCCAGTGACAGACGAGCTCGAGCTAATTTAGGATTGGCTTCAATGGCTTTGTTCAGATCGTCGACGACTTTCTGGAACTCCGGGCCCCGGCGCGCCGTCAGATCTTTTTGCATGGCGGCGCCATAAGCCTTTGCCGCCTCGGCCTCGTGGGACAATTTGGCACGATCTGATTCCTGATAGATAACCAGCAGGATCATGATAAAACATAATACGGAATTCCCTACTAACGCCAAACCATAGCCCATCAGCCGCCGGCCCCCAAAGCCTTCCTCCAGGCTGTGAGCCTGGGCGAACAGGTAAATGGCCATGGCCAACACCGTCAGGATGCCAAGTAATATTTGGGCCTTGGCATGCCAGGCCAGGCTCCTCTGACTGGCCAAATCCCACTGCGCCAACGATTCCCACCAATTGATGGTTTCCAGTGGTCTTGCCTTGAGCTTTTTCGGGAACAACAGGTCAGCCTCGCCCCCCACTTCCGGGTCGGACAGCGAGTCTTTTAATTTCTTTCTATTTTCCTCATTGACCATAGTGTCATGCACTTTGGCCTGCATTTCGGCCGTTGCCGAGCTTTTCCCCCGAAGGCACTGGATGTATGCTGGCGAGCCACCGCCGCCCGAACGCGGTGTTCTTCCATGTTCGCCGCTTCAACCATAAGATGGTTAATCGTCGTATGGAGTCTCGAGCTGCGGTCATGCATCTCGGCAACGCTCTGCAAGGCTTCATGGGCCGCTTCCCCCGCCTGACTGACCGCGTAGCTGTAACCCAGGCCACAGACCGCGGAGGCGAAAACCGACAGCGCGATCAGCAGCACCGCAGCTCGGGAGAAATCACTGGTCGCCTCTTTATAAGACTGTAAATGGGGTCCATCAATTTCAACGGGTTCAGGTTCCAGGTCCTTTTCTTCTGCCAGTTCCACCTGCCGGTACCTGCGGCATTCGTCGATAGTGGCGCCACAGGCTGCCGAACCGGTAATAGGCCAGGACGAGAAGGGTCAGCAGAAAGAGCGGCGGCACCAGGAAGAGTAAGAGCTGGGTCCACCCTTGAGACCACAGGATCACGATCAAGGTTGCCGATCAGCTCCCTATGCCACACCCCCACGATAATGGTGAAAAGAGTGGCTGCCGATTTCAATGGCCCAACCCAGGACAAAGAATCTGTTATGGAGGATTTGTCGATGGCTCAGAACGTTGGCCAGAGTAAGGGATACCAGCGCACCCACGAAGAATACCACGCCCAGGGCTAAAAACCTGACCATGCTGTGGGCCTCTTCCAACTTCTGGTCCAGGTTTTCCCAAATATTGATGTTCGCGGCCGGGCCGGCCTCTATTTGGCCGGCGGCGGGCTTGGGAGGTTCCGTCCAATGCGTCTCAAATCCCTGTCGGGCCATATAAAACGCCACTTTTTTTTGCAGACTCTGCTCAACCGAGAGGTTGTTTATAAAAGGATTTGGCAGGACCGACAGAAAAGGCCGCAGGGTTCTGGCCGCGGCGAAATCTTCTTGCGCCTGCCTCTCGAGTTCCTGCTGCTCGGTGCCCGGCTGATTGGCAGCCTTCAGGTATTCCTTACCTTTTTATTATATGATTTGCCAGCACTTCCAGCGCCGCCCGGGTTGATGCGTCCGAAAGCAACTCCTGCCGGTAGATAAAGGCGAGATGGTGCCCCCAGGTAAGCAGACGTTCCAGGCGCTGCGCTTCTTGTTCCGACACGGCTACCGCCCCGGCCGCAATGGCGCCGGCGAGCGCAAAAATAACCATGGATTGCGCCAGAATAACATGCCAACTGGCTTTGTCGGCGATTTCCCGACTATGCCACAGGCAGTTCCATATGGTCGGCCAGATACCGGGGTGCTTCGTCTTTGCCGTTCGGGGAGAGGCCTTCTGAGTTGTCATGTTCTTGTCCGTCATCATCCTTGAGCTGCGGCAATCTTTGCCGCTTGGGGAAGATTCTCGAAAGGGGATGGGGTGCCGTGTGCCCTGCTCTCGTCTCAAAAATGCCGGAGCATTCAAGTAAATTTAAATCTGAGACATGGCTCATGCAAGGCATTGACAGCTTGATTGTCTGGCAATCAGGTTAATCTATAAGACTGCTTTGAGATAAAAATTTGCTTCAAAAATATTGTAAAAAGATCTATTCCATTATAATTTAATAAATTAATTAAGCCGAGCAAACTCTGCTCTCTTTTTTTTCTTTTGGCTTGGGCTTAGCTCCGTTTGGCGGGGAGCTCTCATCTGGCACTCTGATGTTCGCTGGGATTGATTTTTTTACATTATACTTGAGCACCTATTCATTGAAGATAGGCCTCTTCAGCGCCGGAGATTTTCCGAGACTAATTCGTGCCTTACGAAAAAATCGACAATGCCGCCCTTTATCAGGGGAAGTTGGAGAAAAGCTTGATATTGGCGACATTCAAATCTCGATGTTAACGGCAAAATATTGCTGAATTGGCGGATGCTGCCGCAAGCCGAGAAAATTCTTAACTTCATTACGGCTGCCAAGACGTTGCATGCCCTGAAAAAATAATCGACTCGGCCGTCTTCACCTGATTTGCCGGAAGAATATGTATGCCTACCTTCGTAGATGATGGCGGCAATAGAGCGCCGGTAAAAATCCCCGCGGCAATGAAAACGACCGGATATGGATGTGTAGCTGCTCAACGGCAACCTGCGGTCGTTGCCTGCTCTTCTCGAGCTATTCCTCAGGCTTTTAAAGGTCAACCCATGAAATGGTCATGTCTAATTTTTATCATGGCAATGATAGGAGCCGCCACCATGGCTGCCGCCGAACCTTTCCAGACCGACGTTATCCCCACCAATGCCGGCCCCCTGGAAATCACCTTTATCGGCCACGGCACCCTGATGTTTAGCTTCGGGGGCAAGGTCATCCACCTGGACCCGGTGGGGGAGTATGCCGATTACAGCAAGCTCCCCAAGGCGGACCTGATCCTCGTCACTCACCAGCACCGGGACCACCTGGATCCTAAGGTCGTCGCCATGCTGCGGCAGCCCGGGACCCAGATCGTGGTGAACGAACTCAGCGCCGACCGGGTGCCGGGAAGCGTAGTCATGAAGAACGGTGAGGTCAGGACCGTGGCCGGGTTTGCCATCGAGGCGGTGCCGGCCTACAACCTGGTGCACAAAAGAGAGTCCGGCGAGCCTTTTCACCCCCGGGGTCAGGGGAACGGCTATATCATCAGCTTTGGGGATAAGCGGCTTTACGTGGCCGGCGATACCGAAAATACCCCGGAGATGAAGGCCTTGAAGAACATCGACCTTGCCTTCCTGCCCATGAACCTCCCGTACACCATGACCCCGGAGATGGTGGCCGACGCGGCCCGGGCGTTCAAGCCCAAGATCCTCTACCCCTACCATTTCGGCCAGACAGAACCTGCCAGGCTGCAGGAACTGCTCCGGGACAACCCGGAGATCGAGGTGCGGGTGCGGCGGCTGCAGTAAGGCCGGTTCCGTTATCGTCATCCCCGGCTCCGCACCGGAATTGTAGGATAAAAGTAGCGAATTCCTGAGCATTGCTTATAATTACCTGAGTTCATTTTAAATTAAAGTGATTTTAAACCCTGCAACCGGAAACCATTTTTGCACTGCCGGCTGATCGCGGCCAGCCCTGGTTAACCGAAAACTGAAAACTGAAAACTTTCTTATGCGCCCTTCCTGGAATGAATATTTCATGCTCATCGCCAAGCTGGTGAGCACCCGCTCCACCTGCAACTCCCGGCCCACCGGGGCCGTGCTGGTGAAGGACCGGCAGATCCTGGCCACCGGCTACAACGGCTCCATGCCCGGCGCCCCGCACTGCACCGACCAGACGCTGCCCGACGGCAGCCCCTATTGCCACCGCCGGGCCTTGATGATCCCGGACGCGGATAAATATAATTTCTGCCGGGCCTCGCATGCCGAGGCCAATGCCATTGCCCAGGCCGCCCGGCACGGGGTGGCCATCAAAGGGGCCTCCCTCTACGTCACCCTGGAGCCCTGCTACGTCTGTATCAAGCTGTTGGCCACGGCCCAGATCGACCAAGTCTATTTTGAGCTGGGCTACGACTCCAAAGACTCGTCCCGGGACGCCTACTGGCGGCAGGAGGCCATCAAAGAGGCTGGATTCTCTATTTATCAGCAGCTTCAAATTACTCCCCCGACCATGGCATCAATAGTCCCGGCCCTGGCTGAATTAACCTCCAGAAGGCGTTTAATCTCCAAATAATGCCGCCTGCCAACCCAACATCACCCGCCTAAAGTATAAATTTTTATTTCCGGGATCTGCTGCTTCCCCTTGACGCCGGTCATCCTCATGCTTACATATTTGTAAAAAGGATGCTGGAAATCACTCGCATTCCAAACTATCTTATACATATGAGGAGGGTATAAAGTATGCCGTGGTATACCTTTGAACCGTCCTGGGAACCGTTTCGGGGAATGGATCAACTGCGTCGGGAGATGGACCGCTTATGGGATCAGGCCTACGGCTCGGAGCGGCAGCGCCGCCGGGCCGGTGTTTTTCCCTTACTGAACATTTCCGAAGATCAAGATCATGTCTATGTCCGGGCGGAACTGGCCGGCGTCAGACCGGAAGATATTGACATTACGCTGGAAGAAAACAAGCTCCTGCTCCGGGGCGAACGTAAGATCCCCACTGAGGAAAAAGTCGTGGGCTATCACCGCCGGGAACGGGAAGCCGGCTCATTCCGACGGGTTGTCAGGCTGCCGGACCGGTTGGACGCCTCCAAGGTGGAAGCTGTTTTTAAAGACGGCATTCTCACCATTACCCTGGCCAAGCCCGAGGAAGTCAAACCTAAGCAGATCACTGTAAAGACAGCTTAATTGGAGGTGAACTGTATGGCTGAACAAGAACTGCAACCAAAAGAAAAGGAAACCGCTCCGGTAAAGAGCGAGGCCACCCGGCCGGGCAAAGTCTTTCTGCCGCCGGTGGATATCTATGAAACTGCGGAAGCCATTGTGGTCTTGGCCGATATGCCGGGGGTTCCGGCCGATAAAGTGAACATCGATGTCAAAGACGGTCAATTGGCTATTTTGGGCGAAATAACTCCGCCGCAAGGGAATCAGGAGCACCTGGTGGTGCAGGAGTATGATACCGGCAATTTCTCCCGGGAATTTACCCTGGGCCAACTGGTGGATCAGAATCGCATTGAAGCGGCGATGAAAGACGGCGTTTTGCGCCTGACGCTGCCCAAGGTGGAAAAAGCCAAGCCCCGTAAAATAGAGATACAAGCCCTTTAACGTAATTGTCATCTCGAACCCGCCAGGGGAGGCCGCCGGGCCTCCCTTTTTTTATCTTGACAACTACTCGTTTTTTTAAAAATGTATCAGTATGGAGAAGTCTCCTGGGAATGGGTCTCGAACCCGCCCCGGCAATTGCTTAAAATATAAAAAAATAACCACTCCGCGCCGGATCAGGCCTTGGAGGTTGTTTAATAATATAAAAGACGGATCAGGCGTTCTTTTTAAGACAGGAGCCAGCACCATGGAATGCCGGAAAATTCAGGAATATTTCTCAGCCTATTTGGACGGCGAACTGCCCGGGCCCCAGGCCGAACTGGTCGCCCGGCATCTGGACGCCTGCCCCCGCTGCCGACAGGAATATCAAGCCTGGCAATCTCTCTGGGATTTACTGCTTACCGAACCGGCGCCGGCTGCCCCACACCTGACGGATCAGGTCCTGGCCCGCCTGCCGGGCCGCCCGCAGCCCGGGTGGCGCCATCTCGCCCTGGCCGCCTCTTTGCTTTTAGGCATATTTCTGGGCGGCAGGCTGGGACTTGATCTGCACCAGATTTTTCTCCCGTCCCAGACCGACTCTCAACTCACCTGGGAAGTTTTTGAAGCGACGCCTCCCAACTCCCTGGACGCCATGCTGGCCAGTAATGATTTGGAAAACGGGGGCGGTTTATGAAAAAAAACTGGCTGGTCTACCTGGTCATATTTTCCCTGGCCCTCAACGTGGGCATCCTCGGGGCTTTAGTCTATTTCCGCCTCCAGCCACCCCCTGACCCCCTGCTGCATGAAGGCAGGCTCCCCGGGGGGTTTAAGGGACTTCTGCATTCCTTGAATCTGGACCCGGAACAGCAACAGCTCTTAAAGCAGAATTTCCCGGCCCACCGGCAGCAGATAAAAGAACTGCGCCAGCAGTTGAACCAGCAGCGCCAGAAACTTTACGAGCTCATTGACCAGGCGCAGCCCAACGAATCCGAAATCGCCGCCCAAATAACCGTAATCAATAACCTGCAAAATGCCCTGGAGCAGGAGATGGTCCGATTTCTCCTGCAGATCAAACAAAATCTCCGGCCGGAACAGCAGGAAATGCTGCTTCAGAGAGTCGGCCAACGCCTCTGCGGCTCCGGTTTCTGCGGCCCCCATAAGACAGGGGGCAGACCTGGCCGCGGCATGGATCGGTGCCGGGATAACCAGGCTCCGCCACCTCCCCCGGAAAGATAAGCACTCAGCTTTTCCACGGGGATTCAACCAAAAAGGAGCTCCGCCATATCGAATCCCCGTGTTTACATAAGCAGGTACCGTAACTAAAAACGTCAAAGGAGATCTTAATATGAAAACCAAAAAATATTTTTGTGGCGTCTTGGCCGCAGCTTTTGCCCTCAGTCTGGCCGGCGCCGATATCGCCTCCGCCCAATCCGGCCAAGGCGGTCGCGGCCAGGGCGGCGGTCGCGGGGCCTGTATGCAAAATTACGATCAATCTCAAACGTCCCCCAATTACCAGGGCCAGGGCCGGAAAAAAGGCGGCCAGGGCCGGCAGCAGCGCCTTCGTGACGGCAGTTGTGTGAATAATCCCAATACTCAGGCGCCGAACAGCATTATCGTTCCGGCTCCTTCTAACTAAGGAAAGGTACTATGAAAAGCAAGAAATGGTTTTGTGGTATGTTGGCCGCGGCCTTTGCTCTGAGCCTGGCCGGCGCCGATATCGCCTCCGCCTCTTGCGGCGGCGGGGCCTGCGGCCGGGGCGACGGCGGCCGCCGCGCTAACTGCTATGCCCAGGCCGGCAAGAATACCTGTCCCCATTATCAGCAGGGCCGGGGACCCAAAAGAGGCCAGAAATCCCAGCAGTGTCTGCGTGCCAGCAACTGCCCGGTCAATCAAGTCGACTCCCTGCCGGCGGCGCCCCCGGCTCCGGTTCCTTCTTCTAACTGATATTTTCCCGCCAGATAGTTGTGCACCCATTCCCCCCTCTCCCGACATCTCCGGGCCGGAGGGGGGTCTGGCGGACTATCTCTAAACGAGGCGAAGACACATGAAAAATTTCCCCAAGTCTTTAATAATCTTCCCGCTTCTGTTGGCAATTCTGGCCTGGGCCCCGGAAGGCCGGGCCCAGCTGAAAAAACTGTATGATCCCCAAAAGGTCGTGACCATCCAGGGACAGATTGAAAAACTGGAAACCATCACCCGCCAGGGGCGCCAGGCCAATAACGGCCGCAAAACCCGGATCGCCTATCTCAAGACCGACCAGGGCGCCAAAGTCGTTCACCTGGGCCCGGCTGAATTTCTGGCCCGGCAGGGATTTTTTCCCAAAACCGGAGACACTGTCGGCGTTACCGGCGGCCTTGTCAATACCCGCCAGGGGGAAGTGATCCTGGCAACTACCGTTACCTCCGGGGGCAAGACTTTTCAGCTTCGGGATGCCAGGGGTATCCCGGTCTGGTCCGGCCAGACCCCGGGCTGCTACGGCCCGGACACATCCAAAACCCGGGCCCGGTCCTGATGAATTGTATGTCCCCCACCTTGACTTCCGCCCCTTTAAACATATCATTAGGGCATGAGGATTACGACGTTACCTTAAGTAAGCAGTGACAACAATACAGGAGGAAGTTTATGAAGACAAAAAAATGGTTCGGCGGTGCCGTGGTTCTGACTGCCGCCCTGAGCCTGGCAATGGCGGGCGGCGCCTGGGCTCAATCCCAGGAGCGCGGCTCTGGCAGCGGTTCGGGCAAATATGGCTCTGAGCAAGGATATCAGAAAGGCAAAAAGCAGACGCCGCCGTCCAAATCTGCAAGTGGGGGCGACTTGGGAGTATGCACCCCCGAATCCTGCGGCCCCAAAACACCTAAACCTGCAACCGGTCGTCCCTCCCAGCCGGAGACGACGAAGTAACTTTTAACGAACTAACCATATCAGTTGCCAAAAGTTTAAGGGTGAGGGCTGATTAATTTTTCGCAACTGATAAATCAAATTAAGGACTTACTCATGAAACTGCTGCAGCAGTCTTTATTGGTGCTTGCTGGTTTAATGATCGCCCTCCCTGCCTGGGCCCAAAGCTATCCTGGCCGGCATTATGATCCCAACGCGGTGGTTACCGTCCAGGGGCAGGTGGAAAAAGTGGAAACCAGGTCCCGGCCGGCACGTCCGGGCATGGAAAACCAGCCCGGTCGCGAAGTGCAGATATTGTTTCTTAAAACCGATCAAGGCACCATGCTCGTCCACCTGGGGCCCGTAAAGTTTTTGGAGCAGCAACAGTTTACCCCCAAGGTTGGCGACACCCTGGCCGTCACCGGCTCCAAGCTGAACACCGGCAAACGTGATGTCATCCTGGCGGCCGAAGTGAAATCCGGCGGCCAGACCGTGACCCTCCGGGATGCCCAGGGCATTCCGGTCTGGCGGGGGAAAGGCCTGGGCGGCCGCCAGAAATTCCTTGGGCCCAATGCCCCGGCCCCGGCCCCGCCGCAATAATTGTCGCCCGAACAGCTTTTCCGGCAAAAAAACTTGCCAAAGCCAGGGCTTCATGTTAAAAATTAATCAGTATAACACGGGCGGTTAACTCAGCGGTAGAGTGCCATCCTCACACGGTGGAAGTCACTGGTTCAAGCCCAGTACCGCCTACCACGAAAAATCAAGGGGTTACGGTTTTCAGCCGTAACCCCTTTTTGCTTCCACTGCCGATCCTTTGCCATAAGCCATCATGGTTATAAATCACCACGCAGCTTGAAAACTCAACCGGACCTACTGACTAAGTCGGTTTTTTCGGCTTACGGCTCACTGCTCCCGGCTCACTGATTTCATATAAGCTTATGTCAATCCAACAATAATAACTCCAAAGATCCAGTAATGACCGGCGGAATAGGCAGTACCGGTTGCGCCTTAAACACGTGGCAGGTAGTGCAGCCGATGCCCTCGCCTCTCACATGCTTATTATGGATCTGGTAGAAATCTCCAGTCTTCCCGCTCATGGCAACTGCTGCACAAAGGCTCTCCTTGCTAGGTATTAGTAGTTTTCAGGAAATAGCCCAGTTCCTTAAAATTCATCCGGCCGGTGCTGACGTGGCAGTCGGCGCATTGCAAGGCGCTCGCCTTGGTGGGCACTTCGTGGTGCAGAGACAGAAAACGGTTAGATTGGCTGAAGGCGTAGCCGCTGATGGTCCAGCCCACTTCCGCCGCTCCCTGCAGGAAAGTCTGCTCAAGATTACCGGTCTCCCAGAGAACCTTGGATTTGGTGGGGATCAGGCGGCGCATGGTCTAAATCATAAGCCATTTTGGCCTTGTGCGATTTAAAGGCATGAATCTTGGCGTTGGTGTCGAGAATGTCTCCCAGCGGGTTAGACAGGAGGAAATTGCCCGCCGGTCTGAAGTTAGTCGGTTGCCCCAAGTTAGCGGCGCCGAATTCATAAAAATATGATTGATCGTTGAACCACCTGTACACCGGCACGACATTGGTGGCATAGGTGCGCACCGGTTCATAGCGGTTTACCGCCGGTTCGATTTCGGTTCTGGTAAAATCCCGATACATTTCCGTGGGCCGGGACCGGGAAAAGGTCGGAATGTGGCAGACCGTGCAGTCGACCCGGGCCGTATGTCTGTTGAGGTCCTGGTTATTGGGATGGGGGGTGGCGGATATGGCAGTTCTGGCAGTCCACTTTGAAGGTAGGGTTGGATGCCAGGTATTCCGTCTCCCGGATATCGTTGCCCCGCCCGACTATGCGGTGATTTTCGGATTTGTGGCAGTCCAGGCAGCTCAAGCCGGCTCCGCCGCTGGCCGTGCTGGCCAGGTGGAAATCCTGCGCCGGAGTCGGGTTCAGGACCGGGTGTATGTCACCCTGCTTGGCGCCGCCCCCGGCCCCCGTGTGGCAGCGCGTCAGACAGGTAGCCGTGGAAGGGGTTTTTTGGATGGCTGCCAGGGACTGAAGGATAAACTCCTCGGTCGAGGTGGGGGGGATCGTGGTTGGGGGGGCTGGAACAAATCTCGGGGCGCTGCCGGGCGGGTCAATAACGGCTTTACGTTTGTAAACCTCCGAATGGCAGATCAGGCAGTCGATGTTGGCCAACTGTGCCGGGGTTGCCGTTGGTTCGGGTTTGGCTCCCATCCCCACATGACAGGCGCCGCAACCCGCCACCACCGTGGCCCCGGCCGTATTGGTCATTTGAAAGAGCCAGTTGATGTCGGGGTAGGTGCAAAAATCGTTGATCTGCCCCAGCTTGCCGGCAATTTGGCCTCCCAGGTTCGGGACCGCCGGAGTTTGTCCTTTTAGTTGATACATCGCCGAGCCATGAACTTCCGCGGCTTTACCCTATTGGATGACATTCCGACGGTTGAACATGAGGCGCTCCCCGCATACGTCGGTCAGACCTGGATGCTGGGCCGGAATCGTCGCCGGACCGGCTCAAAACCAGGATACACGCGCCTGACCCACGGTACCGCCGTCAAAATGAGATATTTTTTCCACGTTCGCTCCATTGTCTCCGGCATAAGTCCTCCTTTCAACGTTGCTGGCTGAATCGGGCCAACCTAAACTCCCTTGAGGATTATTGGCAGAAGATAGCTCCCTCAATGAGTGTTCCCGGATGGGATGATTAGACTAAAAATCACGGATAATCTACGCCTTCAGTAATCAGTGAAAATCTATTTTTAATTATTATTTGGAATTGTAAGTATATCTAATATATCTTAAAAGCTCAACAATTTTCTTCAATCCGTTATAATCTTTTGAGTGAATCAGATGTTCTTTCCTTCCCCGGCCTCGTCTTTTAACATCTGATTAACTACCTATTTCATATCTATTTTTTTTCATTAATATATAGCATTTCGTCGATAATTTATGTAATATTTATCTATGAGGTATTTTTAAACAATTTTCCCTGATAGACTTTCATCTCTTTAGTCTGTGTAAACATCTGGAGGGTTGATCATGCCGCAGCCAAAAAGTCTCCTTGCCGCGGTTCTCTGGGTGGGGGTCATTTTTTCCTGGCTGGCGGGCCCTGCTCTGGTGCAGGCCAGTCCGGCCCCGGTTTCCGCCCCCACTCCCAGGTTGGCCGCTTTTGGCAAATTGCCCCTGTCTTTTGTGGAAAATCAAGGCCAGCTGGATTCCCCGTTTCGCTTCTACACCCTGGGCCCGGGGCTGCAAGCCGGCTTCAGCCCCGATGAAATCGCCCTTGCCTTTCCCACCGGCAAACCGGGCGCCGCCTCCGCACCTCAGCCCCGTCAGGTGGTGCGCCTGCGCCCCGTCAACCTTTCTCCCCTCGTTTCCCTGACCGGCGCCGACCCGCTGCCGGGGAAGTTCAACCATTATCAGGGCCGCGATCCCGCCCGCTGGCGCTCCGGCCTGCCAATTTACGGGTCGGTGCTCTACCGCCAGGCCTATCCCGGGGTGGATCTGCGGTTCTATGGGCAGGGCCAGACCCTGGAATACGACATCGTGGTTCAGCCCGGGGGGAATCCCTCCCAGGTCCGCTTCCGGCTGGAAGGCGTTAAGGGACTGGCGCTCACCCCCGCCGGCGACCTGGCCGTCTCACTCCCGGGGGGCAGGCGTTTCCTGCAGCAGAAACCCCTGATCTATCAGGAGGAGGACGGCCGCCGGGTCGCCCGGGAAGGTCAATTCAAGCTCTACCCCAAAGGCCCGGCCTGGGAATACGGCTTTGAAGTCGCGGCCTACGACCGCACCCGGCCTCTCATCATCGATCCGGTGCTGGTCTATTCCACCTACTGGGGCGGCTCCGGCAGCGATACCGCCATGGATATCGACACGGATGCCACCGGCTTTGCCTTTGTCGTCGGCTACACCAATTCCGGCAATTTTCTGACCTACCCGGGATCGACCTTCAAGGGGGGAACGGATGTCTTTGTCCTCAAGTTGAACCCCACCGGCAAGGCTATGATCTTCGCCACCCTGCTGGGGGGGTCAGCCAACGATTATGGCTATGGCCTGGACCTGGATCAGAATGGCCACCCCTGCATCTGCGGCCAAACCTTCTCGGATAATTTCCCCCTCCAGGGAGATCCCTGGCAGGAGACCCGCAAAGGCAGCGGCGACGCCTTTGTGGCCCGACTGAACGGCGCCAATGGCACCCTGCTTTATTCCACGTATCTAGGGGGACTGTTAGAGGATAAAGCCACCGATCTGAAAGTGGATCGATTTTCGGGCAACATCTATGTGGTGGGCAGCACTAAATCAAACGATTTATTTGCCTCCCCCATGTTGACCTACAAGGGAGGCTGGGACGCCTTTGTCGCCAGATTTGACACCATCGGCGGCCTGACCTGGTCCACCTACTTGGGGGGCGCCGGCACCGATAACGGCAAAGCCGTCGCCCTGGATAAGCTCGGTTATGTCTATGTCACCGGCGACACCAGTTCTAATGATTTTTACACCGTCAAGTCAATCCATCCCTACCGGGGCAATGGCGACGCCTTTGTCACCAAGTTCTACGTCGGCCCCACCATCTCCAGCGTGCATTTCTCAACCTATCTCGGCGGCGCCAATTCCGACTATGGGGTTGACATTGCCGTGGAATCATATTACGTACGATGAGGAACTGAAACACAACATCTACGTCACCGGGCAAACCAACTCCGCAAACTTTCCCCAGAAACATTCCGTCCACCCCCTGCAAGGCTCCTATGACGTTTTCCTGACCAAAATGTACATCCAGAAGATTATCCCCCCTACGATCTCTACATTCCCTACTCCACCCTTCTAGGTGGCACCGGCTTGGACTTCGGCAATGCCCTGGCCCTGGACAGCCGGGGCCATGTCTACCTTACGGGCACGACCTACTCCAACAACTTCTATCTGAAAAAACCCTGGTATCGCTATGGCGGCGGCGCCCTCCAAGGCACCACCGACGCCTTTGTGGCCAAGTTTAACCCGGTTTCCTACATCGGCCTGGAGTACAGCACCTATCTGGGCGGCTCCGGCAACGACTCCGGGCTCGGCATCGCCCTGGACAGCGCCAACAACCTCTTCCTCACCGGGACCACCACCTCCGGCAATTTCCCCACCCGGAACCCGCTGGTGGCTACCAGGCCGGCGGCGACCTCTTCGTCACCAAAGTGGGCGTGGAAATCCCCGGGACTGCACCTATCTTAATGCTCTTACTCTTAACCGAATGATGCCCGGAGACCGAACCCGGGCACCGGCAGCAGGAAGGGCGGGAGCCCGGGGCTCCTGTCCTTCCTGTTGTGAGGATTAATGACAGTTATCATTTGATCCCCTCTCCCCTTGAGGGGAGAGGGTTAGGGTGAGGGGTGCATCAGTTCTACTTCCGGCAATGACTCTAATCGCCGTTATTTGTTTGCCGGAGGCGCCGGTGTCACAGTTCCGGGAGGCACCGGTGTAACAGTTATGGGAGGCGCCTTTGCCGGTGCGGGCGGCGCCGCCGTGTGGTCTCTACTCCGGCCGATTCGTCATATTTTTTGATAACTTTGTCGGTGATCTCAGTTGCCGGTTGATAATAAGGCACGGTGTCCGAAATAAAGATCATCACAAATTTCTCATCCTTGCCGATGCCCTCGATGATCTTCTTCACCTGATCCAACACCGATTTCCGCAGCTCCCCGGCTTTATTCTTCACCTCGTTTTCGGCTGCGCCCGCCAATTTTCTGATAATCGGCCAAAGCCTTGTTATACTCATCGGGTTTTACTTTCGATCCCGGTTCTTTGACACTTTTCTCGAGAGCTTTCAGGGCCTCCCCTTTTTTGTTTAATTCCACCTGTTTCCCTCTGACCAGGGCTTCAATCTCGGCGTTCGCTTTTTGGCTGGCCTGGGAACTGTTTATCACCTTGGCGACATCCACGACGCCGAATTTTTGGGGCTCGGGAGCTGGAGCATTGCAGCCCCAGGCAACCAACAGTAACAATCCTGACAATAGTCCTAATGTTTTTTTCAATTCTCTCTCCTTTAACAGTAATTTAATGGTATATCGATTGCCGAAAATCACCATGTTCTGTGGAACTCAACGAAGCATGAAAACCAAAATGGGCCTGTTGATCGATCCAGTCTTTTCGGCTCACTGCTCACCGCTCACGCTCACGGTTTTCATATTCTGCAAGAGGTACAGATTTTTTCAATCGCCGCCCGGATCTGGCAGGCCCGCCACCCGTAAGCGGTGAGGCCGGCAGTTTTTTCCCTAAGCCAGGCCGCATCATACGGGTCGCGCAACAGGGTCACCACCAGCTCTCCGGCGGCTCCCTGAACCTCGTCCAATAATTTTTTGTTGCTCGGATAAAGATGCGCGTCATAGCAGAACAACACGGTCACGTCAGAGGCGCCGGCCATTGCCGCGGCCTCTTTGATCTCTGCGTCCGCCGGCTCGAGGCCGACAATCCGGACCTGGGGGCTTACCCCAAATTTCTGGAATTCCCGGCTGATAAATTGCTTTTCCGGTAATACCTCCCTCTCGATCATAATCTTGGCATCCAGCGCCGAAAATTGCGGAAACATCACCAAAATTTTTTGAGACGGCTTCAGCGGCAGGAGATTTTTCTGATCCTGCAGCACCCGCACCCCGGCTCGGCAGATTTCAGCCGCCAAAGCGCCCCCCGCCGGCTCCGGCGCGGGCTCTCCCGCGGCAAATCTCCTGTCCCTTTTTAATTTCAACCGCTCGATCCTCTCCACGCTCTCTTCCAGTTCCTCCCGGGGCAGTT
The DNA here is from genome assembly GCA_963789385.1 of uncultured delta proteobacterium. GTDB lineage: Bacteria > Desulfobacterota > Desulfobaccia > Desulfobaccales > Desulfobaccaceae > Desulfobacca. Next base: position 3,156 of record CAWBKT010000041.1, on the reverse strand, counting down.
GCCCGCTCTTATACGCCTGCAGCAGGCGGTAATATACCTCTTTCTGAGCCGTGAGATCGTGGCAGACCAGCAGCAGATCATGGCCCGCCGCCGTTGCCAGGACCCCGGCCTCGCCGATGGGGCATATGGCTTTAATGGCGCCCATCTCCAGGTCGTCGCTGGCAATGACCCCTCGGAAGTTCAGCTCCTGCCGGAGATAATCATGGATGATCCGCCGGGAGAAGGTGGCGATTTTTTCGGCCTCGGGATCAAGATTGGGATAATAGGGATGCGACGACATGACCAGATCGACCCCCGCCGCAATCGCCCGCCGAAACGGCAGCAGGTGCACCTCTTCCATCTCCTGCCAGGTGGAGGTGAATAACCGGCAGGCCCAGGTGGGCATCCACCGGGGCATGCCCTTTGCCGGGAAAATGCTTGGCGCAGGCAGACAGGCCGTACTGCTGCATGGCCGTGAGGCGCGCCGTTCCCATCTCCGCCACCAGGTTCGGGTCCGGCCCATAGGAACGGATGCCGATATTCGGGCTGTAGGCCTCGGTCAGGACATCCAGCACCGGCCCCAGATTCACATCGATTCCCAGCCGGCGCAGTTCCCTGGCCTCGATCTCTCCCTGCTGCCGGGCATAATCGCAGTTGCCGGTTTTACCCACCGCCAGGTTGTCGGGGAAAACGGTAATGCCCTCCCGGAACATAATCACCCGGCCGCCTTCATGATCGGCCGTGACCAGCAGTCGGCGGCCCAGGGCCTCCTCCAGGTCGGTGACCAGTTGTCGCAATTGCCCCGGCGATTCAAAATTGATCCGGTACAGAATCAGCCCGCCGGCCTGTAATTCCTGGAAATGGCAAACTATCTCCGGAGTAATCCTCGTCCCCGGTATCCCGATCACCAGCTTCTGGCCGATCTGTTCTTCTAATTTCATATGTTCGTAGATATCAAATCAGGAACCATTACCCAATGTTCACCGTAACAATTATCTGATAATGACACCGTTACAGCTTAATTCGCAGGACGGAAAGCACCCGCAGGGCGGGAAGCGCCCCCCGCCTTCTTGCTTACCGTCAAAAAAAAGCAGCAAATGTAGGGTGGGCACCGCCCACCATTATGCCTGTCATTCTGCGGGAAAATAGCCCTGCCACCCAAAAATTCCGTCTTCCGGCATTTTCCGCATGCAAAAATCATCATGATATTATAGTGTTTTTTGTAATGGAAATCCAAACCTATTTTTCCGGCAGCAGCCTCACCTGGCAGGATTACGCCGTAACGGCGGGGCTTCTCGTGGTGATGATTCTGGTGGGCCTCTACTTTGGCCGGAAAGAAAATTCCACCGCCGACTTTTTCCTGGGGGGCCGTAAAATTCCCTGGTGGGCGGCCTGCCTGTCCTTTGTGGCCACCGAGATCAGCGCCGTCACCATTATCTCCGTGCCCGCCGTCGCCTATATGGAGAATTGGGAGTATGCCCAGTTTTTCATCGGCTCGTTTCTGGCCCGGATCGTCATCGCCTTTTTATTCATTCCGGTCTTTTACCACTATAACTGCACGTCCATTTATGAATTTCTCAACCATCGCTTCGGGCCGGAAACCCAGATTGCCGGTTCCATCCTGTTTTTTATCACCCGGCTGCTGGCCTCCGGCGTCCGGCTGATGGTGGCCTGCCTGGCGGTGAGCATTTTAATCGGCCTGCCGATCTGGTTCACCATCCTCCTGTTCTCGGCCATCTGTATCCTCTACATCGCCTGGGGCGGCATCAAGGCCGTGGTCTGGACGAATGTCGTGCAGGCCCTGGCCTTTACCATTGCCGGTCTGGCGGCCATCGGCTTTCTGCTCTCTCGCCTGGACGGCGGCTTCCAGGCCTTTCTGGCCGTTGCCGGCGACGCCGGGAAAATGAGCGTCTTTAATTGGGGGCCGGCCCTGGCGGCATCCGGCTGGGGCAGATTCCTGCACAGCCTGTTCACCGATCCCAATCTATTCATCCTGGCGACTTTGAACGGCTTTTTCGGCTCCATGGCCGCCTTCGGCACGGATCAGGAGACTATGCAGCGCCTGCTCACCGTGGAAACGAGGCAGGAAAGCCAAAACACCATGCTCCTGACCTCCGTCGGCAGTTTTCTGGTGATGATGATCTTTCTGACCGTCGGCGCCTGCTTGTATGTCTTCTATACCCAGCACCCCGGACTGCCCCTGCCCACCGCCCCGGATAAAATCTTCCCGCACTTCATCGAGCAGAACATGCCCCCCCTGCTCCGGGGGCTGATGCTGGCGGCCATTGTCCTGGCCAGCATCGACTCCCCCTCTGGGTTCCTTGACCACTTCTTTTGTCACCGACATCTACCGGCCGGTGATTTTCCGCTCGGGCACCGATCGCCACTACCTCTTCGTCTCCAGGGTGGCGGTGGTGGTCTTCGGTATTATCCTGGCATTCATTGCCTATTTTTTCAGCCATTTCGAAAAATTCCTCTGGCTGGCCTTTAAAATCGGCGGGGTCACCTATGGCTCGCTGCTGGGCGTCTTCCTCCTGGGCCTGCTCACCAACCGGCGCGCCAATCGCCTCAATGTCCTAGCCATGACCCTGGCCGCCCTCCTTATGCTGGTCCTGTTGATCCTCTCCGAGAAGAAGATCATCCCCCTGGGCTGGACCTGGCTGCTGCCCCTGGGCACCCTGATAACCTTCGGCCTCGGCTATCTCTTCGGCCAAAAACCCGAGCCCGCCGATCATGCCGAGATATAAAAAGGCGGCCCCCAGGCCGCCTTGTCCGGTTATTGTTTTTAAATCTTCTTAAAAGTGATATGCCAAACCCAACTGCCCGGAAAAGAGATTCGTCTGAGGCTGAATATTACCGCTAAAGGGGTTGAAATAGTAGCTGGGTGCAAAATACCGATATTTAAAAGAGGCTTGCGCTGAAATATTTCTGGCAATGAAATAGCGCAGGCCCGCTCTCTGCCACCAGACCGACGTCGGTGGAAGTCTTATTGCCGGCCGTAAACCCGCCGATATTGAAATCCTGGCCGCTGAAGAAGATACCCGGGCCCACCGCCACATAAGGCTGCAGGCGGCCGAAAAGTACCTCGTTGTCAGGCATAAAGCCTACGCGGGCGGAAAGCATAAAGCTCCAGGTCCAGAGATAGCCGAAGCTGCTGCCCGTAGTCACCGGAAACCC
>CAWBKT010000040.1:0-23552 GCA_963789385.1 uncultured delta proteobacterium | reverse complement strand
TTGGATGAGGTATTGGCGCAATGGGGATAAAAGTAGGAGCGATGTTGCCTGGCCCCGATACACATTCTTGCTTGCGCTAAACGCCAGATATAAGACACATGAAACGAGACCTTTTAACCATATTAGACCTCACCACCGATGAGATCCTGATGCTGCTCGAACGGGCGGTGGCGCTGAAAAAACTGCACCGGCAGGGATTTGATCCCAAGCCCCTGGCCGGCAAAACCCTGGCTTTAATTTTTCAAAAGCCCTCCACCCGCACCCGCGTCTCTTTTGAGGCGGGTATCGCCCATCTCGGCGGCAGCAGTATTTATCTGGGCCGCCTGGATAGCCAGTTGTCCCGGAACGAGCCCATCGCCGACACCGCCCGGGTGCTGGCCCGTTATGTGGATGGCATTATTATCCGCACGTTCGGACACCAAAATGTTGAGGAAATGGCCCGCTACGCTGATATCCCGGTAATTAACGGACTGACTGATACTCATCATCCGTGCCAGGTTCTGAGCGACCTGATGACTATCCAGGAACGTTTCGGCCGCGTGACCGATTTGAAAATTGCCTGGATCGGGGACGGCAATAATATGGCCAACTCCTGGATTACCGCGGCTCTCCGGTTAAAGTTCGACCTTTATCTGGCCTGCCCAAGAGACTATGAACCTGACACCAAATTACTGGAACAGGCCAAAAAGGAAGGTCGAACCGTCTATTGTCTCGATAATCCGGCCAGAGTGGTGGAGAATGCCCATGTTGTGAATACAGATGTCTGGGCCTCCATGGGTCAAGAAGATGAGGCTCGTGAAAGAATTAAATCCTTCCTGCCGTATCAACTGAATGCCGCCCTGATGCAGAAGGCTGATCCAGAGGCCATAGTTTTACATTGCCTGCCGGCGCACCGGGGTGAAGAGATTACCGAAGATGTATTGGAAGGACCGCAGTCCGCAGTCTGGGACCAGGCCGAAAACCGGCTGCATCTGCAAAAGGCGCTGTTGGAGTGGGTCTTAAAGTGTGCTTAGAGAAATCCAAGTGAGCTAATTTTAAAGATAGAAGACATATCAAGAGAGTTATAATTATGAGTAAATTCAATAAAATCGTCCTGGCCTACTCCGGCGGGTTGGATACCTCGGTTATCCTGAAGTGGCTCATGGAGACGTATCAATGTCCCGTGGTGGCTTTTGCCGCGGACCTGGGGCAGGGAGAGGAATTGGACGAGGTGCGCACCAAGGCCAAAGCCACGGGCGCGGCGGAAGTGTATATCGAAGATTTGCGGGAAGAATTTGCCCGGGATTTCATCTTTCCATCTTCCGGGCCAATGCCCTGTACGAGGGCCAGTATCTCCTGGGCACCTCCATTGCCCGGCCCTTGATTGCCAAGGCCCAGGTGGACGTGGCCAGGAAGACCGGGGCTGACGCGGTGAGCCACGGGGCCACCGGCAAGGGCAACGACCAGGTGCGGTTCGAGCTGACGTATATGGCCCTGGCGCCGGAACTCAAGATTATCGTCCCCTGGCGGGAATGGGCCCTGCAGGGCCGGGCCGATTGCGTGGACTATGCCGAAAGACACGGCATCCCGGTGCCGGTGACTCAGGAAAAGCCTTATTCCAGCGACCGGAATCTGCTGCACATCAGTTTTGAGGGCGGGATTCTGGAAGACCCCTGGGCCGAACCGCCGGCGGATATGTTTGTCCTGACCAAATCCCCTCAGGAAGCCCCGGACCAGCCGCAGTATCTCGAGATCGATTTTGCGGCCGGGGACCCGGTGGCCGTGAATGGGCAGGAGATGAGCCCCTTCACCATCATCGACCATCTGAACCGCATCGGCGGGACCCACGGCATCGGCCGGGTGGACCTGGTGGAAAACCGTTATGTGGGGCTGAAATCCCGGGGCGTGTATGAGACGCCGGGGGGAACGATTTTACGGGCGGCCCACCAGGCGGTGGAGTCACTGACCCTGGACCGTGAGGTTATGCATTTGCGGGACAGTTTAATCCCGCGCTATGCCGAACTGGTCTATTACGGCTATTGGTTCGCGCCGGAACGCTATGCCCTCCAGGCCCTGATTGACGACGCCCAGAAACCGGTGACCGGCACGGCCCGGCTTAAACTCTATAAAGGCAACGTCACCATTGTCGGCCGCAAGGCGCCGAAGTCGTTGTATCGCCCGGACCTGGTGACTTTCGAGGCCGGCGGCGATTACCAGCAGGCAGACGCCACCGGGTTTATTAGGCTAAACGCCCTGCGCCTGAAGATCAGGGCCAAGCTGGAGCAGGATTGATTTGTGGGGGATGGCCAGGGAGCATACTCCCTTCCCTCCCCGGTGAACCATACAGAGACATTTATGAACCAAATCAAAGAAAAACCCTGGCAGGGGCGGTTCAGCGGGGAAACCTCGAAACTGGTAGAGGAGTTCACGTCTTCCCTGGATTTTGACCGGCGGCTTTATCGGTATGACATTGCCGGGTCCATCGCCCATGCCCGGATGTTGGGCAAGCAGGGGATTCTTGATCGGACAGAGGTGGAAAAGATTGTCGCCGGTCTGGAGGCCGTCCGGGGTGAAATCGACCGGGGCGAATTCGTTTTCGAGGCCGCGGACGAAGACATTCACATGGCCGTGGAGCGGCGGTTGACGGCGCTGATCGGCGAGGTGGGCCGCAAGCTGCACACGGCGCGCAGCCGCAACGATCAGGTGGCCCTGGATGTCCGGTTATATCTCCGGGATCAGATCAAGGAATTGCTGCAGGCCCTGCAGGACTTGCGGCGAGCCGGGGCGAAGCTGGCCAGACAATATTTTGGGGTCATTTTGCCGGGCTATACTCACATGCAGCGGGCCCAGCCGGTGCTTTACAGCCATCATCTCCTGGCCTATGACGAAATGTGGCGCCGGGACCAGGGACGCCTCCGGGACTGTTTCGCAAGATGTAATGTCCTCCCTTTGGGAGCGGCGGCATTGGCCGGCACCACGTTTCCCATTGATCCGGCCTATACCGCCGGGTTGCTGGATTTCCCGGCGGTGATGCGCAACAGTCTGGATGCGGTCAGCGACCGGGATTTTCTGGTAGAGTTTGCTGCGGCAGCCAGTCTGATTATGGTCCATTTGAGCCGACTGGCCGAAGAGTTGATCCTGTGGTCGTCCGCAGAGTTTGCCTTTATTTCCATTGCCGATTCCTACTGCACCGGCTCGTCCATCATGCCCCAGAAGAAAAATCCGGATGTGGCCGAGTTAATCCGGGGCAAAAGCGGTCGGGTGGTTGGCCATCTCATGGGACTGTTGATGACCTTGAAGGGGTTGCCGTTGGCCTACAACCGGGACCTGCAGGAAGATAAAGAACCTCTGTTTGATGTCGTGGAGACGGTGACCGCCTCTGTCCGTCTTATGGCCGGGGTCCTGGAGAATCTGGAATTAAAACAAGAGAATCTGGCCAAAGCCCTCAAGGGAGGCTTCCTGACCGCCACGGATATGGCCGATTATCTGGTTACCAAAGGGGTGCCCTTCCGCACGGCCCACTCCCAGGTGGGACAGACGGTGCATTATGCTGAGGAGCAGGGGAAAGAATTGGCGGAGCTTACATTGGAGGAAATTCATAAGCTGGCGCCGCAGGCCGAGGCCGACCTCTTTGAGTGGCTGGGGGTGCCGGAGTCGGTGAACCGGCGATGTTCTCCCGGAGGCACCGCCGCCGCACGGGTGGCAGAGGCTTTGGGAGAAGTGGAAAAGGAATTAGGTCTGACAGGATAAGTAAGTTATTAGTTTATGAAATCAATTCGTATATTTTTGGGGTTGTCCTTAATTGCTTTGCTGGTCGCCGCGACGGCCGGCTGTGGGAAAAAAGCGCCGCCGATTCCGTCTGATTCAATCGTGCCGGGAGAGGTCCGGAATTTTTCGGTTCGGCAGGACCGGCAGGCTTTGAGCCTCCAATGGCTTATTCCCAAAATAAATATTGATAGACAGCCTCTTACCGATATCCAGGGATTTCAGATCCTGCGGTGTAAGGAAGGGGTATTTTCTACCGCGGGTTGTCCACCGGAATTGCTGCCCCTGGCCAGGATAGATCTGGCTTTTCCCCAGGTGGGTACAGTCCAGGGTGAACAGGTAAGTTATCGGGATGAAAATCTGGAGCCGGGAAGTCGATATTATTACCAGGTCGTGGGCTATGATCTGGGCGGCCATCTTGGTCTGGCCTCCCCCATCCTCTCTCATGTCTGGGATATTCTGCCCCAGCCGCCGTCAAAATTTGAGGCCAAGGCGGGTGACCGATTAGTAACCCTCGCCTGGTCACCTGTCACTCTGCTGGCCAACGGGCAACCTTTGCCGGGAGCCGCAACCTATAACGTCTATCGGGAAGCTAAGGGCGGTGAGTTTACTCTGATCAATACCTCCCCGGTTAGCGAGGCACAATTCCAGGATATTACCGCGTCAAACGATGTGACCTACCGTTACCTGGTGCGGACCGTTCGTCAGCTCGGGAAGGGTTCCCTGGAAAGTTTAGATTCACCGATACAAACGGCTACCCCGGTGGATTTAACGCCGCCGGCGCCGGTGCTGAATCTGGTGGCAGTGCCTACCGCTAAAGGGATAGAACTGCGATGGCAAGCCGGCCGGGAACCGGATCTGGCCGGTTACCAGGTGTATCGCCGCTCTTTGGCAGAACCGCAGTTCCGGCTGCTTACCCCCCAACTGGACAAGCAGCCCTATTTTGTCGACCAGGAGACATCTACGGGAGTGACCTATTACTATTATGTTCTGGCAGTTGATAATGCCAAACGGCCGAACCAGAGCCTGCCATCCGAGACGGTAGAGGTAACGAAGTAAGGTTCCCGCTCAGGAGCTTTAATAACGCCAGGAAACACATTATCTTTTTCCAGAAACCGGAAACCAGGGACCGGAAACCACTAGAACAGGTGTTTTTGTAATGCATCATTTCCATTATCTTAATGGGGCCCTCTATTGCGAAAATGTCGCCGTTGCCGCCATTGCCCAGGCGGTAGGGACACCATTTTACCTTTACAGCACGGCTACTCTGCAACACCACTTCCGGGTTTTTGATCAAGCGTTTGCAGGAACGCCGCATCTGGTCTGTTTTGCCGTTAAAGCTAACTCCAATCTAGCTATCCTGCGATTATTTATCAGTCAGGGCAGCGGTGTGGATATTGTTTCGGGCGGAGAACTGTATCGGGCTTTGCAGGCCGGTGTCGACCCTGAAAAGGTCGTCTATTCCGGTGTCGGGAAGCGCCCGGAGGAGATACGGTTTGCCCTGGAAAATGATATTTTGATGTTCAATATCGAATCCCCCCAGGAATTGCAGGCTTTGAACGAGACCGCCGGTCAAATGGGTAAAAAAGCGCGCATTTCCCTGCGAGTTAACCCTGATGTAGATCCCCAGACGCATCCATATATTTCCACCGGTTTAAAGCAGAATAAATTCGGCATAAATATTGATAAATCCCTGGAGGCTTATAAAGTTGCCCGTGAGTTGGCGCACTTGGAAATAGTGGGGGTGGCCTGTCACATCGGCTCGCAACTGACGCAACTCTCCCCTTTCATTGAAACCCTGGACCGTTTGAAAGAGCTGATCACCAGGTTGCGCCAGGAACGTATTGGTATTCGTTACCTGGATATCGGCGGCGGTTTGGGCATTCAGTATAACCAGGAGACACCGCCGCATCCGGAAGAATATGGGCAAAGCATCAGGCAGGAATTAGAGGACCTGGACTGTACGCTGATCTTAGAGCCGGGACGGGTTTTGGTGGGAAATGCCGGCATCTTGATTACCAGGGTTTTATTTACCAAGGAAGGCGATGAAAAATATTTTATTATTGTCGATGCCGGCATGAATGATTTGTCCCGGCCCAGCCTGTATGGATCATACCACGGCATCCAACCGGTGCTGGAGAATAACCGCCGGGAAGTTAAGGCCTCTCTGGTAGGACCCATCTGCGAGTCCGGTGATTTTTTAGCCAAGGATCGCCTGATGCCGGCTTTCGAGCCGGGAGAATTAGTCGCGGTGATGAGTGCCGGCGCCTATGGATTCACCATGAGTTCCAATTATAATTCCAGACCGCGAGTCCCGGAAATTTTGGTGCATAAAAATGAGTTTTATGTTATCAGGGAACGAGAAACCTACGAAGATATCACCAGGGGCGAGAAAATTCCCGGATTTTTGCAAGCTCACAATGGTGCGAATTAGATGAAGCGATTATCATTCTGGAAAATGCAAGGCAGTGGCAATGATTTCATTATCATTGATCACCGTCAATTATTCATCAAGGCAGCCGACTTCCCCGGATTGGCGAAAAAACTTTGTACGCCAAAATTTGGAGTGGGAGCCGATGGTCTTATTTTCATTGAAAATTCCGATCAAGTAAATTTTCGCTGGCGCTTTTTTAATGCGGACGGCTCCGAAGCGGAAATGTGCGGCAATGGCGGCCGTTGTGCTGCCAGATTTGCTTTTTTGAAAGGCATTGCCCCGGAAAAAATGGCCTTTGAAACTCTGGCCGGAGTAATTCAGGCCGAAGTCCAGGGTCGCAGGGTAAAACTTCAGTTGAGCCAACCTCACAGCCTGCAGCTCAACTTAGAAATTCCGCTGCCGACAGAATCATGGACCGGCCACTTTGTGGATACCGGGGTGCCGCACGTGGTTTTGCCCTTTGCCGATCTGGCCGCGGCGCCGGTGACCGAAGTAGGCCGGGCGATCAGATTTCATCCTTTATTTCAACCGGCGGGGACAAATGTGAATTTTGTGCAAGTTATCGGTCCTCAAGAGCTTCGGGTGCGAACCTACGAACGCGGTGTGGAAAATGAAACCCTGGCCTGCGGCACCGGTTCCGTTGCTGCGGCCTTGATTGCCTCGCGTCTGCTTGCCCTGCCCTCCCCCATCACGGTGCATCCCCAAAGCGGGGAGACTCTATTAATTTATTTTGATAATCAGGATGGAAAATTTCAGTCAGTTTTTTTAGAAGGCGAAACTGCCGTCGTCTTCGAAGGTGAAATTTGGCTGGATGAACTGTAATAAGGAGGATTAAGACCATGATTCAAGGAGCTATCGTTGCCATTGTGACTCCGTTCAAGAATGGCCAGTTAGACGAGGAGACCTACCGGGAACTCATCGAGTTTCAAATTGAGTCCGGTACCCACGGCATCGTTCCCTGCGGTACCACTGGAGAATCGGCAACATTATCCCACAGCGAACACAAGCGTGTAGTAGAGATTTGCTTGGATCAAGTGAAAAAACGCGTTCCGGTTATTGCCGGCACCGGCTCCAACAATACTGCCGAAGCCGTGGAACTTACCAAGCACGCCCAGGCAGCGGGCGCTGATGCCGCTCTGATGATTACTCCTTATTACAATAAACCGACCCAGGAAGGCATTTATCAGCATTTTAAAGTCGTCGCCGAGGCAACCAAAATTCCCATTATTGTCTATAACGTGCCCGGCCGCACCAGCTTGAACATGTTGCCCGATACCGTGGCCAGACTGGCTAAGTTTGCGAACATTATCGGCATCAAAGAGGCCACCGGCGACCTTAACCAGGGGGCCAGGGTGATCAGGTTGTGCCCGGAAAATTTTATCGTTCTTTCCGGTGATGACTTTACAGCCTTCCCGCTGATGTGTATCGGCGGCAAAGGGGTTATCTCCGTGATCTCCAATGTCGTCCCCAATGACATGGCCGAAATGTGTAACGCCTTTTTTGCCGGTGATATGAAAAAGGCCAGGGAATTGCACTTTAAAATGTGGCCCTTAATGGAGGCTATGTTCTTCGAGACCAACCCGGTGCCTGCCAAGACAGCCCTGAAAATGATGGGCAAAATTTCCGGCGAGGTGCGCCTGCCGTTATGGAACATGTCTTCTGCCAATGAGGAAAAACTCCGGCAGGTGATGGTAAATTACGGCTTGGTAAAATAATTTTAAAGGCGGGAGGTACGTCGCTTTCCCGCCTTTACCCTCTTGGCAAATCTTTGTACCGGTGGTTCAAGCACCACCAAGACGACACAGAGGACAGGTGCATTATGGTTAAGGCGATTGTTGCGGGTGCGGCCGGGCGTATGGGCGGCCGGATTATTCATATGTTGGAAGGTAGCCAGGACATCGTTTTGGCCGCGGCCTTTGAAAAACCCGGGCATCCGGCCGTGAACCGGGATGTGGGCGAGGTCGTGGGCCTGCCTAAGAAAAATATTCCCGTTGCCGCCAGTCTCAAAGAGGTTTTAAACGCCGGTGATGTTGTCATCGATTTTACTCATCCCGGGATTTCCTTAGAGCATCTCAAACAGGCTGCGGCGGCCGGCAAAGCCATGGTCATCGGCACCACCGGTTTCTCTGCCGCCGAAATCGAAGAAATTAATAAACTGGCAAAAGACACCAAAGTCGTCCTGGCCCCGAATATGAGTGTTGGCGTTAACTTAATGTTTAAAGTAGTGGCTGACATTGCCGGTATTTTGAGTTCCGGATATGACGTGGAAATTGTCGAAGCGCATCACCGTTTAAAAAAAGATGCGCCCAGTGGCACGGCCATGAAATTGGCCCAGGTTATCGCCAGAGCCCTCAATCGCAATCTGGATGAAGTAGGGATATATGCACGCCAGGGAATGATCGGGCCGCGCACCGACGCGGAAATCGGCATTCAGACACTCAGAGCCGGAGATATTGTCGGCGAACACACGGTCATGTTCGGCGGTATCGGCGAGCGCCTGGAAATCATTCACCGGGCCCACAACAGGGACAACTTTGCCCGGGGTGCAGTCCGAGCTGCTCACTGGATTGTGGCCCAGGCCCCGGGATTGTATGATATGCAGGATGTTTTAGGACTTAAGTAATTTTGGTTTCGAGTTCCGAGTTTCCAGTTTTGAGAAAAATATACTGCGCCAGTGGAGATTTAGCCAACCGGGCCTTTACCATTAAGCAATGAAAATTATTAGATATTCTTATCAGGATAAGTCTGGCTATGGGATTTTAGAGGAGGATACGGTTCAGCCTCTCAGTGCGCCGCCATACGAGGGGACTGGAGAAGACCGGAAAGCGCCTCCCGATGGCGGCGGTCAAACTTCTGGCCCCGTGCGAACCCACGAAAATTATTGCCCTGGGCCTTAATTACCGGGACCATGCCGAGGAAATGCGCCTGGCTCTGCCGCCGGAGCCCCTGATCTTTATGAAGCCATCCACCAGCGTCATCGGTCCCGGTGAGGCCATCGTGTATCCGCGGCAATCGCAGCGGGTGGATTATGAGGCTGAATTGGCTGTGGTAATTGGCCGCCGGGCTTACAAGATCTCAGAAACCGAGGCCGGTGATTACATCCTGGGGTACACCTGTTGCAACGACGTTACCGCCCGGGACCTCCAAAAAAAAGATGGCCAGTTTACCCGCTCGAAAAGTTTTGACACCTTCGCGCCTTTGGGCCCCTGGATTGAAACTGCCCTGGCCAATCCGGGAAATATCACGGTGGAGGCATTTGTTAACGGCCGGCGACGCCAGCACAGCCACACGAGCGATCTTATTTTCGGTGTGGCCACCCTGGTAAGTTTTATCTCACATATCATGACCCTGCTACCGGGAGACGTCATCTCCACCGGCACTCCATCCGGCGTTGGTCCGCTGCAGCCGGGAGATATTGTCGAGATACGTCTGGAAAACATCGGCTCCTTGATCAATCCGGTTGTTTAAGATGAAAATATTGGTAATACTGGCACATCCTAATCCGGCCAGCTTTAATGCCGCCATCGCTCAAACCGTGGTAAACACGCTGGCGGCGGGAGATCATGAGGTTATTTTTCATGATCTGTACGGGGAACATTTTGATCCGGTGCTCCAGGTAGGTGAAATCAACCGAGACTACCCTCTAGCTGCCGGAATTGAACATTACTGCAACGAGTTAGCTTCCGCCGAAGGGATCGTCATTATCCATCCTTCCTGGTGGGGGCAGCCCCCGGCAATCTTAAAAGGATGGCTCGATCGCGTATTCCGTCTGGGAGTGGCTTACCATCTACCCGGCGAAATTGGCGCCGGCATGCCGGTAGGATTACTTCGGGCCGAGGTAGCGCTCGTTTTTACCACTTCCAACACTCCGCCGCTCCGAGAAATAGATCTTTACGGTGACCCCCTGAAGAATGTCTGGGAAAATTGTGTGTTCCGCGTCTGCGGCGTGCCGAAATTTTTCCGCAAAAATTTTGCCGTCATGGCCAGCAGCACGGAAAAACAGCGGCAAGCCTGGCTCGAGGAAGTTCAAAATATAGTCCAAGGGTATTTCCCTAAGAATAAGGAATCGAGAAAGGTTTAATGACATGCCAGTTTTTGAATTTGCCGAACGGCTCAAACAGCTCCCTCCTTATCTCTTTAAAGAAATCGACCGGGTCAAGGATGAGGTCAGAGCTCGAGGTGTCGATATAATTGATTTGGGAGTCGGTGATCCCGACCTGCCTACTCCCGGTTTTATTATCGAAGCCCTGCAAAAAGCGGTTCTCGATCCCAGCACCCATCGATATCCCTCCTACTCCGGGATGAATGATTTTCGAGATGCGGTGGCGCGCTGGTACAACCGCCGGTTTGGAGTGACCCTGGACCCGGACCGGGAAGTGGTAACGCTCATCGGTTCAAAAGAAGGTATCGCCCACCTGCCCCTGGCTTTCAATAATCCCGGTGATCTGAACCTGGCCACCAGCCCGGCCTACCCGGTGTATCATATCGGCACCATGTTTGCCGGCGCCAGGACTCACGTCCTGCCACTCCTCAAGGCGAACAATTTTCTGCCGGATCTGACCCAGGTCTCCGGAGAAGTGGCCAGACAGGCCAAAATGATGTTTTTTAATTACCCGAATAATCCGACGGCAGCCGTGGCCGATATGGCATTTTTCACCAAAGTGGTTGATTTCTGCCGGGAACACCAGATCATCGCCGTTCATGATGCCGCCTATACCGAAATGGCTTACGACGGCTATCAACCACCCAGCTTTTTACAGGTGCCGGGCGCCAAGGAAATCGGCATTGAATTTCATTCCTTATCAAAGACCTATAACATGACCGGCTGGCGACTGGGCTACGCTGTGGGACAGGCCGACGTCATTGAGGGATTGGGAAAAATTAAAAGCAATATTGACTCCGGCGCCTTTAACGCCATTCAATATGCCGGCCTGGCCGCCCTGGACTCAGATCAGTCGGCAGTGGCAGAAAACTGTCGCATTCTCCAGGAACGCCGGGATATCTTGATTGCCGGTCTTAAAAAACTCGGTTACGCGGCTGAAGCCCCTAAAGCCACTTTTTATGTCTGGCTGCCTACCCCCACCGGCATCAGTTCGGCCCAGTTTACCTCTTTGCTCCTGGAACAGGCAGGTATAGTCACGACTCCGGGCAATGGTTTCGGCGCCCCCGGAGAGGGTTATGTCCGGCTGGCCCTGACGGTAAACAAATCTCGATTACAGGAAGCGCTGGACCGGCTGTCACGTTTAGGTTAGTATTAACAAGCGTTTCGTTTAAACCTCACTTCGAATTCTTAAAAGGTTCATATGCCGACACAAATTGATCAGGCGCGACTCTTGCTGCCCGCGGTTCAAAAGCTGGCCGCAGCCGCTTACGCCCCTTTGACAGAACAATACCCCGAACTGTCAGTTTTTCTGAAGGATGTCCCGGAAAGCCGCTGGACCTTTTTTTTCATTACGGCCGGCATCGGGGTCACCTTTATGTTAGCCCCGGTTCAGGTAGCAGCAGCAAACCAATCTCAGGTCTGCGACACCGTCGCGGCGGCGCTGGAAGCCTGGCATCCCCAAGGGTATCAAGCGTTAGAAGATTTCCTGAAATTTGTCAGGGAAAGGCTGCAGCAAGAAGTGGAAATGCCTGCCGCCATAGGAACCTGGCTGTTGTGGAACTTAAAGCAGTCCCAGCCAACACCAGACGAAGTCAGCCTGGCATGGCCCCTGGGCCTGTTCTTTTTGCATAGTTTCAAGGATTGGTGGGAAACCGAACCTGACGGCAAAATATTACATTAAGTTAACTAGTTAACTTTTTTTAATTAAATTTCCATTGCTCTTCTTATCTGCTGAATTGAATTCTTCTCTTACCTGGCATGTGGCGTACCTCGGTTTGGGTTCCAACCTTGATAATCCGGCCGCGCAGTTGGATGAAGCCTGCCGCCGACTGAGGCTGATCCAAGGAGTGGAGATAATCAGGATCTCCTCGTATTATGAAACTCCGCCGGTGGGGGTCTTGGACCAACCCTGGTTTATTAATGCAGCCGTTGGCGTTCGCACCAGCCTTTCTCCGGAAGACCTGCTCTCTGCCCTCCTCCAGGTGGAAAATGACATGGGCCGGATTAGAAAAGAACGGTGGGGTCCACGTCTTGTGGATCTTGATTTATTGTTGTATAATAATAATGTTATAAATACACCACGGCTCCAGGTGCCGCATCCCGAAATGGCTTCCCGGGGATTTGTTCTCCTGCCTTTGGCAGAGATCGCCCCCCAGGCTTATCATCCGGTGTTGCAGAAAACTATGGCTCATCTTCTGGCAGAGTTGGCGCCCGAGGCCGCAAAAGCACAGAAAATTTCGAGGCTGACTTGATCCGTTTTGTAATTCTGGCATTGACAGGTTATCTTGGCTTTAAAATAGTCCAAAAGATAGTCTCGCATTTTTTTTCTCCACAAATCCCCGGTTCGAGTTCTAAACCGGAGGTATCGAGCGATGAATTGGTACAGGACCCGGTCTGCAAAGTCTTTGTAGTTCGGCGCAATGCCTTGAAATACCGCAAGAATGGTGAAGATTTCTTTTTTTGTTCCGAGGGTTGCCGCAAGAAATTTCTGACATAATCTATCTTTCCCTTAAGCAGGGGCGCTGATCAGGAGAACTCTATGAAATTTTTTATCGATACAGCAAACATAGAAGAAATCAAAAAAGCTCATGCACTTGGCCTGGTGGACGGCGTTACCACCAATCCTTCTTTAAGCGCCCAAGCCGGGGTCAGAGATATTGCCGCCTTTCACGAACAGATCCGGCAAATCTGCGAAATCGTGCAAGCTCCGGTCAGCGCCGAGGTTCTGAGCACTGCCAGTGCCGATATGATTGTGGAAGCCCATCAACTGGCCAAGATTCATGAACACGTAGTGGTGAAAATTCCCATGACCGCCGACGGCTTAAAAGCCACTAATCTGTTGTCCCGGGAGGGGATTAAAGTTAACGTCACCCTGATTTTTCAGCCGTTGCAAGCTTTGCTGGCCGCCAAAGCCGGCGCTGCCTATGTCAGCCCCTTCATCGGCCGCCTTGACGATATCAGCCAGACCGGTATGGAAGTGGTTGAACAGATCATGGCTATCTTTAACAATTATGGCTATGAATCCGAAGTTATCGTCGCCAGTGTCCGCCATCCGCTGCACGTGCTTGAAGCTGCCCTGGCCGGCGCCGATATTGCCACCGTTCCTTATAAAGTTCTCATGCAGCTTGTTAAACATCCCTTAACAGATATCGGTCTGGCAAAATTTCTGGAAGACTGGGAAAAATCCCAGCAAGCCTAACTATGGACCTGCAGCCGCGACATTTCTGGAATCTCCCCAATGCCTTGACAGTTCTGCGCATTGGCGCCATTCCGATAATTATTTTTGTCATGACCTTTCCGGGCCGGTTTGCGAGTTTTGTGGCCGCCGCAACCTTTCTGGTCGCCGGCATGACTGATCTGCTGGACGGTTTTTTCGCCCGGCGCCAGAGCCTGGTCACCAGGGCCGGAAAATTTATGGATCCATTGGCTGATAAGCTGCTGGTCTCCGCGGCCCTCATTATGCTGATTCCTTTGGGGCGGGTTGATGCCTGGCTGGTTTTTATCATTATCGGGCGGGAACTGGCCGTGACCGGCCTACGGGCCATTGCCGCTTCCGAAGGCATGATAATCGCCGCCGACAGATGGGGTAAACTGAAAACCATTGTCCAGATGGCCGCCCTTTTTGCCCTGATTCTGCACTACCCGTATGCTTCCATTGATTTTCAGCAGTTGGGGACGATTCTCATCTGGGTGGCCGCCATCATAACCGTGGCTTCAGGATTCAGCTACTATTTCACTTTTTTTAGTTCCACTTCTTCCACTACGGCGTAAGAAATTTTTTAAAAATCGGTTTGTTCTTTTTTCAAACCTTGACAGAGAAGCAAGAAACGACGATAATAATTTTTTGTTATTTTTTGTTAAAAGTTAACGGAGGAATGGCAGTTGGCTAAACATCGTTCAGTAATGAAAAGGGACCGGCAGAGTAAAGTCCGCCGGGTCCGCAATATGAGCCGCAAAACTCGAGTTAAAAATGCAATCAAAGCCGTTCGTGCGGCTGTGGGACAGAATCAATTAGAGAAGGCTCAGGAAGCCCTGCAGAAGGCCGTGCCGGCTATTCAGAGCGTTACTGCCAGAGGCACCTTGCATTGGAAAACTGCAGCCCGCAAAATTTCCCGTCTGACCCGCGCCGTCAATAGTCTCGCGGCTGAAGCTTAAGCGCCGGCAGTGGACACAAATCCAAGATAATCTTTTCCAACAGTAAACGGGGTACAGCCGTTCCGGTTTTTATCTGTTGATCCGCCTCATGCAGGCGGATCAACTGGCCCTTGAGTTGGGCCAAACGAAAGCCCTGTGCCTGCCCTGGTAATTTTTTTGCCACGAACAGTGCCACTCCCAGCTCCTTAGCCAATTCGGCAGCATTCAGATTGCTTTTTAAACACTCCCGGGTGCGCATCAGGAGGCGGATCTGCCTGGCCAACATGACTATAATCTTGGAGGGATGCTCACCTAATTCCAGGAGCCGCCCCAGAACCTTGAAGGCCTTATCCGGCTGGCTCTGGCCCAAAGCTTCCACCAGCTCAAAAATAGTGTGGGTGCGGCTGTGGCTGCTGAGCTTTTCAATATGAGCCGCCGTGATGGTCTTTTCCGCCCCGGTATAAAGAATAACTTTTTCCAGTTCCTGAAATAATTCCAGGAGGTTCTGGCCGACGGCCTCGACCATTTTTCGGGCCGCCCCGGCTCCCAGCATTTTCCCCTGCTGTTTGGCTTCCTGTTCCAGCCACCCTGCCAGGTCACTTTCACGCAAACGGGAAAATCCCAAGGCTGCATCCTGGGCCAGTAACTGCCGCCAGAGCGTGTGAGCCTGAACGTCCTTCTGCTTCAGGCCGACGGCAATCAAGACTAAACATGTCTGCCCGGCCGGCGCCTGGATATACTTTTCAAGTGGTTGTAAATTTTCCTGCTTATAGCGCTCGGCCTGCCAGACCACGACCAATTGCCTGCCTCCCCAGAGCTGTGGCGATCTGGCTTCACTTAAGACGTCGTCCAGGGGGGTTTCGGTTCCATCCAAAACAATCCTGGCAGCCAAATCATCCTGCTCCACTAACCAGGATTCAAGGCGCTCCAGGGCCCGGCGGATTAGAAAACCTTCCTCACCGTACCACAGGTAAACAGGTTTCACGACGTGCTGTTTAAGCTGGCGCTCCAGAATGGGGTGAGACATTGTGACCCTTGCTGAAAATTTTTACATTGCCCTCGCCGGTAAGACTTCTCTTGCACCGGACGGGAGGTTTTGTCCGGACAGGATCAGAGGGATGCCGATTAAAAGAGTAAACTCATTTTGTCGGCAATTCGTTGGGCGAAGCGGGCCGATACTTCCCTGAGGCCTTGATCCCGCAGGGCCTCACCGGCGCCATAATACTGGTTCGCCACATAATCGGTTTTGACTATTTCGGCGTCCTTCCAGATTATTTTGTTGCTCCTGGCGTCTTTCACAGTTACTTCCACGGTAAGGGTGGCCCGGCGGATTAAGGACTGCTCAATATCAAGATAGGCCGTGGAAGAATGTTCCAAGCTTTTGATGGAGCCTGAGAGGATATAATCCGCTTTATCATCCCCTGGTTTTACCCGAACCACTTGTCTGTCTTTCAAAGCCCTGATCATTTCGTTGGCAAAAATTGTTTCGAGTCCCACCTGCATGGTTCTATTTTCAAAGGGCGGCACCGCCATGGTGGCCTTGGTTTTTTCAACCCCCACCGGCTCTGAGCCCACCACCCGATAGCCGCAGGAAGGCACTGCCAGGAGCAATAAGGCCGCCAGCAGCAATCGAGACAGGTTTCGTCCGGAACTGGCGATTAACTGTTTTAGCATGTTTTTTAAGTTTGTTTCTTGGTTTCGTTGAGCTAATTATCAACATTTTTTAAATAACGATATTTACCAATTTCTGCCGCGCCACGACGATTTTTTTGACTGTCTTTGCCCTGGAGCAATTCCTGGATGCGCTCGTCAGCCAGGGCTAATTCCTTTACAACTTCGTCGTCGGCCTCGACGGCCACCTCTATTTTGCTCCGGAGTTTGCCGTTCACCTGAATGACCACCAGCCTGGTATCCGCAGCCATGGCGGCCGAATCGGCTTTGGGCCAGGGTTCTAGATAAACCGAGGCGGTATGACCCAGATGATGCCACAATTCCTCGGCCAGGTGCGGCACCATGGGGCTGAGCAGCAATATTAAGGCGTCCAGGGCTTCCCGCCACACCGAAGCGGCAAGATTATCCTCGAGAACCGCCTCTCCCTGTTCCTCCCGGGCTTTATACAGCTCGTTGACCAGCTCCATCAGGGCGGCGATGGCCGTATTAAAGTGAAAGCGGGCTTCGATATCACTGGTGACCCGGTGGATGGTCTGGTGGACCTTCTGCCTCAGAGTCCGCAACTCCGGCGGCAGTTTCGCCCCATCCCCCTGAAAGGCCTCTACCTGGCGCAGCGGTTCGCACAACTCTCTCGCCAGGCCCCAGACCCGGTTCAAAAACCGGAAGCTGCCGGCCACGCCCTGATCGGACCACTCCAGGTCCCGCTCCGGCGGGGCGGCGAATAAACAGAAAAGCCGGGTAGTGTCGGCGCCATAGGCCTTGATCATTTCATCCGGGTCCACGACGTTCCCTTTGGATTTCGACATCTTGGCGCCGTCCAGCAGCACCATCCCCTGGGTCAGCAGCCGCGTGAAAGGTTCGTCAACGCCGGTATGGCCCAGATCCCGGAGCACCTTGGTGAAAAACCTGGCATAGAGCAGGTGCAGCACGGCGTGTTCAATGCCGCCGATATACTGGTCCACCGGCATCCAGTAGTCCACCCGCCGGCGGTCCAGAATTCCTTCCTGAAATTCGGGGCAGGTATAGCGGAGAAAATACCAGGACGATTCCACGAAGGTGTCCATGGTGTCGATTTCCCGCCGGGCCGCTCCCCCGCAGGCCGGGCAGGTGGTCTTGATAAAAGATTCCAGCCTGGCCAGCGGTGAACCGCCTTCCCCGGAAATCTCCACGTCCAGGGGCAGGCTGATGGGCAGGTCCGCTTCCGGGGCCGCCTGCATGCCGCAGCGCTCACAATAAATGATCGGGATGGGCGCCCCCCAGTAGCGCTGCCGGGAAATCCCCCAGTCTTTCAGGCGGTAATGCACCGCCCGGCTCCCCTGCCCTGCTTCCTCCAGGGCTGCGGTAATGGCTTCTTTGGCCAGTTCGCTGGGCTGGCCGTCAAATTTTTGGGAATGTACCAGAATGCCCGGATCTTCATAGGCCCCGGTCAGCGACTCGGCGCTCAGGGTCTGATCCGGCGGTTGAATCACCACCACGATCTTCAGCCCGTATTTTTGGGCAAACTCGAAATCCCGCTGGTCATGGGCCGGCACCGCCATCACCGCCCCGGTGCCGTATTCCATGAGCACGAAATTGGCCACGTAAATGGGCATCTGCCAGCCGGTGACCGGGTTCAGGCAATAGCGCCCGGTGAAGACGCCTTCTTTTACCAGTTCCTCGATCACACCCTTGCTCCGGTCCCGCTGCTTCCAGGTGTGGATAAATTCCTGCACCGCCGGCTCTTGTGACGTTCCCCGGGCCAGGTCCAGGGCCAGGGGGTGCTCCGGGGCCAGACTCATGAACGTGGCGCCGAACAGGGTGTCGGGACGGGTGGTGAAAACCTCGATCTGTTCTTCCCGGCCGTCCACCGGGAATAAAATTCTGGCCCCCACGGATTTGCCGATCCAGTTGCGCTGCATGGTCAGGACGCGCTCCGGCCACCCGGGCAGCCGGTCGCAGTATTCCAGGAGTTCTTCCACGTAGTCGGTGATCTTGAAAAACCACTGCTCCAGTTCCCGTAAGATAACGGGTTGATGGCAGCGCCAGCAGCCCCCCTCTTCCACCTGCTCGTTGGCCAGCACCGTCTGGCAATGCTCGCACCAGTTCACCGGCGACTTCTTTTTATAGGCCAGTCCCCGTTTAAACATCTCGATGAAGACCAACTGCTCCCAGCGGTAGTATTCCGGGTCGCAGGTGGCCAGCTCCCGGCTCCAGTCATAGCTGTAGCCCAGGGACTTGAGCTGCTGCCGC
The DNA here is from genome assembly GCA_963789385.1 of uncultured delta proteobacterium. GTDB lineage: Bacteria > Desulfobacterota > Desulfobaccia > Desulfobaccales > Desulfobaccaceae > Desulfobacca. The sequence continues at coordinate 5,238 of CAWBKT010000040.1, read as the reverse complement.
ATGTAGGCGATATTTTCATAGGTCCAGGTCGGCCGGGTGCGTGCCATGGGCCAGGGCGGCGTTTTCCGCCGGCATGCCGAAGGCGTCCCAGCCCATGGGGTGCAGGATGTTGAACCCCTGCATGCGCTTGTACCGGGCCACCACGTCCCCGATGGTGTAGTTGCGCACGTGCCCCATGTGAATCCGGCCCGAAGGGTACGGGAACATCTCTAAAACATAATATTTGGGCCTCTCAGGGTCCTCCGTCACCCGGAACAGATCCTGCTCTTCCCAGACCCGCTGCCACTTCGCTTCAATGGCCCCGGGATTATAGCGGTTTTCCATGCTGCCTGTCGCTCCTGCTGCTGAATTAACGCTTAATTATCCCTTAATTTTTCATGGGGGGCAAGATGATTAAAAAAACAGTTTCGGTTTTTGGTTAACTGCAAAAGCTATCAGCCAAAATCAGCGATTAGTGAATAGCGCAGAGCGAATTAGGAGATAAAAGGAAAAATAAAACAAGTGTTTTGGTCGGGCCTGCGTCAATCCAACAACAGTAGCATCAACCAGGGGAGATCGGCAGCAAAGGCAATTTTTGCCACAAAAGCGTCGGTGCTGCCGCCGGCGTACTCCTGAAGTGCCCGCCTTTGTGGGAAGGGGGTGGAAGTGCCGCCCCCGTCGGACTCGGTGAACCCGGTTATATACGTGCTCCCCTGCCGGTCCACCGCGAGGCCGTAGGCGCGATCGATGTAGGTCCCTCCCAGAAAGGTGGAGAAGACCAGAGCCGAGCCGTTCCCCTTAATCTTGGTTACAAAGGCATCGGTTTCCCCGCTCTTGGAGAATAAAGGGCGCCCGCTGGGCCAGGTGGGAAAATTGGCAGAATCGGTCGCGCCGGCGACGTAAACGTCACCAAATTGGTCCACCGCCACCGCGTGACCGCGATCAATGTAGGTGCCGCCCAGGAAGGTGGAGAAGACAATGGCCGAGCCGTTCTCCATAATCTTGGTCACAAAGGCGTCAATACTTCCCCCATAGGGTCGCAAAGGGTTGCCGGCCGGCGCCACAGGGAAGTTGGCGGAAGCGGTTTCCCCGGTAATAAACAGATTACTGCTGCCATCCAAGGCAATACCGTAGCCGAAGTCAGCATTGCCGCCTCCCAGAAAAGTGGAGAAGACCAGGGCCGTACCATCGAAGCTGATCTTGGTCACGAAGGCGTCCGAAGTCCCCCCGCCGTAGTTCAGCAGCGGGGCGCCGGCGGGCCAGGTGGGAAAAGTTGTGGCACTGTCGGTTTCCCCGGTTACATAGGCGTTGCCCGGCGCATCCACCGTAATGGCGTAGCCCCGGTCGTTGCCCTCGCCCCCCAGAAAGGTGGAGTAGAGCAAGGCCGTGGCCTCGGCGTTGATTTTGGTCACAAAGGCGTCGGTATTCCCCCCGAAAGGCCGCAAGGGCGCACCGCTGGGCCAGGTAGGGAAACTGGAAGACGTAGTATAGCCGGTGACATAGACATTATTCTCGCCATCCACGGCAATGCCCCGGCCGAAATCGACATTTCTCCCGCCCAGATAAGTGGAGAAGACCAGACTTCTGCCGTCGGCGCTGATCTTTGCCACAAAGGCGTCGCCGTTGCCCTGATACGTATACAGCGGCCCAGCGGGTACTGTCGGCGCGGTGGGAAAGTCGGATGATCCCGTAAAACCGGTCACATACGCGTTGCCGGAGACGTCACAGGCCACACCATGAGCCTCATCCCGGCCACCGCCCCCCAGGAAGGTAGAGTAGACGACTCTGCTGCCGTCGGCCTTGATCTTGGTCACAAAAGCATCATCGTCAGCCACATACGGCCACAAGTGGCTGCCCTCGTAGCAGATGGGAAAATTCCAGGACGTGGTGTAACCGGCCACATAGAGGTTGCCGGCGCGGTCCACGGCAATTGCCTGGCCGCGATCGGCATAGCTCCCTCCCAGAAAGGTGGAAAAATCCAGGACCGGGTCGATGATCAGGGGGTGCTGCTGGTCGTACGAGGCCACTTGAAAGCCGTAGCGACATTGTTTCGGGTCCCCCAGGATTTTGAAGCGACCCTCCGCCTTCACCCGGACGCCGTTAATCTCCTGGTAAATCAATGGTTGCTTGTGAACAAGGGTGGGGCCCCCGGGAAGTTTGACGGCCAGCTCGCCGGTTGGGGTGATCTCCAGGCTCCGGGCCCCGGGGCAGTGAAATCTCACCTGGCTGGGGTTGCTGCCGGGCTTGATGATGATATCGTATTCCAGGGATCGGCCGGTGCCGTAAAAGTGCAGATCTATGCCGGGGTAGGCCTCCTGGTAAATCACCGCCCGGAAAGTCGGGATACCGGTGCGCCAACGGCCTGGGTCGTTGCCGACGAAATAATTGACCCGGTGTTCCTGCCGGTCCTGCCCCACCAGGCGAACCTGGGGACTCAGGCCTTCAGGGACCAGCCGCAGAAAGGCGCCCCGTCGCTTTTCCCGAGCACCGGCGGTCGCCTCACCCCCGAGATGGACAGAGAAGCTTAAAACCAGGTCCCGGGAGGTGAAGTAGACCGAGCTATTGGGGACCTTGGCATAAAATTTCACCTTCGGGTCAATCTGACCCTGGTTTTCGATGAAGGCCAGGGGCAGTTTGCCGAGAGTTTCCGCCGCTGACGAAAGACCAACGTCCGGCGACGTCTTTCTCCAGTGGTCCTCGGTTGGCGTCGCCGAGACCAGGGAAGGATTGGCCACCGCGAGGGCTCCTCTGGTCATCGCCAGCAGGTACACAAGCCAGGAAAAGGGCGCGTCCGCAGCTTTCCATGAGAAAACTCCGTATTTGAGGTTCACGCATTGGGGAGGAGTCATTGTGGGATGATGTAAATATAACAAAGATAGGACCAGGTCTTCAAGTTATTTCTCCCATAAAGCCATCGGGTTAAATCTCACGGAACCGGTGACCGGTTATAAGTTTTGGTAGGTCGGGAAAGCGGCGCGCCTCCCGCCTTTTTGTTTTTGGGAAGTCAGTAAAAAGTGTGGGCCCTTTAGGACAAAAAAATCAGGAGGCCGCCGAAATTGGCCGTGCCCGCGTTCATCGCGGGCACGGGCCAAGATTGCTCCTATGGTTTTCTTATCACCCGCTCACCCGGCTATATACCCTGGCATCCACCGCAAACACCCCCCGCTCGTAGACCAGCAACGGGTTAAGCTCGATCTGGTCCAGTTGCGGGTTGGCCGTGGCCATCCTGGCCAGGGATTTCATGATCTCCACCAGGGCCTCCTGGTCTTTCGGGGCCTGTCCTCTGGCCCCGGCTAAGAGAGGATAGCCTTTAATGGCGCGGATCATCCGCCGGAATTCATCTTCATTGGCCGGCAGCAGGCAGAACTGCACGTCCCGGTAGATTTCGGTAAAGATCCCCCCCAGGCCGAACATCAGGGTGGCGCCGTACTGCGGGTCGGTGAACACCCCTAAAATAATCTCCACCCCCCCGGGTTTGGCCATGGGGGAGACGGTGACCCCGTCCAGGCGGGCCTCGGGGGCGTGCATGAGAACCGTCTTGAACAGGTCGTCAATCTCCTCCCGAATCTCCGCCTCGGTGGTCAGATGCAGGCGGACCCCGCCTATGTCCGTCTTGTGAGGCAGATCGGGAGAGGCAATTTTCAGGGCCACGGGGCCGCCGAATTGCGCCGCCAGGTCCACCGCCTCGTCCGCAGTGGTGGCCAGCGGGCAGGCAGCCACCGGAATGCCGTATTTCGCCAGCAACGCCGCCGCCTCGCCCGAAGGCATGAGGCTCAGTCCCGGCGCCGCCGCCGGGGTGATAATTTCCTCGGTGACGCTGATCGGGGGCGGGTCAAAGCGGAAGAACTGATGCAAGGCCGCCAGGCCCCGTTCCGGCGTCGGAAAAACCGGTATCCCCTTCTGGTGTATCAGGGGCACTTCCTGCCGTTCCACCTCGGCGCCCCCCATAAAGATCACCAGCTCATGCAGACCGGGGGTAACGATCTGGGAAGCATCGGGAATGGGGTCGCCGAAGATCAGGACCAGGTTGTCATATTCCTTCCGAGCCGCGGCGATAACCCGAACGTACAGGCCCGGGTCGCTCATGACGTCCCCGGTGAGGTCCACGGGATTGCCCACGGCACAGTGGGCCGGCACGATTTTCTTGAGTTTCTCCTGCAACTCCGCCGAGGGCGGCGGCACTTCAAACCCCAGCTTTTCCGCGGCATCGATGGCCAGAATCGCCGCACCCCCGGAACTGGTGATGTTCAACAGGCTCCGGCCCCTGGGTTTGGGGTAATAGGCCAGGGCCTTGGCAAAATCATACAGCTCTTCAATGGTATCGGCCCGGTGAACCTTATATTTCCGGAAAATGGCGTCATAGACATTGTCGCTGCCGGCCAGAGATTTGGTGTGGGATTCGGCGGCCAGGCGCCCCTGGGCGGTGCGGCCGGCCTTGAGGATGACCACCGGCTTGGTGGCCCCGGCCAGGGCATCCTGGAAATATATCGGCCGCTTCACCCCTTCCAGATACAGGGCAATGACCTTGGTATGCGGGTCCTGATTAAAATATTCGATGGCGTCGGCTTCGTCGATATCGGCCCGGTTCCCCAGGCTGAGGAAAACGCTGACCCCCAACTGTTCCTGGGAGGCCCAGTCCATGAGCGCCGCGCCCACGGTGCCGCTCTGGGAAATAAAGGCCATGCCCCCCTGGGTGGTGAGCAGGGGCCAGGAGGCGCACAGTTTGTGATGCGGATTGTTCAGGCCCTGGCAGTTGGGACCGATGAGCCTGACCCCGTAGCGGCGGGCGGTTTGCACCAGCTCCTCCTGGAGCTTTTCGCCGTCCGGCCCGGCTTCGGCGAATCCGCCGGTAATGACGATGGCGCCCTTGACCCCCGCCTGGCCGCACTGCTCAATGGCCCCGGCCACGGCCCGGGCCGGAATGACCACCACCGCCAGGTCCGGCGGACAGGGAGCGTCGCCGATCTGCTTGTAAGCTTTCAATCCCAGGACCTCATCGGCCTTGGGATTAATGGGAAAAATCGGGCCGGAGAAACCGGCGTGGATCAGGTTGTAGAGAATGTCGTGCCCTAATTTTCCGGCCACGGTGGAGGCGCCGATGACGGCAACGCTGCCGGGGCGAAAAACCGCGTCCAAATTATGATTGCCTTCCATGTATCCTCCCGGGAAAAGTGTGACGTGATTCGCTTACATATCGAAAGTATTTATGAAAATGGTAATGCAGATGTTACCACAGGCCAATGGGTCTGACAACGCTTT
>CAWBKT010000039.1:0-18505 GCA_963789385.1 uncultured delta proteobacterium | reverse complement strand
TTTACTTGAAAAAAGAAACTTTGGCTAGTGACTAAGTCGAAGCCATCGTCTCCCAACATGTCCCAGGAGACCAGCCTCCTCCGGAAAATATGCCTGACCCAACAATTTCACCGGCCATCCATGCTTAAATGACACCATTAACTCCACCCTCCCTACTTATAGTCGGAACCCGTACCTTTGACCTGAACCAACGGTCTCTGCTCATGGGTATAGTTAATGTTACTCCGGATTCTTTTTCTGACGGTGGTTTCTACTTTTCCCCTGCTGCCGCCGTTGCTCAGGCTATGAAATTGGCTGCTGATGGCGCCGATATACTCGACATCGGCGGTGAGTCAACCCGGCCCTTTGCCGCTCCCGTCCCGATTACCGAAGAACTGGACCGGGTAATCCCCCTGATCCAGGCTATCCGTCGGAACTCAGATATTCCCATATCCATTGATACCTATAAGGCTGAAGTTGCGCAAGCCGCTTTGGATGCCGGCGCCAATTTAATAAATGATCAGCGCCCTGCGCTTTGATCTCGATATGGTCCGTCTCGCGGCCCGCTCCGGGGTACCCGTCATTTTAATGCACATGCAGGGACAACCCCAAAATATGCAAGTAGCCCCCCATTACAATAATTTGGTGGCTGAAATCAAAACGTTTCTTGCCGAACGCCGTGATTTTGCCCTCTCTCATGAAATACTCGCCTCAAACATCATCCTGGATGTCGGCATCGGTTTTGGCAAAACCTTCTCTCACAATCTGGAACTTATCCGCAGATTGGCGGAATTTCATGAGTTGGGCTGCCCATTATTGTCTGGGGTATCTCGAAAGGCTTTTATCGGCAAAATATTAGATCAACCAGCAATTGATTGCGATATCGGCACCTTAGGTGCCATTGCCGTCGGCCTGACCCGAGGAACTCAAATTATTCGCACCCACAATGTCTTATTAGCCAAACAATTAACTACTGTAATGGCAGCCGTCTCTGTGACCCGGCTAATTCAGTGACAACTTCTTCTTAATTTATATCCATGGTCTTTAATTATTTTAACTTGAGATGGCAGGATCTGCTCGATATCGTCCTGACAGCCGTCCTCATTTACCAATTACTGCTCTTCTTGCGTGGGACTCAAGGTATTCAAGTCCTCGCCGGAATTCTGATCCTGCTCCTGGCCTATTGGGGCGCCCGTCGTCTTGATCTCTTTACCCTCGAATGGTTCCTCGAGAGTTTTGCCAAAAGTCTGGTTTTAATCATTATTATTCTTTTCCAATCTGATATTCGCCGAATGTTGACCAGAGTTGGCCGGAAAGCTGTTTTTCGCTACGGCTATTCCGAACCACAGGTTTTGGAAGAGATTGCCGCGGCCGCAGATTCTTTGGCAAAATTAAAATATGGCGGCCTTTTTGTCTTATTGCGCCAGAGCAAATTACGCGATTTCCAGGAAGGCGGCATCCGTCTTGATGCCACTGTCAGTCGAGAATTGTTAGTCAACCTTTTTTGGCCGGCAGTCCCACCCACGATGGGGCCGCCATAATCTTAGACGATCAGATTCTATCCGCCGGTTGTGTACTGCCTTTGACACAGCAGACAGGATTCGACAAATCCCTCGGAACCCGGCATCGCGCCGGGATCGGCATTACTGAACAATCAGATGCCGTGGCCGTTATTATTTCGGAAGAAAAAGGTCAAATATCCCTGGCCCAAGAAGGTAAATTAAGCTCTAGTCTGAGTCGCACTCAACTCCTTATTTCCTTAAATGATATTTTTGCTACAGAAAATTCCGGAAAAGTGGGCTGGCTTGAACAAATATCTCGCTTCTTTGAAAAAAAATAAAGGCTTAAAGTTTTTTGCACTTTTACTGGCTCTCGTTGCCTGGCTGGCCCTGGGTTCGGAAGAACGGACTGAAACATCTCTCCAAATGGTTCTCGAAATTACCAATCTGCCGAAAAATATCATGATCATTAACGAAATTCCTTCACAACTTGAAATTCGTGTTCAGGGTCCCCGTAGCGTCATTCGAGAATTAAGCACCGAAAAGCTCCACAAACAAATCGATCTTGCCGGTGCTAAACCAGGTTCCCGCAGTGAAATATTTACTCCCGGCGGGCTAAATTTCCCCCGGGGCGTCGTTGTCACCCGAATCAGGCCTAGTGCCGTAACAATTGAATTAGATCAAGCTATTATTCGTCGGCTGGAAGTTTAGCCCGTCATTAAAGGCTCACCCGCCCCGGGCTTTGAAGTTGGAGAAGTCGCCATCTCTCCCAAAGAGGTTCTGCTGCGAGGTCCACAAAATGAAATTAATCAACTGAAATATGTCAATACGATACCCATTGATATCAGTCAATTAAGTTCATCTGTCAGCAAAGATGTTGAGTTGGATTTCCAGAACCTTGCCCTGACCTACCTCGACAGCCAGCCTCTCATTGCTAAAATCACCATCAAACCAAAACTTGACACCAAAATTTATCATAACATTATTATCGTTCCCATCGGCTCCACCGGTCCGTTGAAACTCGATCCCACTAAAGTCTCTATAACGGTCCGTGGCCCCATCACTAACCTGGAATTACTTCGTTCGGAAGATATTTCTGCTCAAATAAATCTCAAGAATTTAAAACCTGGTTTATACGAGGCCAAAGTCGCGGTTAGTTTACCGGATGGACTTGAGGTAACAAAAGTTGCCCCGGAAAAGATTGCCGTGCGTATCAAATAATTAACCATAATATCTTTAACTACTTTTAATTATTCAGATATTTTATTAATATTTAACCAGAAATTTTTATCCTCTTTATGGCAACCGATTCTTCCAATTATCTATAAAGTTATGACTGTTCAACTTTTTATTCCATGTTATATCGATCAATTTTCGCCGCATGTTGCCCATTCTTTCTGTAATTTATTGGATAAATTAAATATTTCCTGGAACTACCCTGAGGCTCAAACCTGCTGTGGCCAATTTGCCTTTAATGCCGGAGACTGGCAGTCTGCCCGTCGTCTGATGCGTCATTTTTTCCAGGTGTTTAACGGCCAGCGAGCCCATAATCTGCCCCAGTTCCTCATGTGTTCTGACCATCCGCCGCCATTATCCTGTCCTGGTGGAAAATTCAGCCGATGCCGCCAATCTGAAGCGATTGCAACCTCTGGTCTTTGAATTTACAGAATGGCTTGGCACACTTCTGCCCCTGCCTTTCCCATTAGTGTGGCCGGGCAGGATATTTCTTCATAATTCCTGTTCCGCCAGACAATTGAATATTTTGCCGGGCTTTAAGCAATTTTTAGGTTCCATTCAACATCTGCAATATTCGGAATTAACAACTTATCATTCCTGCTGTGGTTTCGGTGGTTTTTTCTCCTTTAAAAATCCGGATCTTGCCCTGGCCATCGGTTCGAATTATCTTCAATCGGTGCTGGCGACTAACTCAACTGCCCTTGTTTCCTCTGATCTTGGTTGCCTGCTGCACCTTCAAAAGATACTCAATCTACATAAGATAAAGTTGCCGATGTATCACCTGATCGAATTGATCTGCGCAGCCGGTCAGGATGCCTGAATGACATCTCCATCTGCCAAACGATATTCCCTCCGGTTTCATTCTGTCCTTACCGGTCAAGAAACTCCTTAAAAGATTTTTCCCAATACTTTAAGGTAGTTTTCACACCTGTCAATCCATCAGCTTTTCTTCTGATTCATAAAACGTATCCTATACGCCTATCTTAATATGGTATTTTGGGGTTGCAATTGACGAAACTGGTTTTGATTGCTATATTTTAAGTTTAATTCTTAAGATACAGTCCTTTTCCTTTTTTAGGAGTATTGTCTATGGCCGAAAATCATATCAACGACGCCTTTACTTTTGACGATTTACTGCTGCTGCCGGCTGCTTCCGCCGTCCTTCCCACCGATGTCAATTTGGAAACCCGTTTGACTCGAAATCTGAAACTTAACATCCCTCTGTTAAGTGCAGCCATGGATACGGTTACCGAATCTGAGACCGCCATTTGCTTAGCCAGACAGGGTGGTATCGGTATTATTCATAAAAATATGAGTATTGAGCGTCAGGCCCTCGATGTTGAAAAAGTTAAGAAATCAGAATCCGGCATGATCTTAGACCCCGTTACCATCAATCCCGAGGCCAAAATCAGTCAGGTTCTCGATCTGATGGAGATGTATCGGATTTCCGGAATTCCGGTCGTGGAGCATGGTAAATTAGTGGGTATTGTTACAAACCGTGATCTCCGTTTCGAAACGAATCTGGATTTACCGGTGAAAGATGTTATGACCAAGGAACGTCTGGTAACTGCTCCCGTCGGCATAACCCTCGAAGAATCAAAAGCCCTGTTGCATAAATATCGCATTGAAAAACTCCTGGTGATCGATGATAACTTTACTTTAAAAGGGCTTATCACCATCAAAGACATTGAGAAAATTAGAAAATATCCTAATGCCTGTAAAGATGAGTTCGGACGCTTACGGGTCGGTGCCGCCGTCGGCGTCGGCGAAGATCGGTCCGCTCGCATCGATGCGCTTCTCAAAGCGGGAGCCGATGTCATCGTTATTGATACTGCCCATGGCCACTCCAAAATGGTCCTTGATGCCACGAGTGACAGTAAAAGGGAATTTCCCCGGATTGAACTCATTGTCGGCAATATCGGTACCTATGAAGCCGCGCTGGATCTCATTCAAGCCGGGGCTGATGGCGTCAAAGTGGGAGTCGGACCAGGTTCCATCTGTACTACCCGCGTTATCGCCGGTGTTGGCGTCCCCCAGATCACTGCCATAATGAACTGTGCTCGCGCCGCCCATCAACATGATGTTCCGGTCATTGCCGATGGCGGCATCAAATTCTCCGGTGATGTCACCAAGGCCATTGCTGCGGGAGCCGACAGTATTATGATCGGCAGTCTCTTTGCCGGCACCGAAGAAAGCCCGGGCGAAACCGTAATTTTTCAGGGCCGCAGTTATAAGGTTTACCGCGGTATGGGGTCTTTAGAGGCCATGAAAGAAGGGTCCAAAGACCGTTATGGACAGGCTGCCATTGAATTGGAATCCAAACTCGTTCCCGAAGGTATTGTCGGCCGAGTCCCCCAACGCGGCAAATTGACTGATATCATTTATCAACTTATGGGTGGTTTAAGATCAGGGATGGGCTACGTCGGCTGCCAAACTGTGCCGGAACTCATGAGCAAGGGTCGGTTCGTCCGTATTACCCCTGCCGGATTGCGGGAATCCCATGTCCATGATGTGGTGATTACCAAGGAAGCTCCTAATTACCGACTTGATTAAAATGTTTATTCAAATTACGTTATTATGAAAGAGTTATAGAAATGGCCAATATAGACAAAGAGACCCCAACTCCGGAAAAGCTAAAAACTTTAAAAGTCGATACGTGGAGTCCCTGGGAATGCGAACCCAGCACCTTTGACTGGTCCTACGACTCCAATGAAACTGCGTATATCTTAGAAGGACAGGTTACCGTGACCTGCGCTGACGGGCAAAAGGTCGACATCGGCCCCGGTGATTTAGTCCGCTTTCCCCAGGGTTTGAGCTGTACGTGGGAAGTAAAACAGAAAATCAGGAAAGTATATCGTTTCGATTAATGGGCATTGCAGTCATTTTGGGAGGCAACAATCACCATGGATAAGTGTTCTCAACAACAAGATAACGGCTCCTGCGAAGGCTGTGAGCTTCATCATAAAACCGACGACGAGGCTCAAACTGATGAAGGCCAGATTCGCTGGATTTTAGAACAGATTCAACATAAACTTGTAATAATGAGCGGTAAAGGAGGGGTTGGTAAGAGCAGTGTCGCCGTCACCCTGGCCCTGGCTCTTGCCCGCCGAGGCTTTGCCGTCGGCCTTATTGACGTGGACCTCCATGGACCTGATGTCTATCGCATGTTAGGCTTGGGGGAACCTGTGAATTTGCTTCACGGACAATATAACCTGCCTGCCGATGTCTCCCAAAATCTCAAAATCATTTCCATTGAAGCCATGATGAAAGACCGGGATGCCGCCGTGATCTGGCGCGGCCCCATTAAACATAAAGTTATTCGACAGTTCCTCAGCGAGGTCGAATGGGGACCTTTGGATTTCCTGATTATTGACGCCCCACCGGGAACCGGTGATGAACCGCTCACCGTCGCCCATACCATCCCTGAAGCTCAGGCTGTCATCGTTACCACTCCCCAGGAGATCTCCCTGGCCGATGTGCGCAAATCCGTAAATTTTTGTCAAAAGGTGAACATGCATATCCTGGGGGTGGTGGAAAACATGGGCCATCTCGTCTGCCCTGACTGTAGGAAATCCATTCCCTTATTTAGATCCGCAACGGGTGACAAATCTGTTCAATCCCTGGGTTTGAAGATCATCGGTTCCCTGCCCTTTGATCCTCAAATTGTCGAAGCTGCAGATAATGGCCGTTTGACCGATGTGGATACTGCCGCAAGTCCTTTCTTCCAGGCTTTAAACCAGGTCGTCGATGCGGTTTTGCAAGGCGTCGGGCAAACAGAACCTCAGAAACGTCTTGTTACCCGGGAACCGGGTGTTTCTAAATTTGCCATCCCTATCCAGGATGGACAGCTATCTCAACAATTCGGCCAAAGTCGGCTGTTTGCTCTGATCACTGTCAAAAATCATCGTCTCACTGATCAGACCGAGGCCTCACCCCCTGATTTTAAACCTGGTATTCTTCCTGCCTGGCTGGATCTCCAGGGAGTTACCCATATTATTGCCGCCGGCATGGGTGATAAGGTCAAAAGATTTTTTCAAAGGAAGGGTATAGAAGTTATCACCGGGGTTGAGACGTTACCCGCGGACATCCTGGTGCAGCAATATCTAGACAAACAAATCCAGGCATCAATCGACTAGGCCTGGAAAATATTTTCAGGCCGTGTGATCTATGGCGGTCCATGCCAAAATGCGTGCCATGATCTTAGATTCTCCGGGGGGAATTCTCCAGCTGCGGGAGATTCCCCTTCCCGTCCCCGGCCCCACTCAGGTGCTCCTCCAGGTTCATGCCTGCGGCGTCTGCCGCACTGATTTGCATATTGCCGACGGCGAGCTTACCTCCCCCAAACTGCCCCTGATCCTTGGACATGAAATCGTCGGCACGGTGCTGGTTGCCGGTTCCCAGGTGACCCGATTTCAACCCGGGGACCTGGTCGGTGTTCCCTGGCTTGGTCATACCTGCGGCCGCTGCCGTTACTGCCTTAAAGGCAAGGAGAATCTCTGCGATTATCCTGATTTTACCGGCTATACCCTCGACGGCGGTTTTGCCGAGTTCACGGTCGCCGACCAGAACTATAGTTTTCCCCTGCCGGAGTCCTACAGCCACATCCACCTGGCTCCCCTGCTCTGCGCCGGCTTGATCGGCTACCGGTCCTATAAATTGACCGGCGAAGATGTGGAACATTTAGGAATTTACGGCTTTGGCGCCGCCGCTCACATCACTGCCCAGGTCGCCATTTTTCATGGTCAAAAAGTCTACGCCTTCACCGCGCCGGGAGATCGCGCCGCTCAGCAGTTTGCCCTTTCTCTCGGTGCTGTCTGGGCCGGCGATTCCACGGCGAGACCGCCGGCAACCCTTGATGCCGCCGTCATCTTTGCTCCCGTCGGTCCCCTGGTGCCCGCAGCTCTTCGCGTCACCGCCAAAGGCGGGGTAATCGTCTGCGGCGGTATCCACATGAGCGCCATCCCATCATTTCCTTATGATATTTTATGGGGCGAAAGAGTGGTCCGCTCGGTGGCCAACCTCACCCGTCAGGACGGCGAAGAATTTCTCGCCCTGGCTCCCAGGATTCCTATTGAAACCGAAGTTCAACCCTTCCCCCTGGAGGATGCCAATCGAGCCCTCAATCTGCTTCGTCAAGGCGATATCCAGGGCGCCGCAGTTTTAAAAATCTCTTAAAAATAACTAACAGCCGATATTGATGATAGTGCTTCCCACGATCAGGGAAATTTCAAAACTGGTATATGAATAAAAAGCCTTACTTCTTTATCCTGCTGTTGCTATCCCTCCCTTTCCTGCTCCTGCCTCAAACCGGACAGAGTGAGGCCCTTGAAAATCATTCACCAGCCGCATCGGCGCTGACCTTTGGATCTCAAGAAGTGCTGGACAACTGTTGGACCGAAGCCGAACTTAAAGGCGCCCCAATGGAGAAGAAGTCCACTTTTCCCCGACCTCGCCCTGCTCCTCCGCCATTGCCTCCCCCCTCCTGCCAGAATGTTTTGCCGTCCCTGCCTCCGGAACTGCATAACCTCATCCACTCGATACCCCCGGTTAAAGGCGATAAAATTCTTGCCTTGACCTTTGACCTCTGCGAAGGCCCCGGGGAAATTACCGGCTACGATGGCGATATTGTGGATTTTCTGAGAACTGAAAAAATCAAGGCCACCTTTTTTGCCGGTGGAAAATGGCTGCAGTCTCACCCCGAGCGCGGCATGCAACTCATGGCTGACCCCCTGTTTGAAATCGGCAACCATAGTTGGGATCATCCAAATTTTAAGGTATTGTCCGAACCGCACATATTGGCCCAGATTCTCCGGACCCAGGCGCAATATGAACTGCTCTGGCAAAAATTGGCCGGCAAAGTTCAGGCCCGAGGTATTCCTCCAGCGGAAATGGACAAGATCCCTAAAGTGCCTCTGGTTTTCCGTTTCCCCTATGGCAGCCACAGTCCCGAGGCCCTGCAACTAATCACTCGGCTGGGCCTTCCGGCCATCCAATGGAATATCGTCACCGCCGATCCCTGGAAACTTCAGACCGCCGAGAAAATTTCGCACCTTATTCTGACCAAAGCCCGACCCGGGGCAATCGTTATCATGCACGCCAACGGCAAAGGCAGCCAGACAGCCCGTGCCTTGGCCCTCTGTGTGCCGCAGTTGCAGAATCAGGGGTATCGATTTGTCACCGTGAGCGAATTACTGCAGGCAGCCCCGCTTGCTGCAAGACAATCCATTACAAATTAACTATATTTCTCTGCAATACCTGAAAAATTTCCCCATACCCCTCAAAAATCCAGAGATGCCCGGCTTTGGGGATAAACCTGGCCTCACAATAAGGGATATGATCAGCCAGGTAGCGGCCCAGGCTAACCGGCACGATAGCGTCGGCCTCGCCATGCCACAGATATACGGGTATTTTGATGTCCTCAACCTCAAAGCCCCAGGGGCGGCTGAACAATTCCAGTTCCTGGGCTGTTCCCTGCGGCCCTCCCCGAAAAGCCTCAACGATGCTGTCAATTTGTGTCGCTTGCACTTCCGGCTCTGATAAAATTCTTCTATCTTCCCCAAAAGCCCTCAGGCCCATGGCTTTGATGATCATCTCCGGACGCCGCCGCGCGCCCCAGGCCAACACTTGCAGAATCGGGTTAATTAATCCGCTTTGACGCATCATCAGAGCAGTAAATCGGTGGCCAAGGCCCAATTCCCGCCAGACCCGGTCCGCCGGCCCCAAACCGCTGATAATCCCGCCCTTGCTTAGCCTCATACCCATTTTCCAGGCACAGGCAGCCACATACGGCCCGCCTCCGGAAACTCCGGTCACACTGAATCTTTCCAGGTTCAGGGCATCTGCCAGCTCCTCCACATCCCGGGGCCAATCCAGCAATCGACGGTGCGGCTGGAAATCCGACCGCCCAAACCCGGGCCGGTCCGGGGCAATCAAACGCACCCCCAACTCCCGGGCTTTAGGTCCGGCAAACCGAGCCATTATCCGGGAACCCGGCGTCCCATGAAAGAACATGAGCGGCCAACCTTGCGGATTGCCATATTCGGCATAACCCAACCGGCGACCGTCTGACAGCCTCATAATCCCCTCACCCCTGCCCTGGATCATTGCTATGCTTCCCTTCTCTTTTTTATTATCAGAACTATTAGTAATGACTTGATAAGAATATCAGCTATCGTATTTTATCATGCTATTCGAATTTCTTTCCTATTTCATGGTATTATAGGAACAGGATAGGAGGAGGAATTATGCCTGATTATCCGGCATCAATGTAGGACATACGATAATGACCGCGACAAGAAATCAATCGAAACTCAACCACCCTGCTCATAATCCGGGCCGGGCGGAAAACGACTGCAGTTAACATGAACATTGACAATTTCTCCCGAATTGTGCCAAGGTATGAAAAAATCCACACAGCTTTCTTTTTTTAATTCAACACTATGACTGGTCCTTGGTTTTTTTATTTAGATGAAAGCGGCGATTTGGGATTTAACCCTGCCAAAAAAGGACGGTCTCGTTTTTTTACCATCTGTATCTTGGCGGTAAGCACCACCACCAGGAATCGGACGGTAGCGGGGGCGGTAAAGAAACCCCTGGCCCGAAAGCTCAATCCCAAAAGCAAGCGCCGCAGATTAGTGCCGGAACTGAAAGGAAACACCACTACTTTTGAGGTGAAAGAATTTTTTTTCGACAGCTTTCCGGGGTGCGTTTCGGTCTGTATGCCCTCACCACAAATAAAGAACGTCTGTATGCCGAACTGCAAAAGCAGAAAGAAAGGCTTTATAATTACTTGGCCCGTCTGATCCTGGATCAACTTCCCCTGGAAAACGCCGTGGAGGCCGTTAATCTCGTTTTGGACAAAAGGAAGAATAAAAAGGAAAGGCGAGAGTTTAACAGCTATATTGAAAACGAATTGGTTAACCGACTCCCACCCGATGTGAGACTCAGGATAATCCATGAAGATTCGGTAAATAACCACTGCCTGCAAGCAGCGGATGTATTTTGCTGGGGGATATTTCGGAAATATGAACGGCAGGACAACAGCTGGTATGAAGTTTTTCAGGGGAAAGTCCGCTACGACAGTATCTATCTGCCCCCAAAATAAAAAAGAGCGTGCCTTGCAGGCCATGGCCCCGGGGTTTGTGCTACCAGATGGAAGGACCATGCCCCAGGGACCCGCAAAGGTCTCACCGCTCATCTTTACAATAATGAATCATGGACCTTTTGTCAAGAAAAGTTGGTGCTGAGAAATAATTACGGGAGAAAAGGATTATGGGACTTATGCCAGCCTCCTCATCGAGCAGGGTGAGAACATCAAATATATCCAAAGCCAGCTGGGGCACTCCAGCCCCACTGTCACCCTCAACGTCTATGCCCACCTGATGAAACCCGCCAACCAAGATGCCGTCTGCCGGTTGGAAAACACCCTTTTTGGGGCAACCGGTCACTAAATGGTCACAGAAAGCAAAAAAGGGTCACGGCTTTTAACCGTAACCCCTTAATTTTCCTGGTAGGCACGAAGGGATTTGAACCCTTGACCCCTACCGTGTCAGGGTAGTGCTCTCCCCCTGAGCTACGTGCCTATTTCGTAACTTTGATAAGTTATCCTTTTTATAGAGTGTCGTCAAGGTTTTTCCCTGTTGATTCTAAGATTACTCATTATTATGAAATTCGTCTTTATGGCCGAGAGACATTTATAATCGGTCGGACCCGTTATTTTTAATGCTCATTAGTTCATTAAAATCTTGCCCCGGATCATTGCTGATGGTATGTACGTAATGAATCAAATTCAACCTGAGAGGTCCGCCATGGATGATCAATGCAAGGAACTTATTTCGGCCACCAAAACATTAATGGAATATATCGACAGCGCCAATGTCTTTGACAAACTGGCTGATGCCGGCTGCGGCCTGTACGACGAATATCGCTCCGATAAATTTGATGAGCTTCTTAAAAATGTCAAAAAAGCCCTGCTGCTTTTTGAAAGTTAACCTGTTACGAAGCAGATGAATCTGCGGCTTTTTCATCGGCTTCTCCTTCCCTCCCGTCCACCAGCACCTCGCGGCGCCAGACCCGCTGCCAGGCGGCCTCAGCCTTTCTATGTTTACAAGGATCATATCCGCAAATAGGGCATTCCCGATCCCCGTTACACGGGTCCACGTGGATAATGACTTCAGCCTGATCCCGGTAATGGTCCTTGAAAATCTGCTCCAGCTCTTTAACTTCCCGGTGAGCCTGTTCCAGACTGAATTCCTGGGGCAAAATCAGATGAAAATCCACATACAGGCGTTCCCCGGCCCGCCGGGCCCTGAGTTGATGAATATCCACCCAGCTAGGTTTGCGATGCCCTTTCAGGACCACGGCAATCTCTTCCAGGAGCTGGAAATCGGAGGCGTCCATAAGACCGGCGAAGGAGTGGCGCACCAGCTTCCAGCCGGTATAGAGAATATTGACACCCACCAGCGCCGCCGTAGCCCCGTCCAGCCAGATTTTACCGGTCAACCAGACCAGGCCCAGACCGATCAAGACCCCGCCGGTAGTAAACACATCGGTGAGGATATGCCGGCCATCCGCCACCAGCGTGATGGAATGGGTCCGATTGCCGACAAATATTAAACTAAGACCCAAGGCCAGGTTCACCAGGTTAACTGCGGCCAGCAGCCCTAAACCGGTTTCCAGGGAGGGTAAGGCCCGGGGATGCCAGAGTTGATCCGCAGCTTTGATAAAAATGCCGATGGCCGCCAAAAATATTAACGCCCCCTCAAAACCCACGGAAACATATTCAATTTTGCCATGCCCATACGGGTGGCTAAGGTCAGGGGGCCTGGCCGCCAGCACCACCGCGCCCAGTGCAAAGGCGCTGGCCACCACGTTGATGATGGATTCCAGGGCATCGGAAAGGATGGCCGCAGACTGCGTCAGCCAATAGGCATAGAACTTTACGCTCATCAGCAGTAAGCCGATGACAAAAGACGCCGAAATGGTCAACAGACGCGCCTGTTGGGGTGATTGAGTCAGCCAATTCATATGAAACAGAAGGAAAAACCGCCAGGTGGTCTGGCGGCCGATGATCATTTACGGCAATTGCCGCCAGAGTCTGATCTGACCCGGAACTGCCGTGGTTATACTTTCGGTGCCCTGGAGGGTGGCGAATACCGACTTGGATATCCGGAGCCCCTTTAATTCCATGGCCTCGGCCAGGGTGCCGTATTTTAAAGCCCCGACTTTACAGGCCTCAACACAGGCAGGCACCCGTCCGGTCCGTTCCCGGTCCGGGCATTGATCACATTTTAACGCCACTGAACCTTTTTCCATGGCTTCGTACGTGGAGGCATAGCGCAGGACGCCGAAAGGACAGGCCATGGCGCACATGGCGCAACTGATACAGCGGTGGGGATCGATATCTGTGGTTCCCCTTTCCGGATCATGGCTGATCGCCCCGGGCATGCAGACCATCTGGCAGGGGGCCGGATCGCAATGACGGCACTTATTGACAAAGGCAAAATGGCTGCTGCCGGGATATACCCGCAGGCGAGGGCGCGGCTGTACTGCCTCACTCACGGCCGCAAAAAGATTTTTACTCTGAGAATGTTCCACGGCACAGGCGATCATACACTGCTTACACCCTACGCATCTTTCCGGTATGACGATCACCGTTTTCATGATTCGTTCCTTTTCCGACCCTGCTGATCATTGTTAACCTGATTACAGCTTATTCCCTTCCCAACCCTCTCTCCTCCATGCCAACCAGAGGCTAAAGATGGCATTTTAAATATAATTTTTATGTGTTTACAAGTTATTATATCTTGAGGGATACCACGCAGCCTGAAAACAGAACAATCGCAGTTTATTACCTCTGCCTTTTTCTGCTCGCTACCGCTCACTGCTCACGATGTTAATTATTTTATAACTGCACCGATACCGGGTCAAATAAAATCATCCTCGAGGCTTTGAAAACACTCCCGGAGATGCCAGGGGAACGGCTAAAATCAGGGCGCTGGCCGGCGCCACGTGCAACAGCAGGCGATCCACCGTGGCCCGCACATAGAGGGGAAATTCCGCCGGCGAAGCCGGCACCAGCCCATAAGCCAAAGCCAGGGCGGCCAGATTACCGGCGACAAACAAGCCCAGAAATAGCAGCGGCGTGCGGAAGAGAGCCGTGCCCGCCAGAATAAAACTAAGGAAGATGGCCGGCCAGAGCAGGCCGAAATAAGGCACCCAAATCAGGGCCTTAAGCACCGGCCAGATGCCCTGAAGAAACTGGTGAGGATAAAAACCGCCGATATGATCACTTCCAACCTCAATACCCCGCCAACTGACAAAAAGTCGCCACGGGATGGTAAAAAACCAGCTTCCCAACCCCATCAGCGTTAAACTTGCCAGCCTTTTGAGAAGCTGGGGTGGCCGGAGCCAGAGGAGCGTCAGGCCGGCGGCCAGGAACGTTATCAGCACCAGGGGCCAACCTTCGTATTTACTCCAGGCCATGCCGCCGCACATACAGGTAATCAGCGGACCGCTGCCGGTTGGCGCCTCCCCCCGGAGCCAGAGATAGAGCAGGCCGACGGCGCCCAACTGGTAATAGGTCAGAGGCAGATCGGCATAAGCAATAAAAAAATGCGTCAGAAACGTGGCCCCGTTTAACATGAGAAAGGCACTGGCCCCCAGGGCCCAAACCCTGGCAAGACCGAGTCGCCGTAAAAAACCATAAAACAGCAACACTATGCCCGCTCCCCAAAGCGGGAACAGGGCCTGTACCAGGTGATCATTGACACTCCCCAGCCAGAGGTAGATATAGGCCATGAGCAGCGGCACCAGGTTGGGATAGTAGTTGTGAATATCAGTCCGGCTCAGATCCAATCCCTGGGCCAGGTAAAAGGCTTTGGCTTTCAAGCCCCAGGTCGACAGGGCGTCCCAGGCCCAGAGCGGGTACAGCGTCGCCCGCAGGAAACTGAACCCAAAAGCCAGCAATAGCAGCAGCAGCAAGACTTTTTCCAGCCTGGAAAAATGCCGGCTGCCCCCCGGGTCAGCAATGACTGCCCCACAGCCAGCACGGCCCGGCAATCCTCCCGAAGCCAGCCCCGTTTCCAGGCCGGCCAGACTCCCAATGCCGCCAGGGCCAGCCAGGGAACGGCAATGGTCGCCAAAGAATACGGCACCTGCGCGAAACTGAGCAGGAGCATCCAGATAGTCAATCCCAAACTTCCCAGGCCGAAGGCCAGGGACAATCGTTCCAGCGGCTTAAACCCGGAGCGCCGGCGGAGCACCAGGATTAACAGGGCGTAGCCGGCCGCTTCGATGGACCCCAGGCCCGCCAGCAGGCGCACCAGCATCCAGGCTGTTTCAATCATAGAACCCACCCTTCAGCTTCTGAAGATCCACTTGAAAAATCATGCCTGGCCCGGACACGGGTAAGGGATGGAATACCGGGTTATCAGGCTGGAACAGGAACTGCCACTGCGGATACAGATTACACTCCCGGAGAACCAGATACCGGGCCTCTCTCTTCTTGATCTCCTCAAAAAGGACCGTCGGTGTGGCCATGGGATTTACCGTCACTATTTTCCGGGGATACAGGATATATCCCGCCTCAATATCCTTGCCGGCTTCATAGCAGTCCACAAAAATATAGGCGCTGGACTGCGGCATTACTGCTTCCAGTTCTTTCAGCCAGCGATAATAGGCTTCTTCCTGGCGCACCGCTTCACCCGCCCGGCAGGTGGCTATTCTACGGCCGACGTCGACAGCCTCCGGGGCGAAATGCCAGGCCAGCCAGACAAGCTGCACGAACCAGAGTGCGAGGATTAACTGAAATACTTTATGGGTTAGGTTAATTCGAGACATTCTTATATGTTTAATTTACATCTGTATGGGACCAGGGTAAACAGAAGATACCTTATAACCTTGGAACGCCCTTATCTTCCGGTTAATCCCAGTATCGGAAACGGATGATATAATATATCGCCGCGATACCGTCCTTCCAGGTGATTTTTTTCCCTTCGCTGTAATCGCGGCCGTCGTAGGAAATCGGCACTTCATAAACCCGGCAGCGTTGGCGGGCAATCTTGGCGGTCAATTCCGGTTCGACTCCAAATCGGTCTGATTTTATTTTTATCGGTTTCAGAACCTCGGCTTTAAAAACCTTATAACAGGTCTCCATGTCGGTAAGATTCAGATTGGTAAACATGTTTGACAAAGTGGTTACCATTTTATTACCGACATAGTGCCAGAAAAACAAGACACGATGCGGGGCGCCGCCGATAAGACGGCTGCCGTAGACCACATCGGCGACGCCCCTTTCAATGGGTTTCAGCAATTCCGGATAATCTGTAGGATTGTACTCCAGGTCGGCGTCCTGAATGAGCACCACGTCTCCCGTCACCTGGCTGAACCCGGTGCGCAGAGCCGCGCCCTTGCCCTGGTTGCGGTCATGGAAAAAAAGCCTGATATTGTCATAGTCTTTGACCAGACCCTGGAGGATCTCCCGGGACCGATCCCCGGAGGCATCGTCGACGATAATAAGTTCTTTGTCATAAGGGGTTGCCTGCACCCGCCTGACTATTTCAGCCAGGGTAGCTTCCTCGTTATATACCGGAATCACAATACTCAATTTCATGATATGTCTGCCTTTACGTAATTTAAACTTGATTATCCGAAAGCGGATCTTTCGAATATTATGTAAATCTCCGTCATCGCTGGTTGTCTGTCAAGCATAATATGGATTTTCTCTTGACAGTGGAAATTAGCCTATGGTAATCACTGATAAGCAGTTTTTTCCAATCTCCATCCCGGGTTATTTTCGGCCCTAAGATAATATTAAAGGCCGGGAAACCGTGGGGAGAGATTTTCGCCTAACTACCTTGTAAGCTCTCATAATAACACGAAAAATTGAGAAAGGCGCCATAATTGCGAGAATGGCGCGGGCAAATTTTCGGCAGGTGAGGCTTGCTTTAACCCTTTCAGGTTTCTTCATGCACTATTTATTTGCTGTTGTCCTGGCGGTCTTTTTTCTGCTGCCTGCTGCGGCTTTGGCCGAACCCCCAAAAACCGGGGGCCAGTCCTTGACCCTGAGCGAGGCTTTTCAACTGGCCTGGAAGGAAAACGCCAACCTCAAGGTCAGCCGCCTGCAGGAACTTATTGCGGAACAGGAGCGCATCCGGGCCCGGTCCGGCTTTTTGCCCTCCATTAAGGCCAATACCATTCAACAGGTTTACGATGATCCACGCAAGTATCTCTTCTCCGGGTCGGGATTTCCACCTTTTACCTTTTTAAATCGCAATTATTGGGAAAGCACCGTAACTGCCGAGCAGACTCTCTTTGATTTTGGGGCGACCCCTTCCCGCTATAAAAAAGCGGCCATCGGCAAGGAAGTGGCCCAGATGGAGACCCAGGCAAACCGGGATGACGTCTTCCTGCTGGTAGCCCAGACGTATTTTCAGGTGTTGCGCAGCGAAAAATTCAAAACCATTGCCGAACAGGAAGTGGCGCAACTGCGTGACCATCTCAAAATTGCCAAGGATCTCCATGAATTTGGCGTCGTCACCTATAACGATGTCCTGCAGGCTGAAGTTGCCCTGGCCGATGCCAGACAGCGGCTGATTTCAGTCCAGAATGCCATAACCAATTCCCAGGGCTCCCTCAATAAACTCCTGGGTCAACCGATTCACGCCGTTCATAGATTAAAAGATGAAAATATTACCCCGGTTCCGGATTTAAACCTGGAAGACGCCACCCAGGAGGCATTGGGCGCCCGCAGCGATTTAAAGGCGGCGGAGGGCCGCGTCAAACAGGGGGAAAAAACTATCACCGAAGCCCGGGCCGGCCATTTTCCCCGTGTCTATGCCATGGGCGGCCAATATCATCAACAGAGCAAATGGGTTTTGCATGAGACCCAATGGTTTGCCATCCTGGGGCTAAACTGGAAAATCTTTTCCGGGTTCGACACCCAGGCCCAGGTTTCCCAGGCCCGGGAACGGGTGAATCAACTGGCCGTGCAAAAAAAGGACCTGGCCGAGCAGATCAAGCTTGAGGTGCAGAACGCCTACCTGGGCCTGAAAGAGACTGCCGAACGCATTGCCGTAACCAAAGATGCGGTTAACCAGGGCGAAGAAAATCTGCGCCTGAATGAAGAACGCTATAAGGAGCAGGTGGGCACGGCTACCGATGTCATCGATGCCCAGACCCTGCTCACCAGAGTCCGGGTCAACTACAGCAATGCCTTATATGACCACCAGGTTCAAAAGGCGCAAATGCTCCGGGCTATCGGCAGAATAAACAACCTGGCCCCACCCCAGGACCCTTTGGCCATCCGGTAAGGTTCCCGGTCCCTGGTTTCAGAAACAATAACTCCCAAGAATCAATCAAATCTTGCCAGGCAGAATTAATAGTATAAAATAAGCTCATAATTATTCTTCAAAACCTGGAGGAACAGCATGCCCACCTATGAATTTATCTGCGAAAAATGCGGTAAAGAATTCTCCCTCATTATGAGCATGAAAGAGCGGGAAACGGAAAAAATCAAGTGCAGCCAGTGCGGCAGCGATCAGGTCAGTCAGCAGTTGAGCGCCGTCATTACCAAAACTTCGAGGAAAAGCTAATAGATCAGTTAGCTTTCAGCCGTCAGCTAAAAAACCGTTCTCGATATAACGTCTGCCTGATCGGCCGCTAGTTTTCGCTAGCAGAAAATTTCCGGCTTTTTCCCATCCTTTTCGGGCTTCCGCCCGAATTTTTTTCTCCCTCATAACGTATGTCGCTCCTTGCCATCTTATACCAATTCGCCTTCAATTTACCACTTT